>NZ_JAKSYN010000027.1:0-90792 GCF_022829565.1 Methylobacterium sp. J-001
GCCCGGCGGCTCCGAGCCGGTCAGCGCCAGCACCTCGGCGACCGTCTCGGTCGAATGGGGTGGTGTCCCGGGCGGACGCGTCTTGTCACGCAGCAGACCTTCAACGCCCGCCTCGGCGTAGCGCCGCTGCCAGCGCCACACCGCCGGGCGGCTGACGCCCGCCCGCCGGGCCACATCTTGGACGCTCAGGCGCTCGGCCGAGAGTAAGACGATGCGGGCGCGCTGGGTGTGCTTGAGCGGACGGGAGCGGTCGCTGGCGATCGCGGCCAGCCGTGCCGCGTCGGTCGCATCGAGGAGTACGCATACCGTCTGAGCCATCGCACAGACTCGCACGTCTCACCGTGTGCGTGAATCCTCCGTCCGCGTCACTGCACTAGGTGCTCGAGCGAGACGAGCGCCCCCGGCGGAGCCGTCAGAAGATGATGGCAGAGGCGTACCGGCTGAAGCGCGAAGCCGAGATATTGGCCAGGCGCCGCATGCGCGGCTCCCTTCGAGGGAATGTCCATTTCGTACCCTGGGGAACAGTTCCGCAAGGAGGAGGGCAGGTCAATCTCCTTTGAGGTGCTCGTCACCTGATTTTCGTCGGCCTCCGCCGGTTCCGATGATGAGCCGCCGCTCCCAGTTCGGCGATCTCCGATGCCAGCCTTGTCGGAGCGCGATTCCGGAAAGGCGGAGAAGGAGCGGCAATAGGGCGGCCGCCAACCGATGGGCGGGGCGCCTCTCCCACCTTCGTTCGGATGAGAGGACGATGCCGTCATCGCGATCCATCGTCGATTGCGGTACCCTCCACTATGCGACGGCCTAGATCGTCGGCGTTGCCGGTCGCGCCACACGGTTCCTTCCGATTGCCTAGCGCAGGGCAGGCTGAAGGAACGATCGTTCCTTCATCTCAAGCGAATCGGCAGCGTCACGAAGCTTGACGGCGCGAGGATGGAGTTCCTTCAGAAGCAGAAGCCGGTGTCGCCGTGCGGGGACAAATCGGGGGCAAACCGAAATTAAAAATTTTGGAAAAGCTAGCAATCGCGACCACTTAAGTGGTGTCGAGTCATGTTGGCGGAGACGGAGGGATTCGAACCCTCGATACCCCTTTCGGGGTATGCTCATTTAGCAAACGAGTGCCTTCAGCCGCTCGGCCACGTCTCCGGCGCTCTGGCTCTAGAAGGTCGGACCGGGCGGGTCAACCCGATCCGGGCCGGTCGTTGTGCGGCGGCGGCGTTCGTAGTGCTTGGCGATGCGCAGATGGCGCGACATGGCGTAGTTCATGGCCGTCAGGAAGCCGTAGGTGCCGCGCAGGACGTGGCGTCGGCCGAGATAGGCCTTGAGGAAATTGCCCGGCAGCTCGACGAAGACGCGCCAAGTGGGGATCACCACGCCGCGGGCTTCGAGGTCGTCCGCCTGCTGGTCGGAATAGCGGTTCAGCTTGTCCAGCTGGTTGCCCAGCGAGCGCACCGAGAAATGGTGGATGACGCCCCGGAGGCGGCCGGGCTTGACCCCGGGCTCTAGGGCGACGCGGTCGTGGACCGGGGAGGGGGCGTAGCGCCCCCGGTCTTTGCGGTAGAGCCGCACCGGCGTGAGCTTGTAGGCCCAGGGATGAGGCCGTCCCTCGCCGGGGAAGACCTCCGCGATGCCGATTCGCCAGGCCGGCCGGCGCGGCTCGCCGGCGGTGAACAGGGCGCGGATTTCGGCGGCGAGGTCGGCGGG
Source organism: Methylobacterium sp. J-001 (assembly GCF_022829565.1). Taxonomy (NCBI): domain Bacteria; kingdom Pseudomonadati; phylum Pseudomonadota; class Alphaproteobacteria; order Hyphomicrobiales; family Methylobacteriaceae; genus Methylobacterium; species Methylobacterium sp. J-001. The sequence continues at coordinate 1,702 of NZ_JAKSYN010000027.1, forward strand.
GACGACCTCGTCGGCGTCGAGGTTCAGGAGCCAGACGTGCCGACACTGCTCCTCGGCGAAGCGCTTCTGAGGGCCGTAGCCCGGCCAGGGATTGTGAATCATCCGGGCTCCGAGCGAAGCCGCGAGCGCCTGGGTTCCGTCCGTGGAACCCGAATCGACCACCACGAGGTCGTCGGTCAGGTCGCGCACCGCCCGGATCGTCGCGCCGATCCGATCCGCCTCATTGCGGGCGATGATGAAGATCGACAGCGGTAGCGGCGCGGCGCCCGCCCGCGGGGCCGTCGAGCCCACGGGAGCGTCGGTCACGCCAGCCAGTCCGGCATCCGGTCGAGGGCGATCAGCGCCTCCACGCTGACCCGCGGCCGCACCACGGCCGCTTGGTCGCCGCGCACCAGCACCTCCGGCACCAGGGCGCGGGTGTTGTAGGTGCAAGCCTGGACCGCCCCGTAGGCGCCCGCGCTCATCACGGCGATCAGGTCGCCGGCCTTCACCGCCGGCATCTCGCGGTTGAGGGCGAGGTAGTCGCCGGTCTCGCAGACCGGGCCGACCACGTCGGCGACGATGCGGGGCGTGTCCGGCCCCGGCTCGGCGACTGGGCGCAGGCCGTGATAGGCCTCGTACAGGGTCGGGCGGATCAGGTCGTTCATCGCGGCGTCGACGATCACGAAGGTGCGCCCCTCGGAGTGCTTCACGTACAGCACCCGGGTCAGCAGGATCCCGGCATTGCCGCAAATCATCCGGCCGATCTCGAAGACCGGGCGCAGGCCGAGCGGGGCGAAATGCGGCCGCAGGGTCGCGGCCAGGGCGGCGGGGTCGGGCGGTGGGGCGTTGTCGTCGCGGTACGGGATGCCGAGGCCGCCGCCGAAATCGATGTGGCGCAGGGGATGACCCGCCGCCAGGAGCTGCCGGGCGAGGTCGGCGAGCAGCCGTGCCGCGCTGGCGAAGGGCGCGAGGTCGGTGATCTGGCTGCCGATATGCATGTCGACGCCGTGGATCGCGATGCCCGGTAGGGTCGCGGCCGCGGCGTAGACCGCCGGCGCCCGGGTGATCGGGATGCCGAACTTGTTCTCGTACTTGCCGGTGGAGATCTTGGCGTGGGTGCCGGCATCCACGTCCGGGTTGACCCGCACTGAGACGGGGGCGGTCAGGCCGAGGCCCACGGCCGTCTCGGAAAGCTGGGCCAGTTCCGGCTCGCTCTCGACGTTGAAGCAGAAGATCCCGGCTTGGAGCGCGGCCACCATCTCGTCCCGGGTCTTGCCGACGCCGGAGAACACGATCTTGGCCGGATCGACCCCGGCCGCGAGCGCCCGATGCAGCTCGCCGCCGGAAACGATGTCCATGCCGGCGCCCTGGGCCGCGAGGGTCCGCAGCACGGCCTGATTCGAATTCGCCTTCATGGCGAAGCAGACCAGCGCGTCGTCGCCCGCGAAAGCCTCGGCGAACACGCGGTAGTGCCGCTCCAGGGTGGCGCTGCTGTAACAGTAGAACGGCGTGCCGACCTCCGCGGCGAGGCCCGTCAGGTCGACGTCCTCGGCCTGCAGGCGGCCTTCGCGATAGTGGAAATGGTGCATCTCGGCCGAGTCTCTCGAGCATGCCGGAGCGCGGGGTGTTTCCCGTGAAACATCCCAGCCGCCTGCCGGCGGGCACCCATCGACGGGTGCGGGGCGGGGCTCCGGCAGAAGCCGTCTACAGCAGCGGATCGAGAATGAAAGGCTCCTTAGGGACCCGGTAACCGCGCTTCGCGCCGCGGCTGGTCTCGATCGGCGCCCCGGTGCCACCCGGCGGAACCGCCGCGATGGAAAGTTCGTCCCCGGCCCGCACGCCAGCCGCTGTCGGCTCTTCCGCACCGCCGCCGAGGCCGACCGAGACCGGCAGGGTCCGGCGGCCGTTGACCGCGTCGGATCCAGCCTGGGCCGTCGGCGTCGGCGCCGCCGTCTGGGGCGGCTCGAGAGCGCCCCGCCGTCCGCAGGCGGCGACCGCCAGGGCGACGAGGCCGGACACGGCAAGGAGCTTCAGGGCGGGAGACGACAGCATCGCGCGCGGGTCCGACGGGCTCGGCGCCGGCGCTCGATAGCCGGCGGGAGCGTTAGCTTAGCGGTTGCCGGGCGCCGGCGCGAGCGCGGAGCCGCCACACGCGTCCGGGTCTTGCCTCAGCCGCGCCGCTCCTTGGTGCCCTGGGCACCCTGCTTGCCCTTGGCGGGGGCGTCCTGCTGCTGCTGGGCCTCGTAGGCGTCGATCGCCCGGCGGCAATTCTCGCTGAGCTTCTTCCAGTTTTTCTGGAAGCAGGCATCGGTGGCCGGATCGTCGGGGGCGAGGTTGCCGCAATAGGTGAGATAATCCCCGGTGCAGTACTTCTTGAGAGTCTCGTTGCCGCGCTTCGACTGCTGCGCCGCGGCCGGAAGCGTCAGGGCGGAGGCCGCCGCGACGGCGAGAAGGATTGGCTTCAGGCGCATGAGGATACGTACCATCTCTCGGGGTCAGGAATGTCGGGATCAATCCCGGTTGCGATGATGCCTTTGCATGGTCGAAACAAGGCAATCCGCAAACGTTTCTGAGTGACAATCAGCCATTGCGGCTCGGTCAGACGCGCTCGGGCTGCGGAGCGGGAAACGCCGCCTCGGGCATCCGGTTCGAACCGGTTAGGGCGTCGGCGACCTCAGTGATCCGCCTGCGGAGATCGGCGTTCTCGCCCTCGAAGCCGCTCTGGCGGTCCGCAAGAGTCTGCGCGAGGGCCTCCTCGGCCGCCTTCAAGCTGGCACGCAGATCGTCGCGCTCAGCCGCCAGGGCCGACTTCTCACTCTGCGGCTGATCGGCGCCTCGGCCCTGCCGAACCGCCAGGAGGCTGTCGAGGAGGTCCGCATGCGCCTCCTCAAGGGCACGCAGCGTGGCAAAGCTCGCGGTGCCGTCCTCGCGGGCGCTGGTCAGCTCGGTTTCGAGTTCCCGGGTCTTAGCCTGCACTTGCGCGATCTCGGCATCGCGGGCCGCCACGTCGCGGGCGAGGGCGGCGGCCCGCATCGCACCGGCGCCGATCGCAGCGAGATCCTCGTGGCGCTTGGCCTGCACGGTCTCGACCCGACGTTCCAGACGCCGCTGCTGCACGGCGAACTGCGCGCGCAGAAAGTCACGCTCCGCTGCGATCTCAGCCGGCGACAGCGGCAGCCGGGCCTCGGCGCGTCGCCGTGCCAGACGCGCGGCACGCGCGTTAAGCGCCGGGAGCAGTAGCAAGCCGCACAGGCTCGCCGCCAGGAAACCCAGCGCGAAGATCATCACGGTTTCGATCACGAGGGAGCAGCCCGCGCATGCAGCCGGAAGGCCCGGCCGAGGATCAGTCTAACCCAGGTCGGTTGCCGGGGCGAACTCAAGCTACGCTCATCAATCAGAACGGGTTCCAGGTCGCCTCTCGGGTGAACTTGAGATAGCCGACGTTGATGCCCAGCCGGGCGCCGACGCCACTGCGGATCGGCACCACGATGATGCGGTCGCTCACCACCGCGGTCATGCCGAAGCCGCCCACCAGATAGGCCGAGCCGTCGACGCCGCCGAAGCGACGGAACAGGTCGCGCACGTTCGGCAGGTTGTAGACCAGCATCATGGTGCGGGCGCCGTCGCCGCCGATGTCGAAGCCGAGGGACGGCCCCTGCCAGTAGACGTTCTTCTGCCCGGCATTGCGGGTGTAGAGCGTACCCTCGCCGTAGCGGACGCCGGCCACCACCGCGCCGCCGCCCTCCTGGCCGAGGATGTAGCCGTTCGGCTCACCCCAGCGGCGCCCCGCCTCCTCGACGGTGAGCGCCAGGCCGCGGGAGACCGAGCCGAAGAACCGGTGGCCGGATTCCACGATCTCGCCGGGGCGGAAGGTCTCGGGTGTGTCGAGGTCCTCGCCGCGCGCCAGCGCCGTGCCGAGGCCGGCGAGGCCCGCCAGCGGCGTACCCAGTGCCAAGCCGAGGCCCGCGCGGAGCAGATGCCGGCGATGGGTGCCGCGTTCGTCTCGTGCCGTCATCGTTGCCTCCTCGCGCGGTTCGACGGCAGCATCGGATCCGGGCCGATGCCGCCGGTCTTCGACTCCGCATCATTCCGAAAGGCGGTGATCACCTTTCAGGGCGATGCTGTAACGGTTGGTGTGGCGGATCTAGGCCGCCGCACTCACGGGTCGGTCTCGGCCGCACCTCGATCGGGATCGGCCTCACGACGGGCCCGCTCTCCGGGACGGCGCGGACCGATACGTCGGACCAGCTTCGGAGGAAAACCGCAAGATGTGGTTAACGCGCTCTGACGCCGCCCCCGCTCCGGGTTCGATCCGTGTCGGGATCTTCGACCTGCGTCGGATCGCGCCGCTACGGGTCCTCGTTGCGATCCTGATCACGGCCTGCGTGCCAGCGACGGCCGAGCCGTCGCTGGCGATGATCGAGCTGCTGGCGCTCGAGGGATTCGATCCGGTCAGCTATTTCGTGAAAGAGGGACCGCTGGCCGGCTCTGCGCGGTTCGAGCTGACCTGGGGCGGCCGGGTCTGGCGCTTCGCCAGCGGCGCCGACCGGGCTGCCTTCCGAGACAACCCCGAGGTCTACACCCCGCGGCTCGGCGGCTTCGACGCCGCCGGCATCCTGGACGGGCGCTTGGTCGATGCCGACCCCTTGGTCTTCGCGGTGATCGGCGAGCGTCTTTACCTGTTCCGGGACGGGGAGCGGCGCGCCCGGTTCCTGGCGGACCCCGACCTGGCCCGGCAGGCGGAAGCGGCCTGGCCTGGCCTACAGGACCTGCTGGACGTGCCGATCAGGGATGCGCCGCGCTGAGGCGGGTCTCCGGCGACCGGCCTTTTCCGCCGGGGGCGGGGAGGGCGACGCCTGCGGCCAGATCCGGGTCGCCGAGGGCTGCGAACGGGCCGTTGCGGTAGCTCGCCCGGTAGCGGCCATACAGGATCGGACCGCCGCCCGGGACCACCACGCAGCCGCCGGCCGCCGTCAGGATGTGGTCGCCGGCGGCCGTATCCCATTCCATGGTCGGCCCGCAGCGGATGTAGACATCCGCCTCCCCGGCGGCGATCAGCCCGAACTTGAGCGCGGACCCGGATTGGCGGGTCTCCGACACGGGCAGGGCGGCGAGGCAGGTGGCGGTCTCGGGGTCGCCGTGGCGTCGGCTCCCCAGGGCGACGAGGCCGCTCCGCGGCGCTGGGCGCGCATGCACGGGCCGGCCCACGCCTGGGCGACCCTCGAGTATGGGAGCCTCGACGCTGGCCTGCCCCGACCACCAGACCCGGCCGAGGCCGGGGGCGACGAGGGCGGCCGCCACCGGCCGGTCTCCCGCCACCAGGGCGATGTTGACCGAATAGTCCGGCGTTCCGGCCAGGAAGTCGCGGGTGCCGTCCAGGGGATCGACCAGGAAGAACTTCTGGGCCGGCCGCAACGCGAGGTCGTCGGCCGCGGTGCCCTCCTCGGCGATGACGGCGATCCCGGGAAAGCGCGCCGCGAGGGCGGCAACGATCAGCGCTTCGGCCTCGACATCGGCGGCGCTCGACGGCGAGCCGTCCGGCTTGAGGGCGTGGGGGCAGGGGCCGCGATGATAGCGCCGCAGCACCTCTCCGGCGTCGCAGGCGATCTCGGCGAGCACCGCGGCGATCCGCTCGCGCTCAGGCCCCGAAAACATCGCCGCGCCCGTCATGTCGCCTCCCGCACCCGCTTGAATGCCCGAGCGGGTTGAGCTTGTCGACGGTTTCGGCTGGGGAACGGTTCCGTTGCGTGGTCCTCGCGTGGGAAAGCGCGCCAGAAAGAAACGGGCGCGAAGTGCCTGAGGCTGTGTGTTTCCGTCACGATCCGACATCTGTCACGATCCCGGCACCCCGATCACCGTCCGCTTGATCCGCGCCAGCAGCGCGCAGGTCCGGCGCCGGTGGCGATGCAGCTCCGCCGCGAGGCCGCGGGCATCCGGCAGGCCCACAGCTTTGGCGATTTGCCGGGCCGCACTGTGTGAGGGGACCGCACCGGGATCGGCCATCACCAGCCGCTGCCACTGGTAGACCGCGTCGAGGAAGCCGTAGGTCTCGGCCAGGGGCTCGGCCATGGCGGCGGGCAACAAGCCGTGCTCGCCAGCCCGACGCAGAACCGCCTCGCCGGAGAGGCCGAATCCGTCGGCCTGGACCTCGGGGTGGTTCAGCACGATCGACTGAGCCAGGAAATCGAGGTCGAACAGGCCGCCGGGGGCGAGCTTGAGGTCGTAGGGACCGGCATGTCCGCGCTCGGCCGCGACGAGCCCGCGCATTTCTCCCGCCGCGGCGCAGACCCGGGCTGGATCGCGTGGCTGTGCGATCGTCTCGGCGATCACCGTCATGACGGCAGCGGCGAGCGCGGGATCGCCCGCCACCACCCGGGCCCGGGTCAGGGCCATGTGCTCCCAGGGCTCGGCCGCCTCGCGCTGATAGGTCACGAAGCTGTTGAGCTGCACCGCGGGCGGGCTGTGGCTGCCGTAGGGCCGCAGGCGCAGGTCGACTGCGTAGAGCCGGCCGCGGCGGGTGGCGGTGGTGAGCGCCGCGTAGAGGCGCTGTGCCAGGCGGTTATAGGCCACCACCGCGTCGAGCGGGCGCGGGCCGTCGCTCATCCGGTTGTCCGGATCGAAGTCGTACAGGAACACCAGATCGAGGTCGGAGACCGCGCTGAGCTGCCGGGATCCGAGCCGGCCGAGCGCCAGGACGCAGCACCGGCCCTTGGGCATGGCGCCGTGGTCTTGGGCGAACCGGCGCGCCTCCGCCTCGAGGTTCAGCGCGACCGTGGCCTCGGCGATCGCCGAATAGGCCTCTCCGGCCTGACAAGGCGTGATCAGTCCGGAGAGAAGCCGCGCGCCGGTGACGAACACCATCTGGCGGGTGGCGTCCCGGCACCGGTCCAGAACCTCCTCGTGGCTCGCCGGCTGCCCGACCAGCGCTCGGTACTGCTCTCGCACCTGCTCGGGCGCCGGCATCGGCGCCACGAAATCCGGATCGAGCACGGTGTCGAGGACGTGGGGGCTGAGGCTGACCGTGTCGGCGAGATGGGGCGAGGTCCCCAGGATGTCGGCGAACAGCAGGCGCAGGCGCGCGTGCGAGCGCAGGATCGCCAGGAGTTCCGCCACCGCCGGCATCCGGGCGAACGCCCGGTCGAGGGTGAGCAAAGCCGCGTCCGGGTCGTTGGTGCCGCCGAGCGCCCGCAGCAGGCTCGGCAGCAGCTCGGTCAGGATTTCCCGCGCCCGGCCAGCCTGGAGCGCCGGCCGGCGGCCGACATGCCAGCCCTGCACGGTTTCCCAGGCGAGCCGGGGATCGCGAAACCCGAACGCCGCCAGGCTCTCCAGGGTGGCGGGGTCGGGCTCGCTCGCGCCGAAGACGAGGGCGTCCTCCGGGGTGCCGTCTCCGGGCGTCGTCTCGAACAGGAGGGCGTAATGGGCCTGGACCCGGCCGGCGTGGTAGAGCAGCGCCGCCTCGAAATCCGCCCGGGTGGCGAACCCCGCGAACCGCCCCAGGGCGTCGAGCGCCGCGTCGCCGGTCGGCAGGCGCTGGGTCTGCTCGTCGCGGATCATCTGGATGCGGTGCTCGAGGGTGCGCAGGAAGCCATAGGCCTCCGTGAGCTCGTCGCGCGCTTGTCCGTCGATCCAGCCCTCTTCGACGAGGCGGCCCAGCATCTCGACGGTCCGGCGCCCCCGCAGGGTGGGCTTGCGGCCGCCGAAGACGAGTTGTTGGGTCTGGACGAAGAACTCGATCTCCCGGATGCCGCCGCGGCCGATCTTGATGTCGTGACCGGCCACCGTGATCGTGTCGTGCCCACGGACCATGTGGATCTGGCGCTTCATCGCGTGGATCTCGGCGATGGCCGCAAAGTCGAAGTGCCGGCGCCAGATGAACGGTGCGAGATCGGCCAGAAAGGCCGCTCCGGCCGGGATGTCGCCGGCGATCGGCCGGGCCTTGATGAAGGCGGCGCGCTCCCAGTTCTGGCCGAGCGTCTGGTAGTACTCGAAGGCGAAGCCTGTGGAGAGTGCCACCGCCGTAGAGCCTGGATCCGGCCGCAGCCGGTAGTCAAGCCGGTGGACGTAGCCGTCCGCGGTGCGCTCGGAGAGAAGCTTCACCAAGCCCTGCGCGAGCTTGACGAACACGGCCTTGGGATCACCGCCGGTGGTCGCGGCTGCGCGCTCGGCCTCGTAGAAGACGACCAAGTCGATGTCGCTGGAATAGTTCAGCTCGGCCCCGCCATGCTTGCCGAGCGCCAGGATCACGAGCCCGGAGCCGACCTGCGGCGCCTCCGGGTCCTGCGGCCGGAACCGTCCGGCCGCCATCCCCTGCCGGAGCAGGGCGTCGGTAGCCGCGCTCACCGACGCATCGGCAAAATCGGATAAGGCCTGGACGACCGCGTCGAGATCCCAGCAGCCGCCCAGATCGGCGAGCGCAACCAGGAGGGCGTGCTCCTCCCGGTTCTGGCGGAGACGGCGGCCGACCTCGGTCAGGTCGGGATTGTCGCCGCAGGCGACGCCGACCGCGCGCTGCCGGGCGATGATCGTGCGGCTCGCGGCCTCCGGCGACTGCCCCATCAGGGCGACCAGGCGCTCCGGCGAACGGGTGACCGCCTGCCAGAGGAAGGGCGAATGGTCGGCGAGCCCGAGCAGCAGGGTGCGGCAGGCCGGGGTGAGGAAATCGGTCGGGAAGGCCGGCTCGATCTCGGCGAGCCGAGCGTGCGCCGCGTTCGGGTCGGCGAGGTGCAGGCCGGGGCAGAGGCGCACCAGCAGGGTGGGTTCAGGCTGCATGGGGGCGCCGTGTCCGCATGATCACCCGGCGAGCCATGTCAAAATGGCTCGACGCGCTAGGGGCCTTGATGCGGCTGGCGGTCTCGCGTGGCACGCCGATCCCTCCCTGGCTGGAGCCGTCCGCGATGCCCTCGGGCGCCGGGACGGCTCGCGGTCCTCGTTGCGACGCGCGCGTGTTGGCCGGTATCGTACCCGATCCGAGGGCGGCCGGCACCGGTGCCGGCCGGTAACGCTTTTCAAAGCCGGCCGTGGCGTTTATCCGTGCGGACCGGTCCATCGCCCCCGGCCCGACCGGCGGGCCGCGCGGCATGTTTCGCGGGGACTCGACCGCTGATCGGGCGGCCAAGGATCGGCGGCTCCGAAGCGACGAGCCGGCCCGCAGAGTGTTCGCCCCCCAGATCCGCCCGCCCGGAGCGCACCATGTCCTCCCCGAACGCCCCCAGCCTGACCCTCGACGGCCTCGACCTCGCCGCCCTGCTCTGCTCCCGCGTCTGCCACGACGTGATCAGCCCCGTCGGCGCGATCGTGAACGGGCTGGAGGTGCTGGAGGACGACGATGACGAATCGATGCGGGTCTTTGCCCTCGAACTGATCGGCAAGAGCGCCCGGCAGGCCTCGGCCCGGCTGAAATTCGCCCGGATCGCCTTCGGGGCGGCGGGATCCGCGGGCGCCTCGATCGACCTCGCCGACGCCGAGGGCGTAGCCAAGGGCATGTTCAGCGACGAGAAGACCAAGCTCGCCTGGAGCGCGCCGCAGGCGCTGTTTCCTAAGAACAAGGTCAAGCTGCTGCTGAACCTCGTGATGATCGCCACCTCGGCGATCCCCCGGGGCGGGCTGATCGACGTCACCGTCTCGGGCGACGGCGAGGCCCCGACCCTCGTGCTCAAGGCCAAGGGCTCGCATGCCCGCATCCCGCCCCATGTCGAGGAGCTGATGGCCGGCAGCCCCGAGAGCGGCACCGTCGACGCCCACGGCATCCTCCCGTTCTATGCCGGCCTCGTGGCGCGGGCCGCCACGATGGATGTGCGATTCGCCATCGAAGGTGATGAAGTGACGGTCACGGCCTCACCGACAGTGATCGCGGCGCCCGCGGAGGCCGGTGACGAAGCTTCCGACACCGCGCTGGCCTAAAAAACTGGAAAACCACGGGGTGGGGAAGGGATCGAAACGCTTCCCTAACCCCGCGTGAGTAAGTACGTTGCGCGAGAGCCTCTTCGTGTAACGAGTATCGCCTATGGACGACCTGCTTCGTGAGTTCCTGACCGAGAGCGGGGAGCACCTCGACACGGTCGATGCTGAACTGGTTCGGTTCGAGCAGGATCCGAATAACCAGACGATACTTCGGAATATCTTTCGTCTCGTCCACACGATCAAAGGGACTTGCGGCTTTCTCGGTCTTCCGCGCCTCGAGGCCTTGGCGCATGCCGCCGAGACCTTGATGGGTCGCTTCCGGGACGGTCTGCCGGCCACCTCCGAATCGGTCACGGTGATTCTTTCGACCCTGGACCGTCTCAAGGCGATCCTGGCCGACCTGGAGGCCACCGGCACCGAGCCGGCGGGCTCCGACGATGACCTGATCTCGGAGCTGGAGCGCATGGCGTCCGCCGAGCCGGAGCCCGAGGCCGCGCCGGCCCCCGCGCCCGAGCCGGTCTTGCCGGAGCCGGTCTCCCGCGAGCTGAAGCCGGGCGAAGTCACCCTCGACGAGCTGGAGGCTGCCTTCCTGGCGGCCCCGGGCCCGGGCGAGGCGGACGTTTCCGCGCTGGTTCCGCCCCCCGTCGAAGCACCGAAAGCCGAGGTGCCGAAGGTCGAGGCCCCCAAGCCGGCCGCTCCCAAGGCTGCGGCGCCCAAGCCAGAGCCGGCCGATGTCGATTCGAGCAGGGCCGAGCCGGCGGGCGACACCGAGGCCGTGGTCGCCACCGAGACTACGGCGGCCGGCAAGATTCAGACGATCCGCGTGAACGTGGATACGCTCGAGCACCTGATGACCATGGTCTCGGAGCTGGTGCTGACCCGCAACCAGCTCCTCGAGATCGCCCGCCGGCACGAGGATTCGAGCTACAAGGTTCCGCTGCAGCGCCTCTCCCACGTCACGGCCGAGCTGCAGGAGGGCGTCATGAAGACGCGCATGCAGCCGATCGGCAGCGCTTGGCAGAAGCTGCCGCGCGTGGTGCGTGACCTCTCGGCCGAACTCGGCAAGCAGATCGACCTCGTGATGGTCGGCGCGGAGACCGAACTCGACCGGCAGGTCCTTGAGGTGATCAAGGACCCGCTGACCCACATGGTCCGCAACTCGGCCGACCACGGTCTCGAATCGACTGCCGGGCGCGTGGCGGCGGGTAAGCCGGCCCGCGGCACGATCCGGCTCGCCGCCTACCATGAGGGCGGCACGATCACGATCGAGATCGCCGACGACGGCAAGGGCCTCGACCTCGCGGCGATCCGCAAGAAGGCGGTGGAGCGCGGGCTGACGTCCCAGGCCGACGTCGAGCGGATGACCGACGCGCAGGTCGCGAAGTTCATCTTCGATGCGGGGTTCTCGACCGCGGCGGCGGTCACGTCGGTGTCGGGCCGCGGCGTCGGCATGGACGTGGTCAAGACGAACATCGAGACCATCGGCGGCATCATCGACATCGCCACCACAGCGGGCCGCGGCACCACCTTCACGATCAAGATCCCGCTGACGCTGGCCATCGTCGCCGCCCTGATCGTGCGCGCTGGCGAGCATCGTTTCGCTCTGCCCCAGGTGGCCGTGCTCGAACTCGTGCGGGTCGATGCCGGGGCGCAGCGGGTCGAGCGCATCAACGGTTCGCCGGTGCTGCGCCTGCGTGAGCGGCTGCTGCCGATCGTCTCCCTCACCGGCCTGCTCGGGCAATCGGACGGCCAGGGTGCGGAGACCGAGCAGGCGGGCTTCGTGGTGGTTGCCCAGGTTGGGCGTGAGCGCTTCGGCATCCTGGTCGACGAGGTCTTCCACACGGAAGAGATCGTCGTGAAGCCGATGTCGGCCAAGCTTCGACACATCCCCATGTTTGCCGGCAATACGATCCTCGGCGACGGCGCCGTGGTGCTGATCGTCGACCCCAACGGCGTGGCCCGGCAGGTCGCCCAGGGCGTCCAGGGCAGCAGCGGCCATGCCGATGTCGACGCGGAGGCCGAGGCGTCCGAGATAGGCGATACCAAGACCACGCTGCTGGTGTTCAAGGGTGGCCACGGCAGCTTCAAGGCCGTTCCGCTCTCGCTGGTGACCCGCCTCGAGGAGATCGAGTGCAACAAGGTCGAGTGGCTGGGCGGGCGACCGCTGATCCAGTACCGCGGCCGGCTGATGCCGCTGGTCCCGGCCGATCCGGCGATCACGATCAGCTCCGAGGGGACGCAGGCACTGGTTGTGTTCTCCGACGGCGAGCGGGCGATGGGCCTCGTGGTCGACGAGATCGTCGACATCGTCGAGGAGCGCCTCGATATCGAGATCGCGGCTGACCGCTCCGACCTGATCGGCTCGGCAGTGCTGCGCGGTCGCGCCACCGACATCATCAACATCGCCCACTTCCTGCCGCTCGCCTACGACGACTGGGCGCGCGGCCCGAAGAAGTCGGAGCAGGTCTCGACGCTGCTGCTCGTCGACGACTCGGCCTTCTTCCGCGACATGCTGAGCCCGGTGCTCAAGGCCGCGGGCTATCAGGTCCTCACCGCGGCGAGCGCCGATGCCGCGCTGACGCTCCTGCAATCGGATCCGCGCATCGAGGTCGTGGTCACCGATTTGGAGATGCCGGGCCGCAGCGGCTTGGATCTGGTCGCCGCCATGCGGGGGAGCGAGCCGCGTCTCGCCGGCCTGCCGGTGATCGGCCTCACGGGGACAGTCGGTGCGGAGGCGGTGGAGCGGGCCCGGTCGCTGGCGATCAGCGACCTCGTGGCCAAGTTCGACCGCAGCGGGCTGATCGCGGCCTTGGCCGAGATCAGCGCCACCACCGTTTCGCAAGCCGCCTGATCCCGGCGCCGCCCGCCCTACGACGATCGAATCCGGAGAGTTCTGATGCAGGCTGCCAATGCCAACGGCGCCGAGACCGGCCCCACCGACGATTATGTCACCGTCTATGTGGGCGACACCCTGTTCGGCCTGGCGATCGAGCGGGTCCACGACGTGTTCGTCCCCTCCGGGGTGACGCCAGTGCCCCTGGCGCCCAACGAGATCGTCGGCCTGCTGAACCTGCGCGGGCGCGTGGTCACGGCGCTGTGCCTGCGCCGGCGCCTCGGTCTGCCCGACGCCGAGCCGCAGGGCGACAAGGCCAGCCCCAAGATGGCGATCGGTCTGGAGCAGGGCGGCGAGACCTTCGCTCTCGTGGTCGACGGCGTCGGCGAGGTGCTGAAGCTCGGAGCCGACAGCCGCGAGGCGGTGCCGATCAATCTGGATCCGCGCTGGCGCAACCTCGCCACCTGCGTCCACCGCCTCGACGGCCGCCTGCTGGTGATCCTCGACGTGGATGCGCTCCTCGGCTTCAGCGCCGCCGGCGCGAAGGCGGCGTGAGGAGGGGGTATGAAAGCGCCACACGAGACGACCTGCCTGGTGGTCGATGATTCCGCGGTGATCCGGAAGGTCGCGCGCCGGATCATCGAGGCCCTGGGCATGAATGTGAACGAGGCTGAGGACGGCACCGCCGCCCTCGAAGCGTGCGCGGCGAACATGCCCGACGCGATCCTGCTCGATTGGAACATGCCGAACATGGACGGCTACACCTTCCTCCAGGCCCTGCGCCGGAGCGAAGGGGGGGCGGCTCCCAAGGTCCTGTTCTGCACCACCGAGAACGACGTCGGCGCGATCGCCCGGGCCCTTCGGGCGGGGGCGGACGAGTACATCATGAAGCCCTTCGACCGCGACATCCTGGCGGCCAAGCTCGAACAGGTCGGACTGGTCGCCGACGCCGCCTGAACCGACGCCGACTTCAACCGCGACCCAGTACCTGAGGCATTCATTATGGCCCTGAGCCCCGCGGTCGTCCCGCTTCGCAGTCCGCCTGCGCAATCCACGACATCCGCCGCTCCGATCCGGGTGCTGATCGCCGACGATTCCGCCGTGGTGCGCGGGCTCGTCGCGCGCTGGATCGCCGAAGCCGGATTCGAGCTCGCCGGCACCGCCTCCAACGGCCGGATCGCCCTGGAGATGATGGCCAAGCACGACCCGGATGTCGTGCTGCTCGATATCGAGATGCCGGAACTCGACGGCACGACGGCGCTGCCGCGCATGCTGGCGATGAGCCCGAATCTTCAAGTCGTGATGATGTCGACGCTGACCACGCGGAACGCAGACATCTCGCTGAAATGCCTCGCCCTCGGGGCGGTGGATTACATCGCCAAGCCCGAGAGCAACCGTGGCGTCACCACCTCGGAGACGTTCCGGGTCGAGCTGATCGAGCGGGTCCGTGTGTTCGGAGCCGCCCGCGCCCGGGCGCGGCGTCCGTCCGCCGGGACCGCACAGGCTCCGGCCCATGCGGCGCCCGCGCTGGCCCCCGCCGCGCCGGCGCCGCGCCCGGCCACACCCTTCACCCTCCGGCCCAAGGTCCGCAACCGCACCCAGCCCCGCGCCCTGCTGATCGGCTCCTCGACCGGCGGACCGCGCGCGGTGGGCGAGATGCTGGAGGGGATCGGCGCCGCTGCCCTGCGCCGGGTGCCGGTTCTGATCGTGCAGCACATGCCGCCGATCTTCACGGCCGTGTTCGCCGAGCACCTGTCCACCCGCACGGGGCTGCGCGCCGCGGAGGGCAAGGCCGACGAACGTCTGGAGGCGGGCCGGATCTACGTGGCGCCGGGCGGCCGCCATATGGGGCTCGTGGCGGGACCCAACGGTCCCATGATCCGGCTCACCGACGGGCCGCCGGTGAATTTCTGCCGCCCCGCTGTCGACGTGCTGTTCAAGGACGCGGCCGTGGTCTTCGGCGCTGCCACGGCGACGGTGATCCTCACCGGGATGGGCTCGGACGGCACCAACGGCGCCCGCGCGCTCACCGATGCGGGCGGCCCGGTCCTCGCCCAGGACGAGGCGACCAGCACCGTCTGGGGCATGCCCGGCAGCGTCGCCCGGGCCGGCCTTGCCGAGGCCGTGCTGCCGCTCCCCGAACTCGCGACGGCGCTGCGCGCCCTGATCACGGGCCAGCCGTCATGACCGAGTTCGAGTTTGAATACCTGCGCACCTTCCTCAAGCAGCGCTCCGGCCTCGCGCTGACCGCTGAGAAGCGCTACCTCGTCGAGAGCCGGCTGACCCCGGTCTGCCGGCGCTTCGGGATCGCCGCCCTCAGCGACCTGATCGGTGCGCTCAAGCTCGGCCAGGACGGGGCGATCGAGCGCGCCGTGGTCGAGGCGATGACCACGAACGAGACCTTCTTCTTCCGCGACCGCATCCCGTTCGACCTGTTCCGCGACACGATCCTGCCCGAGGCGCTGGTGCGCAACGCCAGCAAGCGCCGGCTTCGGATCTGGTGCGCCGCGGCCTCCACCGGCCAGGAGCCCTATTCGCTGGCCATGCTGCTCCAGGAGGCCGGGCCCCGGCTTGCCGGGTGGCAGGTCGAGATCGTGGCCACCGACCTGTCCACCGAGGTGATCGAGAAAGCCAGACTCGGCCTCTACAGCCACTTCGAGGTGCAGCGCGGCCTGCCGGTGCAGTGGCTGATCAAGTATTTCACCCAGGTCGGCGAGCAGTGGCAGATCGCACAGAGCCTGCGCTCCATGGTGGATTACCGCCAGCTCAACCTGCTGCACAGCTTCACATCGCTCGGCCAGTTCGACGTGATTTACTGCCGCAACGTGCTGATCTACTTCGACGCGCCGACCAAGTCGGACGTGCTGGCGCGGCTCGCGGCCCAGCTGGCGCCGGATGGCGCGCTCCTGCTTGGGGCGGCCGAGACGGTGATCGGCCTGACCGACCGGCTCAGCCCGAATCCGAAGCATCGGGGCCTCTATGGCAACGCCGAGCCCGTGGGCCGCACACCGGAAATGACAGCCCCGCTGCGGGTCGCGGCCGGCGTCTGACAGCCCGGCGCGATCCCGTTCGGACAAAGATCGCGCCGAATCGCGTATCCTGACGAGGGTCCCGTCGGCCGGCGCATCGCCCGCCTGCGCACGCACGGGGTCGACCGCGACCGTGCGAGACGGCATCACGGACCTGGCGGGGCCGGCGGTCGGCCGGGCAGCCAGGAGGCACGGCATGGCGGCAGGATACGGGGCGGGATTGCCCAAGGTCGCGTTCATCGGCACGGGCGGGACGATCTCGTCCCTCGGGCGCGATGCCCTCGACATCCTCGACTACACCGCCACCGACCGGCGCCTGGAAGCCGGTGGCATCCTGGACGCGGTCCCGGAACTCGCCGCGGTCGCCGATGTGATCCCGGTGCCGTTCCGGGCGGTGCCGAGCCCGGCGATCGGGTTCGCCGAGTGGCGCGACCTCGTCCTGCTGTGCGCGCAGACCGCCGCCGCGCATCCGGACCTCGCCGGCATCGTCATCGGGCACGGCACCGCCACCCTGGAGGAGACCGCCTACGCGCTCAGCCTCACCCTGACGGTCGACCTGCCGGTGGTGCTGGTCGGCTCGCAGCGGCCGATGAGCGCCCTGTCCACAGACGCCAAGCTCAATCTGGTTGCGGCGATCCGCACCGCCGCTGCGCCGGCGTCCCGCGGCCGGGGCGTACTCGTGGTGCTCAACGATGAGATCCAGGCAGCCCGCGAGGTCACCAAGACCTCGGTCGCACGGCTGCAAACCTTCCGCACCCCGGATTTCGGCGTGCTCGGCCAAGTCGACGGTGATCACGTCCGGTACTACCGCCGCTCCGAGCGTGCCCATGCGCCCGGTACCCCGTTCGACATCCGGACGCTGCCCGCCCTGCCGCGGGTGGACGTGTCCTACGGCTATGCCGATGCCGACGGTACCGCCGTGCGGGCGTTCCGAGCGGCCGGCGCCCGCGGCCTGGTCTCGGCCGGGCTTGCCCCGGGCATGACCCCGCCGGCCGAGGCCGACGCTCTCGAGGAGGCGGCCGCCGCCGGCATCCTGGTGGTGATGTCGACCCGGGCCGGAAGCGGTGTGGTACCGCTGACCACACGCCTGCGCGACCGCGGCATCCTCAGCGCCGACAACCTGAACCCACAGAAGGCCCGGATCCTGCTCGCCCTGGCGTTGACCGTGACGTCCGAGCCCGAGGCGGTCGCGCGTCTGTTCGCCACGTATTAGCGCCGCGTGCTGACAGGTGGTGTCCGGCTGAAGGCGAGGCGCTCGCAGCCTGCCGGAGAACCACGATGCCGCCGGTCCAGCGGCTGAAGCCGTGCCCATGGACTGCGCCGCGGAGGAACCTCTGCTTTCCGCGCTCGCGATCGGCCGTGCCGGCGGATCCCGAGCGCACTCGAGGGGAGGGCGTGTCCATTGCGGCTGCGCTCACACGTCCTGGCCCTCCCGTGTCCGGGCAGCGGATCGGCCCGGTATCCGGCCGGGAGCGGCGTCAGCCCCATGGCCGCCGAAAGGCAGGCGGGGCCGCGACACGAATGGGTCGATCGCGGGCAGCACCACGAGGGTGAGCAGGGTCGCCGAGATCAGGCCGCCGATCACCTTGGTGGCCGGAGGGCGCTGGACCTCGGGGCCGGCGCTGAACGAGAGCGCCATCGGCAGGAAGCCCAGCGCCGTCATCATCGCCGGCTGCGGCCGCATCTCGGCTGCCCGGGTCGCCGCCTCCCGCGGGTCGAGGCCGGCGCGCTCCAGCTTGCGGATGTAGCTCGTGAGCACGACGCCGTTCAGGATCGCGATCCCCATGGCTGCGGCGCAGGAGAGGATCACCCTGGAGACCATCGGCGCCGTCCGCATGGCCAAAGCCGACGCGATCCGCCGCGCGAGCCCGGAACTCCGGCGCATGGAGACGGCGGCTGCGCGGGAGCAGCGCGCAGAGCGCCCGTCTCAGGCACGCTGACACCGCGTCAGCGTCCGCAACACCATCGGAAATCAGCGCGGCGCGGGCCTGACCGGTCTGCCCCCGGAATCCCACCCTTCCACCCCGACGACCACGGAGAACGACAATGAAGATCCTGATGGTGCTGACGTCCCACGATCAGCTCGGCGACACGGGCCGCAAGACCGGCTTCTGGCTGGAGGAACTCGCCGCGCCCTACTACGTGTTCAAGGATGCAGGCGCGGAGATCGTGCTCGCCTCGCCCAAGGGGGGCCGCCCCCCGCTGGACCCGAAGAGCAGCGAGCCGGCTTCACAGACTGACGCGACGCGCCGGTTCGAAGCGGATGTGGACGCCCTGTCGGCGCTGGCGAACACGACCCGGCTCGAAGCCGTCACCCACGGGGTGTTCGACGCCGTGTTCTATCCGGGCGGGCACGGTCCGCTCTGGGACCTCGCTGAGGACCCGGTCTCGATCACGCTGATCGAGACGACGCTGGGAGCCGGCAAGCCCATTGCGCTCGTGTGCCATGCTCCCGGCGTCCTTCGCCATGCGAAGGCCCCCAGCGGGACGCCGCTCGTGCAGGACAGATCGGTGACCGGGTTCACGAACACCGAGGAGGAGGCCGTCGGCCTCACTCAGGTGGTTCCCTTCCTGGTTGAGGATGAACTCCGGCGGAATGGCGGACGGTTCACCAAGGCGGACGACTGGGCGCCGTACGTGGTGGCCGACGGCCTCCTGATCACCGGCCAGAACCCGGCCTCGTCCGGGCCCGCCGCCGAACGTCTTCTCGAACGTCTCGCGAACGGCTGACGACAGCCTCGGCCGTCCCTGAACACCTCCGACCGTGCATCCGTGCGGGCGGAGACCGGCCCCGGATCGGTGCGCCCCGATCCGACAGAAGCTCCGAATCCAGCGGAGCTTCTGTCCCTATGCCTCATCGCGAAGGACACCGAGCCATGACAACCGGTATCGTCTTCTCGGATGCGACACGGCTCGCCGAACTGATCCGCACCCGCCAGGTCTCGCCGGTGGAGGTCGTGCAGACGGCGGAGCGGCTGCGGGACGGCTACGCTGACTACTTTCGGCGCTACGACGCGCTGATCACCCCGGTCCTGCCGATCCCGGCCCACAAGCACGGCATCACCGAATTCGTCATCAATGGGCAGACCGTCGACGCCACCTACCTCCAGGGCGCGACCGTGCCGCTGAACGTCACGGGCCTGCCGGGCCTGTCGATGCGGTTCGGGACGAGCGGCGAGGGACTGCCGATCAACGTCCAGGTCGTCGGCAGCTGGCAGGCCGAATCGACGATCCTTTACGTCGCCGCGCTGCTGGAGGCGTTGAGCCCGGTTCGGGGACTGCGCCCGAGCCTCTAGGACGGCCGTTCCGTGTCGGCGCCAGCCCGGCACGGAACGGAGCGGGGCGTCACGGCCTTGGTCCCACCGGCCGGCGGACTGCGTGATGGCGGCCGGCCGGCGAGAAGTCGTCCGGCGGACCGGGCGGCACGCCGAGCATCAGCGATCGGGAGAACGCCCATGCCGACCTATGCCCTCTCGACTGCGAAGGACCTCACGGCCGATCAGCGCGCCGCGATCGTCGCGAGTATCACGGCCATCCATGCGGTCGAGGCGAACGCTCCGCGCTACTTCGTGCAGGTCCTCTTCCATAAGGTCGAGCCCGGCTCGATCTTCATCGGCGGCGAGCCGGCCTCTCCCGACCACGTCTGGGTGCGTGCCGATATCCGGGCGGGCCGGACCCGGGAGCAAAAGGCCGCGATGCTCCGGCGCATCATGGCGGAGACCAGCGGGATCCTCGGCATCTCGGACCAGGACGTCTGGGTCTACATCTCGGACATCCCGGCCCTCGGTGTCCTCGAATTCGGCCATGTGCTGCCGGAACCAGGCGAGGAGGAGCAGTGGCTCGCCGCGTTACCCAGCGCTCTGCGCGAGAAGCTCGAGCAGGCGACCTGATCTCGGTCTGGATCTGCCCATCCTCCGGGCGACCCGGCAGCCACGACGGCAGCACTCCCCTGACACGGCAACGATGCCGATGCGGTCCGTGTCGGCGGTTGCGATAGCGCGGCGTCGGATCCGTCTCCGGAGGGGCAGAGGATCCGGATCCGATCCGCGTCGATCTCATCTGCGCCGGCTGTGATCCATGCCTTTGCCGGAGCCAGACCGAACGTTGTCCGGGAAGCGTGGTCACACCGGGCCAGAACGGGGACCGAGATCGGATTCCACCCAGCGTCTTTGCCCGTCTTCCTCACGGCCCATCGGGACCCCGCTGTGATGTGCGGAACCGTCGGGTCGGCCCAATTCCCGGATGTGACGCGATGCCGGCAGCTTGTAACGTTTTGTGACAGCGGTCGTTTTCGCGTTGCCGCGCCGTCGCGTCGGTCTATCCTCGCGGCATGACCGACGGCACGACCATCGCCATCGTCGAGGACGACGACGACATCCGCACCCAGCTCGCCGGTTACCTGGACGGCGAGGGCTTTCGCGTGATCGGTCTTTCCGGCGGCGCCGGCCTCGACCAATTGCTGACGGCGGGTCCCGCGCCGGATCTGATCGTCCTCGACTGGATGCTGCCGGGAGAGGACGGCCTCTCGATCTGCCGCCGTCTGCGCGCGGCGAACGGCCCGCCCGTCGTCATGCTCACCGCCAAGGACGAGGACATCGACCGGGTGCTCGGCCTGGAGATGGGCGCCGACGACTACGTGTCGAAGCCGTTCAGCCCCCGCGTGCTGCTGGCCCGCATCCGCGCCGTCCTGCGCAGGGCCGGCGGAGCCGGCGCCGCAACCCCTGAGGCCGTGTCCGAACGGCTGAGCGTCGCCGATCTCGTCGTCGATCTCGCCGCCCGCACGGTGACCACCGGCAACCCGGCTGCCGAGATCCCGCTCACAAGCGCCGAGTACGACCTGCTGCATTGCTTCGTCACCCGGCCGCAACGGGTGCTCTCGCGCGACCAGCTCCTCGATTGGACCCGCGGCCGAACTGCCGACGCCTTCGACCGCACCATGGATGTTCAGGTGAGCCGCTTGCGGCACAGGCTCGATGCTGCGGGCAGCACCGTCGCCGGCCTGATCAAGACCGTTCGCAACGCCGGCTACATTCTGGCGGCGCCGGTGAAGTCCGGGGCGCCGTGATGGGGCGCGTCGGCCTTCTCGGGCGGATCATGCTGGTCCTGCTGGGGGCACTCTCGCTCCTCGTCGTCGCGACTTTCGGCATCGACCGTTGGCAGCGCAGCCAGGAACACTGGCCCTACGGATCGCGGTTCCCCCGCCTCGACCAGGCGGCGGGCATCATGGCCCTGCTGAAAGACGCGGATCCGGCGCAGCGGCCGGCCATCTTGCGTGCCGTGAGCGGCGAGGCGCTGAAAGCCGAGATCGTGGACGCGCCGCCCGACGCGACAGCGTTGATCCGCGAGCCGGTCCTCGAGGCGCGCTTGCACCGTCTCACCGGGGATTCCAGCGACGGCATCCGGGCCTTCACCGAATCCGACATGCTTTACCGGGGCAAGGGGCCGGCCGATGCCGGGACCGGTACCTGGCACCGGTCCATCGGCGGCCTGGCCGAGGCCACCTACCGCTTGCCGGACGGGCGGACGCTGGTCATCTCGGCCATCAAGGGGCACCACTCGCTCATGCCGTGGCTGCTCGGGCAGCCGCTCAGCCTGTGGGTGGCCGTGCTCGGTGTGGCGGTCGCCGGCCTCGTCACCGTTGGCGCCCGGCACGAACTCGCACCGCTCCGTCGCCTGACCGAAGCGGTCTCCCGGTTCGACGGCCGCGCGGCAGAGCCTGCCCTCGCCCCGCAGGGCGCTCCCGAGATCCGGCGCCTCGCCCAGGCCGTACAGGCGATGCAGGAGCGCATCGTCGGCCTCATGGGCGAACGCTCGATGCTGATCGGCGCGATCTCGCACGACCTCAAGACGTACCTGACGCGCATGCGCCTGCGGGCCGAGGGCATCGCCGAGCCCGAGCGCCGGGCGCGGCTGGTCGAGGATCTCGACACGATGACGGCGCTGATCGAGACCGCGCTGGGCTTCGCCCGCGGCACCGCGGCCGAGGTCGGGCGCTCGCCCGTGGACCTCGCCGACATCGTGGCGGTCGAGGTCGCCGAGCATGCCGCTCAGGGGGCTCACATCAGCCTGAGGGGCGAGGAGGTGCCGGACGCGACCGTGGCCGGCGACGCCGTCGCCCTGCGCCGGGTGGTCGCCAACCTCATCGGCAACGCCGTCAAGTTCGGGCGCTCCTCTGTCGCCGTCGCGGTGACGCGGGCGGGGTCGGCCTGCCAGGTCGTGGTCGAAGACGACGGACCGGGCATTCCGGCGGCCGAGCGGTCCGCGGTGTTCAGCCCGTACTATCGTGTCGAGCGGTCCCGGAACCGCCGGACCGGCGGGACCGGGCTGGGGCTCGCCATCGCCCGGCAGATCGCGGAGGCGCATGGCGGCACCATCGTGGCCGAGACCGCTATGTCCGGCGGCGCGCGGCTCGTCGTGACGCTGCCGGCCCTGGCCTGACCGCCGGCAACACCGCGCAAGCGGCGGTTACATAACGTTACGCTCCGGCGCGAACCCGTCACATCCGGGTACAACGCGGGCGCGAACCTTCGCTCAACCCGACGCGGCTTGACCGCTGCCGGGACACGGGACGGGACGGCATCGCGCCGGTCCCGGTCCCATCGAGCAGAAGGAGTCCGTCGATGTTGAAGGTCCTCGCCCCCGCCGTGCTGCTGGCCGCCCTCGCCGTGCCCGCCTCGGCCCTGCCGCTGGTCCAGGACGCGATGTCCGCCGGGTCCGACGGTGCGCAGATCATCCAGGTCTACGGCGGCTGTGGCCCCTACGGCCACCGCGGTCCCTACGGCGGCTGCCGGACCGGGGGGCAATGGGGTGGCTACGTGCGCGGCCGCTCATGCCCAGCCGGCTTCCACATCGGCCCCTACGGCCGTCGCTGCTGGCCGAACTGAACCCGTCATTCCTGAAACCCGACGCGTCCGGCCGCGTGCCGGGCGCCCATGGAGCGCGTCATGATCCGCAAGTTCGTCATGTCCCTCGCCCTCGTATCCGGTGTGCTGCTCGCCGCCCCGGCGGCGGAGGCCCGGGACGGGTGCGGCCCCGGCTTCCACCGCAACTTCTACGGCTGGTGCCGGCCGAACGTCCGGCCTTACGCCTATCGCCCCTACGCCTATCGCCCCTCCGTCTACGGCCCCGCCTACCGCCGGTTCGGCTACCATCGGTGGGGCGGCTACCGCTGGCATTACAGCTGGCATCGCCGTTTCGCTTGGCATCGCCACTTCGCGTGGCATGGGGGTGGGCACCGATGGGGCGGGTTCCGGCACGCGGGATGGCACCGCCGCTTCTAATCGAAGCGTGGCCGGCCTTGGACGAGGCTCTCCCGACCGCGGCCGCGGCGCCGCTGGTCTCGGATCGCCTTGCCACTTCGAGCCGGCATCCTGAGGCCCCACCATCGGGGAAGACGACGCGGCCCCCCGGCGGCGGGGTCCGTCGTGATCTGGCCCCTGTCCGCCCCGAACAGGGCAAACCGGCGGCTGAAGCACCGAACGATGGCCTGGCCGTGCGGATCGCCTTGGCGCAGCACTCAGCTATCGGTCCATGCGGCGTGGACGGATCCGGCGGCCGTATCCGGTTTCGCGGTACCGATGAAGATGACCACCGGCCCATGGGCGTCGCGCCGGGGATCATAGAAGTCGAGCAGGCCCGGATGGATCCGTTGGATGAAGTCCGGAGACTGACCGTTCCGGCGGAGGAGATGGTCGATGACGACCTGATCGCCGTGCACCGCGTTCGGCACGGGGCCGCAGGAGCCGGGCGTCATCCAGTGGTCTGGATTGGCCGCGAATGTCGCGTAGAGGTCGGCGAGTTCCTCCCCGTGCCACCGCAGGAGGGCGCTGGAGAGCCGGCCCCGGTGGAAATAATCCTCCATGGCTGCGAGGCCGGGCTCGGCCAGGGCGTCGGCCGGGCCGGTGAAGACGGTGTCGAGGTCGCACAGCAGGGTCGTGCCCTCCGCCAGCCCCGGGCGGAACGCTTCCATCTTGGCCCACCAGGCCGGCCAGCCGTGCCGCAGCGGCACCCGCTCGACCCCAGCCACGGCCAGCGGCAGGTCGGTCAGGCACAGGATCCGGTCGAAGGCCGGTGCGTGGCGGCGCACGCCCCGGGCCAGGCGCGCGACCCAGGTCGCGTCGTAGCGGCCGCCGCTCTTCAGGACGGTGATCAACGTGGTCATGGCGCGTCCGTCGCAACGGGTGGGTGGAGGCGCAGGCGCCCGGCCGCTGCGGCCTCGGCGAACCAGGCCCGTTCGGCTGCCCAGGGGTGGCCGGGCCAGCCGGCGAAGCCGAAGCCGTAAACGTCGACCGGGCCGGCGCCCGCGGGGCGGTCGAGCAGGAGCGCGAGGCTGACCAGGAAGCCGGTGCTCGGGTTGGGGCGCGCTTCCGTATGGGGTGTGAGCCGGCGCTGCGCGGTTTCGTGCAGGGTTTCGGGCAGGATATGGACCGGCTTGCCGAGGGGGCGCAGCAGCGCCAAAGCCTCGCGGGTCCAGCAGATCGGCTCGGGGAGATTCGCCTCGACGGGCAGCATCGGGAACGGCAGGATGAACGCCTCGGCCTGCCGGACCACCGGGCGGTCGAGGAACCCGGGGTCGGCCAGCCATTCGCGCATCTGGCCGCCGCGATTGACCAGGGCGAGATGCGT
Organism: Methylobacterium sp. J-001; assembly: GCF_022829565.1. NCBI lineage: Bacteria > Pseudomonadati > Pseudomonadota > Alphaproteobacteria > Hyphomicrobiales > Methylobacteriaceae > Methylobacterium > Methylobacterium sp. J-001. Next base: position 26,071 of record NZ_JAKSYN010000027.1, read on the forward strand.
GACCCGTGAGCCGGTGGGCCCGCCGAAGCCGGGAGCGTTGTTAAAGCGCACCACATGCGTGGCCGCGTCGATGGCGCGTGCTGCCGGGCGGATCCCGGGCGCGTTACCGACGATGGCGAGGGAGGCGCGCGGGTCTGCGCGCGCCGCGCTCAAGGGATCGATAGCGATGGACATGGGCGGCGGGGGCGTGAGGAACAGCCAAGGTATGGCATCGGCTTCATGCCACCAGGGCGCCGCGACAAACCGGAACCGGCGGTGACCGGCCCGCGCCGGTGCTTCGTCTGCGCCGCCGCTATGCTGGCGCCCAGCACGCGCCGGCTCGATTTCCCGGACGGGCGTCGGCGGGTGTTCCCGGCCGCCTGCGGCTCCTGCGGGGTCCTGATCGAGCCGGATGCGGACCCGGAACGATGTTGGTGGGATCTCGCCGGGCGCTTGGCTGCGCCGGTCTTCGTCCCCGACCCGGAGGCGGGCTACGGCCTCGACCTCTACACCCTGCGCAGCGCCGCGACTCGCCTCGGCCGCGGCATCCGCCCTCTCGGCCTGGAGGACCGCGCCGCCCTGCTGCAGCCCCACAGCCTGCGCGCCGCGGAAGGTGCCCTGTACGATCTCGACAGCGCGGAACAGCGCCTGGTCTCGCTCGGCGTGATCTGCCGCTCGGCGGAACGGGACTCCGTGCTGGCGGCCCTGCCGGCGCAGGCAGCCTGGGCCGCGGATGTCACGATCCTGCTCGACGCGCGGACTGCCCCGGCCCGGGCCGTGGCGGTTCCGGGTTTCGCCCCCGGCGCGGTGCGGGTGGCGGCCCGGCCGCTGGCCGGCGACTTCGCCGCCCAGCGCAACGCCCTGCAGGATCTCGCCCGCAGTCCCTGGATGCTGCAGCTCGACGCCGACGAGGCCGTCGATCCCGCGACCGGCGCGCGTCTCCCCGCGCTGGCGGCGCTCGCCGAGGCCGGCAACGTCGTCTCGGTCGGGCTTCCCCGGCGCAACCGCGTCGACGGCATCCTGTCGGATGTCTACCCCGACGTGCAGTACCGGTTGAACCGCATGGTCGTCCGCTATGCCGGCCGGGTGCACGAGCGGCCGGAGCTGCCCGGCGGCTGGCCGCAGAGCTTCATCGCGCTCCATGGGGCGATCGACCACACGCTCACCGGAATCCATGTCCGGGCGCGCTCGCAACGCTATGAGGCGCTGGATCCGGGGCGCGGGCGGCCTGAGGAGCGGGACGCGCTGCTGCAGCCCTACCGCGCCTGAGCGATCGCCCGGCGGTAGAGGTCGAGGGTCTCGCGCGCCAGGCTCGCCCGGTCGAACCGCCCGGCCGCCTCCAGGGCTCGGGCCCGGTAGGCCGAGCGCAGGGCGGGATCGCGCAGGAGCGGGCGCAGGGCCTCGGCCAGGGCCGGGCCGGTGGCCGCCGGCGCCAGCGGCCCCGCCCCCGGGACGCCCACGAAGGCCCGGGCGCTCGCATCCTCGGCGCAGGCCACCACCGGCCGGCCATAGGCCAGGGCCTCTTGGTAGACGAGGCCGAAGCTCTCGTAGCGCGACGGCGCCAGCACGATGTGCGCGCCCGTATAGGCCTCGGCCAAGCCCTGGGCATCGATCCGGCCGCAGGCCCGGATGCGGCTCCGGGCGGCTTCGGGCAGGTCCGCCGGCAGGTCGGCCTGGGGCACACCGACGAGATCGAGCGTGAAGGGCGGCAGCTCGCAGCGCGCCTGCTCCCCGGCCAGGATCGCCACCGCGGCGAGCAGGGCGTCGAAGCCCTTGCGCGCCTCGGCCCGGCCGACGAACAGCAGGCGGACCGGCCCGTCCGCGTCCGGATAAGGGGCCGCCCGGGCGGCGGTGGCGATCGTCGGCGGCAGGCTGAGGCCGATCACCGCCTCAGGTCTCCCGTCCGGCAGCCCGTAGGCCCGGGCGATCACCGCCGCATGCGCCTGTGTGTTGGCGATCAGACCTGCGCTGCCCCGTGCCTGCCGACGCTCCAGGCGATCGGCGGCGGCGCCGTCGAGGCGGTCGCGCAGGCCCGGCATGCCGTCGCGGGTGAAGGCGGCGGGGGTCGAGCTGCGGGTCACCAAGGGCAGGTCCCGGCGGCCTGTGAGCAGCACCGCCGGGGCGTACCAGTTCGTCGCCTCGAGCACGTCGAACGCCGCCCGGGCGTGCTCGGCCAGAACCGCCCTCCGGAAGGCCAGCGGCGCCGCGAGATGGCCGACCGCTCCCCAGAGGCGCAGCCGCGCCAGCAGGCCCTCCGGCTGCAGGGCGAGCCCTACCACGCTGACGCCGCCGACCCGCTCCCGGCCGGTCCGGTCGAGGGTGAACACCGTCACGTCCGCCCCCGCTTCGGTCAGGCTCTCAGCGATCTCGCGGGCCGCGGTGGAGAGCCCACTGGGTGACGGCGGGTAATCCCAGGCCAGGAGCGCGGTGCGCATCAGGCGGCGAGGAGGCGGTGGTAGATGGCCAGATATTCGCGCGCCATGCGCTCGGCGGTGAAGCGCTCTTCGAAGCGCCTTCGAATGGACGCCCGGTCCAGCTCCGCGACTCTTCGCAACGCCGTCACCGCCTCGGCTTCGGACGCGACGACGAAACCGGTCACGCCGTCCTCGACGATTTCCGGGACCGAGCCGCGATTCCAGGCGATGACCGGGGTGCCGCACGCCATCGCCTCGATCATCACCAGCCCGAACGGTTCGGGCCAGTCGATCGGGAACAGCAGCGCCCGGGCACTACCCAGTAGCGAACCCTTCTGGCTGTCGTCGACCGGCCCGAGATAGGTCGCGTCGGGCCCGAGCAGCGGGCGCACCTGCCGGTCGAAATAGTCCGGGTTGCCGGCATCGATGGTGCCGCCCAGCCGGATCGGCATCCCGGCCGCCCGGGCGACGCGGATCGCGGTGTCCGGGCGCTTCTGGTCGGTCATGCGCCCGACGAAGGCGAGATGCGCCTCCGGCTCGGCTCGGAAGGCGTAGCGGTCCCGCGCGATGCCGTGATGCACGATCCCGGCCCGGTTGGCCGCCGGTATGCCGGCTTCCTGCGCGGCCGAGATCGCCGCCACCGGCAGGTCGGGGAAGCCGGCGAAGAACAGGGCGCGGTCGAGCTCGTCCACCCGCCAATGCACCGTGGTCAGGCTGCGCCGCCGGGCCGCGCCGAGCAGCGCCGCATGCGCGAACTCGCCGTGGCCATGGACGATGTCGAACGCGGGCAGCCGCAACCGCAGCGCTTCCAGCTGCAGCGCGTCGAGGGCCGCCGGAACCCCCGGCGCGACCCGACCGTGGCGCTGCTCGAGAGCCGCGAGACTCGGGTAATCGCCGACGCGCGGTAAGTCTGTCGCACTGTCCGAGGATGCGAACAGTGTTACTTCCACGCCCAAGCTTCGCAGCGCCGTGCTCAAATCGTGCACAACCCGCTCGGTGCCGCCGTGATGGTTTGGGGGAACGGGAAAAATGTTCGGTGCGACCTGGGCAACACGGATCACGACGCTCTCTTCACATAAGTTAGTTTTCGGGGAGCGCCTGACAGCTTCAGCAAACGCCTGATGTTCGTTCTGCACATCGCCCTGCAGGGCTGCCTGCGCGGGCGCGATGTCGTCTACGGCCTCACCGCGGATACCGGCGGCCACATCCGCTACCTGCTGGACCTCGTCGCCGCCTCGGCGCAGGATTTCGGCGTGGCCGAGATCGTCGTGGCGACGCGCTTGTTCCACGGGCCGCCCGGCCCGGATTACGCCGTGCCCGAAGAGCGGATCTCCGACAAGGTCAGGCTGGTGCGGCTCCCGAGCGCGGCGCCGGGCTACCGGTCGAAGGAGGCGATGCATGAGGAGGTCGCGCGGTTCGCCGAGAACCTCGTCGCCTGGATCGGCACCCAGGAGCGCGCGCCCGACCTGATCCACGCCCATTACGCCGACGCCGCAGCGGTCGCGGCGATCGTGGAGGCGCGGCTCGGGATCCCGTTCGTATTCACCGCCCACTCGCTCGGGCGGGTCAAGGCCGCGATGCTCGGCGGGGATGCCGCCCAGGCCCCCGACCTCGTCCGCCGGATCGCCACCGAGGAGGCGGCCTTCGCCCAGGCCACCCTGGTCATCGCCTCCTCCCGGGACGAGGCCGAGGTCCAGTATGCCGGCTACGACGCCTACAATCCCGGCCGCGTCCGCGTCGTGCCGCCGGGCAGCGACCTCGCGCGCTTCGCCGCCGCCGAGCCGCATCCCCGGGTCGACGCCCTGATCGACCGTTTCCTCGACGATCCCGCCAAGCCGCCGCTGCTGGCCCTGGCCCGGCCGGTGGCGCGCAAGAACCTCGCGGCCCTGGTCCAGGCCTACGGCGAGAGCCCGGAGCTCCAGGCCCGGGCCAATCTGGTGATCGTGGCCGGCACCCGCAGCGACATCGACGCCCTCGATGGCGACATGGCCGCGACGATGCGCGACCTGCTGGTGCTGATCGACCGCTACGACCTCTACGGGCGTGTGGCCTACCCGAAGACGCACCGGCCCGACGACGTGCCGGCGATCTACGCCTATGCCCGCGCGCGCGGCGGCATCTTCGTCAATCCGGCGCTCAACGAGCCCTTCGGCCTGACCCTGCTGGAGGCGTCGGCGGCCGGCCTGCCGCTGGTCGCCACCGACAGCGGCGGCCCCAACGACATCGTCGAGACCTGCGGCAACGGGCTGCTCGTCGATCCCCGCGACCCGGAGGCGATCGCGCGGGCCTGCCTGCGCATCCTGGCCGATCCGGCACTGCGCGCCCGCTACGTCGCGGGCGGGGCCCGCGCCGCGGCGGCCTACGACTGGGACCGGCACGCCGCGCGCTACCACGCGCTGCTGCGCGCGCTCCTCGCCCCGGAGCCGCCCCTGCGGACGCCCTGGCAGCTCCTGGTCTGCGATATCGACAACACCCTGGTCGGCTGCGAGGCGGCCCTCGGCATCTTCCGGCGCTGGCGCAGCCAGCAGGCGGGGCTGGCTTTCGGGGTCGCCACCGGCCGCTCGTTCCACAGCGCCATGGCGGTACTGGAGCAGCAGATGAGCCCGAGGCCGCAGGTGATGATCACCTCGGTCGGCTCCGAGATCTACCACCTCGATGCCAACGGTGTGACCTACACGGCCGATGCCGCTTGGCGCGCGGCCATTGCCGCCGGCTGGGACCGGGAGGCTTTGCGCGCGGCGCTCGCCGGCATCGACGACCTCCTGCCCCAGGGGCCCCTGGAGCAGCGCCCGTACAAGCTGAGCTATTTCGGCGGGGCCGCCGCCGCCCGCCGGGTGAGCGCGCATCTCGCCGAGGCCGGCCTCGGCGCCCGGGTGATCCACAGCCACGACCGCTACCTCGACGTCCTGCCGGCGGCGGCCTCGAAGGGCACCGCGGTGGACCATGTCCGCGCCCTTTACGGCCTGCCGGAGCGGGCGGTGTTCGTGGCCGGGGATTCCGGCAACGATGTCGAGATGCTGCGCGCCCGGGTGCAGGCGATCATCGTGGCGAACTATTCCGACGACCTCGCCAGCAACGCGGCGCTGCAGCACTCCTACGTCGCCCGGGCCTCGCATGCCCGCGGCATCATCGAGGGCGTGGCGCATTTCCGCCGGATGCTGGCCGATGCCTCCTGATATTCGGCCTCCTGACATTCGGCCCGCTGGGGTGCGCTCACCGGCGCCTTCGGCAAGCGTGCTCACTCTGGTGCGCGGCCGCGCCGGGTGCCTGCGCAACCTGATGCGCGGCCTCGCCCGCCAGACCGTGCCGCCGCGCGAGCTGGTGATCGCCTGGATGCAGCCCGAGCCGGCTCCCGGCCTGCCCGATCCCGGCTGCCCGGTGCGCCATCTCCATGTCCCGGGTGAGCCGATGCCGCTGGCCGCCGCGCGCAACCGCGCCGCCGAGGCCGCCGCCGGCGACCTTCTGGTCTTCCTCGACGTGGATTGCATCCCGGCCGCCGGCCTGGTCGGCGCCTACGCGGCGGCCGCCTCCGGGGCGGAGGGCCTGTTCCTCGGGGAGGTCCTGTACCTGCCGCCGGAGGCCGGCCCCGACCTCGACGACGCGGCCCTCGACCGCCTCGGCCGCCCCCACCCGGCCCGGCCCCCGGTGCCCGAGACGGGCCTGCGCCTCGAGCCCGATCCCGGCCAGCTCTGGGGCCTGGCCTTCGCGTTGTCCGCCCGAGCCTGGCGCTCGGTCGGCGGCATGGACGAGGATTTTACCGGCTATGGTGGCGAGGAGACCGACTTCGCCGCCCGCCTCGCGGCCACGGGGCTGCCGACCTATTGGGTCGCGAGGGCCCGGGCCTACCACCAGCACCACCCGGTCCATGTCCCGCCGCTGCAGCATTTCGCGCCGATCCTGGCCAACGCCGCGCGCTTCCGAACCCGCCACGGGCGCTGGTGCATGACCTATTGGCTCGGCCAGTTCCGCGCCGCCGGGCTGATCGACTGGGACGACGCCGCCCCGGCGATCCGCGTGATCCGCCCGCCGACCGCCCCGGAGATCGCCGCGTCCCGGCGGCCCGGCGCCCTGTTCTCGTGAAGCAGACCATGAAGAAGCCGATCGCGTTCTTCGTCCACCACCAGGGCCGGGGCCACGCCAACCGCACCATGGCGGTCGCCGCTGAATTCGCCCGCGACCGGCCGGTCTCGGTGCTGACCGCCGGCCCGCACCTGTTCGACGGCTTCGCCCGCGACATCGAGATCGTGCCGCTGCCCGACATGATCGGCGCCGCCGTGCCGACCCCGCGCCTCTACGCCGAGCCGACCCCGCAGGTGATGCATTGCGTGCCGCTGGGGCTCGCCCCGATGCGCCGGACCATGCGGACCATCCTCGACCATCTCGACGACCGCGCGGTCGGCCTGTTCGTGGTCGACGTCTCGGCCGAGATCGCGCTGCTCGCCCGGATCGCCAGCGTGCCGGCGGTGCAGATCCGGATGCACGGCGACCGTTCCGATATCGGCCATGTCGGCGCCTACGAGGCCTGCGTCGGGATGCTGGCACCGTTCGATGCCCGGCTGGAGCAGGCGGATTACCCGGCCTCGCTGCGCGCCAAGACCTTCTACAGCGGCGGCCTGTGCACCAGCCTCGACCGCATCCCCGACCGCACGGAGGCGCGGGCGAAGCTCGGCCTCGACCCGCAGCGCGAGATCGTCGTGGCGGTGACCGGCGGTGGCGGCAGCGGCACCCCCTACGCGCCGCTCACCGTGGCGGCGCGCGCCGAGCCCGACGCCCTGTGGCTGACCCTCGGGCCGACCCACCGGGAGGGGCACGAGACCGACTTCGCCAACCTGCGGGAACTGGGCTGGGTGCCCTCCGTCACCGACTACCTCGCGGCCGCCGACATCGTGATCGCCTCGGCGGGTGACAACACGGTCCACGAGGTCGCCCGGGTCGGCGGCCGCCTGATCGTGATGCCGGAATGGCGCTATTTCGCCGAGCAGACCCGCAAGGCCGAGGCCCTGGTCCGGCTCGGCGCCGCCGTCCAGGCACCCGCCTGGCCAGGCGATCTCCAGGGCTGGCGCGACCTCCTGGCCCGTGCCCGGACGCTCGACGGCGCCGAGCTGCGCGGCCTCTACGCCCTGGACGCCGCCGCACGCGCCGCCGGCTGGCTCGAAGGGCTCACCGACGAACTCTGGCAGGGCGCCGAGGCGCCTGTCGCGCCTCCCTGACCGGCCCCTTGCCCCTACGGCCTGCGCAACGCGCTCTCCTCCCCCTTGCGGGGAGGAGCTGGAGGTGGGGGTGGTTCAGGATGGGGCGTCACGGTGCCTCCTGCACCACCCCCACCCCTGCCCCTCCCCGCAAGGGGGAGGGGAAACGCGTAGTGTTTCATGAACTTGCTTAACCCTTGCCGGGACGCGGCGAGGGCCGATCGAAAACAAAACCCCGTATCGCCCCCGTCCCCCACCAGCCGGAGCCCGACCGTCGCATGTCCACCGTTTCCGTCGTGACCCTGGCCAAGGGCCGGCCGGCGCATCTGCGCAATGTGCTGCGCGGCCTGGAGCGCCAGACGCAGGCGCCCGCCGAGTTCATCGTCGCCGTCATGCAGGACGAGCCCTACGACCTGCCCGAGACGGCGTTCCCGGTCCGCCAGATCCGGGTTCCGGGGCGTGAGCTGCCGCTCGCGGCCGCCCGCAACCGCGGCGTGGACGCGGCGAGCGGCGACGGCATCGTCTTCCTGGATGTCGATTGCATCCCGGCCCCCGACCTCGTGGCCGATTATGCGCGCGGGCTCGGCGAGCTCGACGGCCTGCTGATGGGCGAGGTCCTGCACCTGCCCGAGCGCGCCACCGCGGGCGCCTGGCGCTACGCCGACCTCGCAGCGAGCGCGGAGCGGCATTCCGACCGCCGCGGCCCGCCGGCCTCCGGCATCGAATTGTGCAACGATTACCGCTGCTTCTGGTCGCTCAACTTCGCGATCCGGCGGGACACCTTCCTGGCGCTGGGCGGCTTCGACGAGCGCTACACGGGCTATGGCGGCGAAGACACCGATTTCGGCAAGATCCTCGACCAGAGCGGCACGCCGATCGCCTGGATCAAGGGCGCGCTGGCCTATCACCAGTACCACCCGCACCACATGCCGCCGATCCACCACCTCGACAGCGTCGTGCGCAACGCCGAATTGTTCGAGGCCAAGTGGGGCTACCGGACCATGGGCCACTGGCTCTACGCGTTCCGGGTCATGGGCCTGATCGACGACACGCCCGACCGGCCGATCCGGATCCTGCGCCGGCCCGACGCCGACGACCTCGCGCTCACCGGGCAGCAGAGCCACCAGCCCTACACCAACTCCGCCTCCGTCATCCGGTATCTGGAATCCCGGGTCGGCGCGGCGGCGACCGCGTGAGGATCGCGCTCCTCGCCCATATCCGCCACCCGGTCGCGCCGCCCTTCACGGGGGGCATGGAGGCCCATAGCTGGCACCTCGCCGAGGGTCTGACGGCCCGCGGCCACGACGTGGTGCTGTTCGCCTCCGGCGACAGCGATCCGCGCTTCGCGATCGACGCCGTGGTCCCGGTGCATCACGAGCGCGTCTTCCCGGGTCTCGAGCATCGCGGCGATCCGGGGCTGCGGGCCTACGTCGATGACGGCTACGCCGCTGCCTGCGACCGGATCGCGGCGGGCGGGTTCGACGTGCTGCACAACAACAGCCTGAGCCGGCTGCCCCTGGAGCGGCGGCGGACCGCGCGGGTCCCCACCGTCACCTCCCTGCACGTGCCGCCCTACGACGCCCTGCGCGGCTTCGTGCACGCCAGCCCCGCCCCCGGGCATCGGATCACCGTGACCTCGCAGGCCCAGCTCCGGACCTGGTGGCCGGAGGGCGCGCCGCCGGAGGTGTCGGTGCTCCACAACGGCGTCGACCCCGCGGCCTGGCCGTTCCAAGAGCGCGGCGACGGCTCCGCCGCCTGGTCCGGGCGGCTGGCGGCGATCAAGGGCGCGCACCACGCGATCGCGGCGGCCAGGCTGGCCGGCATCTCGCTGACCCTGTACGGCCCGATCGAGGAGCCGGATTACTGGGCGGAGCGGATCGCCCCGGAACTCGGCGGCCCGATCCGCTACGGCGGCCATCTCGACGGCCGGGCGCTGGCCGCTGAAATCGGCCGCGCCTCGGTGTTCCTGTTCACCCCGTGCTGGGACGAGCCGTTCGGGCTGGTGGCGATCGAGGCGATGGCCTGCGGCCTGCCGGTCGCCGGCTTCGCCAGCGGCGCGGCCCGGGAGATCGTCGGCGAGGCCGGATGCCTCGTGGCGCCCGGGGACGCGGCGGACCTCGCCCGGGCGATCGGCGGGGCGCTCGCCCTGCCGCGCACGGTCCCGCAGGCCCGGGTCCTGCGCCTGTTCAGCCGCGACCGCTGGCTCGACCGCTGCGAGGCGCTCTACGCGCAGGCCTGCGCCGGAGCCGTTCCGGCACGGCCCGTGCGGGTCGGCTGAGCCGCGGCGCTCACCGCGATTCGGAGGCCGCGTCACGGCTGATGATGCCGATCGTCTCGGAGACCGTTTCCGGGGTGCGCGCGACGCGATCGAGCCCGTTTGGGTTCGGGATCCGGCTCGGATGAGACGCGCACGCGCAGCCGGACCGGCGATGCCGAACGGCCGCGGGGATCCTGCGGCCGACCGGGGCGGTCTGGAGATCAACGAGGACGGTGGGGCCGTCCCGTTTGCTGGGTCAGGATCCGTCGCGGCGCCCGTCAGTGGAGCAGGAACTCCCCGGATACCGTGCGCAGGTCAGCCGGTTTGATGAGCTGACGATGCATGACCGTCACCGAATGCACGGGGCCATCCAGCGTGGTCTGCCAGAACGCCAGGAACTTCTTCAGTGCGGGGAGATGGGGAAACAGATCCAGCTGCTGCCAGATGAAGGTTTGGAGCAGATGCGGATAATCGGGGAGATGATAAAGGATTTCCGCCGTCGTCAGGCTGTAGCCATCGATCCAGGAAGGCCGCTTTTTCAAGGTCGCCATCACCCAACTCACACAAGCCGGTTGACCGAAGCCGTAAGCTAACCCGGGCCGTTTGCCGCCTCAAGGAAACGGTTCGCCCAATCCTCGTTTCGACAGAGGCCTCTGACGTTCCGAGCCGCCACGACGCTGGCCCGTGCACGAACTGGGCCGCACGATCTTGCCCGATTGGATCAATCGATGGCCGTCATGATGTTCGAACTAGTATAACGCCGTCTCTGTTTATTCTTGACGATCGAAAAAGGTTGCCGGCGGGGCCATGCGCCGGGAACGTGATAATCTGTGCCCTCCCATCCACAGAGGTGCCGGCTTTGCCCACGGATCGTATCGTCCTGACCGAGAATATCGCGTCCACAGCCCGTCAGGTCTTCGCGGAGGCGGGCCTCGACGATGTCCAGCTGCTGTCGCACGCCATCGGCTTGCCCGACGCGCCGCGCATCGCCGACACCAACGTGCTCGGGATCCGCTCGCGGACCACGATCACCGCCACGCTTCTCGACGCGCTGCCCAAGCTGACCGCCATCGGCTGCTTCAGCGTCGGCACCAACCAGGTCGATCTCGCGGCCGCCCGGGCGCGCGGGGTGCCGGTCTTCAACGCGCCGTTCTCCAACACGCGCAGCGTCGCCGAGCTCACGATCGGCGAGATCGTGATGCTGCTCCGGCGCATCCTGCCGCGTTCGGCTTCCGCGCATGCGGGCGGCTGGGACAAGTCGGCCGCGGGATCCTTCGAGGTCCGCGGCAAGACGCTCGGGATCGTCGGCTACGGCAATATCGGCTCGCAGCTGTCCAATCTCGCCGAGGCGATGGGCATGCGGGTCATCTTCCACGATCTGACCGACAAGCTGCGGCACGGGAACACCGAGCCCGTGGAGAGCCTGGACAGCCTGCTGGCGGCCAGCGACGTCGTCAGCCTACACGTCCCCGAGACGCCCGCGACCCACGGGCTGATGAGTGCGGAGCGCATCCGGGCGATGAAGCCCGGCGCCTACCTGATCAACAACAGCCGCGGGACGGTGGTGGATCTGGAGGCTCTGGCGCAGGCGTTGCAGGACGGGCGCCTGGGCGGCGCGGCGATCGACGTCTTCCCGGTCGAGCCGACATCCAACGCGGAGCGCTTCGTGTCGCCGCTTCAGGGGCTCCCCAACGTCATCCTCACCCCGCATATCGGCGGGTCCACCGAGGAGGCGCAGGACCGCATCGGCGCGGAGGTCGCCCGCAAGCTGGTCGATTATGCGCAGACCGGCTCCACCCTCGGCGCCGTCAACTTTCCGCAGGTGCAGCTGCCGCCGCGCCTGTCCGGGGCACGCTTCCTCCACGTGCACCGGAACGTGCCGGGCGTCCTGGGTCAGATCAACGCGATCTTCTCCAGCCGCACGCTCAACATCGATGCGCAGTACCTGCAGACCGACGGGGATTTCGGCTACGTCGTGGTGGACGCGTCGGTGCAGCTGCCGGAGGCGGACACAGTCCTCCAGGCGCTTCGGAGCATCGACGGCACCGTGCGTGCGCGGCACCTCGCGCAGCGGGCCGGGTGAGCGGCGCGGGCGAAAACCCGTCTTTTTGGCGAACACGATCCGTATTCGGCGGCGCGCCGAGGCTTTGCTTTCCTGAATTCAAAATTTCTGGCAGCCTACGAGGCCTCGAACGCGGGGAGATTCGGTCTCGCCGACGGCCGAAACCGGGATCGCTCGTCGCCGCGTCTCCGCTGTCCGCGGCCGGTGCCGGGCGATGTCCAAGGGAGACCCGCGCATGCCGCTTCCTCCGTCGGGGCCGCGCTCGACCCTGGCCTCGCTCGCCCTCATCGCCGCGATTTGCGCCGGCGCGACTGGCGCGCTCGCCTACACCGCGGGCTGGCTCTCGCCGGACCGCCTGACGCCGACGAAGCTCGTCGACGCCCTCGCGCCGCCGAACGGGCCGGTTCCCGGGTACCGGCGCAACCACGCCAAGGGGATCTGCTTCACGGGCGTGTTCGAGGCCAACGGCAACGGTGCCGCGCTCTCGCGGGCCCGGGCCTTCGCGACCGGGCGCCATCCCGCCCTGGGGCGGTTCAACCTCAGCACCCCCGATCCCGGCGCGCCGGACGCCACCGTCCGGGTGCGGGGCCTCAGCCTGCAGATCACCGCGGAGGACGGCGCGGTGTGGCGCACCGCCATGATCAACGCGCCGGTTTTCCCGGTCTCCAGCCCGGAGGCCTTCTACGCCCTGCTGCGGGTGCCCGCGAGCAAGGCGCCGAACGCGATGGCGGCCTTCGTCGCCGCGCATCCGGAATTCGCCCCGTTCGGCGCCTGGGCCAAGAGCCCCGACTGGACCGCGAGCTACGCGCAGGAGCCCTACAACAGCCTCAACGCCTTCCTGTTCACCAACGCGTCCGGCGCCGAGCAGGCGGTGCGCTGGTCGTTCCGTCCGCAGGCGCAGGCCGAGCGGATCACGCCCGGGGACCTCGCCAAACGGGGCGAGGCCTATCTGGAGCGGGAGATCACCGAGCGGGTCGCGGCCGCGCCGCAGCGCTGGAGCCTGATCCTCACCGTCGCCGAGCCCGGCGACCCGACCGCGGATCCGAGCCGCGCCTGGCCGGAGGGACGGCGCAGCGTCGAGGCCGGCATCCTGGTGGTCGAGCGCATCGAGCCCGAGGCGGACGGCCCGTGCCGCGACGTCAACTTCGACCCGACGATCCTGCCGGACGGCATCCGGGTCTCCGACGACCCGTTCCCGGCGGCGCGCTCGGCGGCCTACGCGCGATCCTACGATCTGCGCACCGCGGAGGCGAAGGACTATCCCAGGTCCGCAGCGGAGGCGCCACGATGACAGCCGACGGGAAGCGCTTCACCGGCGTCCAAAGGTTCCTGCACTGGTCGATGGCGGCGTGCATCATCGCGATGTTCTTCATCGGGGTCGGCATGGTCTCGACGATCATGCCGAAATACGTGCCGCTGCTGGCGACCCATAAGACGCTGGGCGTGGCGATCTTCGTCCTCGCCCTCGTCCGCCTGGCGGTGCGGGCGCGAAGCGGGACGCCGCCCCTGCCGGCGGACCTCCCCGCCCCGATGAAGCTCGCCGCACACCTGTCCCATTACGGGCTCTACGGGCTCATGGTCGCGATGCCGCTGCTCGGCTGGGCGATGCTGTCGGCCGGCGCCTACCCGGTCGTGCTCTACGGCGACATCCGTCTGCCCGCGATCCTACCGCAGAACGCCGCCCTCCATACGCTGCTCTGGAACGCGCATTCCTACCTCGCCTTCGCGTTCTTCGCGCTGGTCCTGACCCATGTCGCGGCGGCGCTGTTCCACGCCCTGGTGCGCCGGGACGGTGTGTTCGCGGCGATGGCCCCCGTCGGATCGCGGAGCGGCGCGGCGCCCCGATGAGCTGGCGTCCATCGTTCGGGGCCAGGCTCTAGCGCAGCACGCCCTCCGCCAGGGCGCGCTGGATGCCGCGCACGTCGGCGCCCTTCTTCAGGGTGCGCTCGATCGGTTGCGGCGTGCCCGAAACCCAGATCTTGAGCTCGGCATCGAGGTCGAAGGTGCCGGCCGTCTCCACCGAGAAGCGGACGATCGCCCGGTAGGGAATCGAGGTGAACGCGACCTTGCTGCCGGTGACGCCCTGCACGTCGATCAGGATGATCCGGCGTTCCGTGAAGACGAACACGTCGCGGATGATCTTGAACGCCAGGCGCGCCGTCTCGCCATCGATCAGGATGCCGGCAAGCCGCCGCTCGAGCGATGCGGCATCGACCTCGGTGCCGTGGCCCAGCAATCCGTCCAAGAGTCCCATGCCCACCGCTCGCCGTCGCCCGCTTCGGGCGGCAGCATGCCGACCGGGCTCCGCTTCGGCAACCGGACCGGCGCTGCCGTCAAGCGGCGGGGGCATATCCGGCGAGGAAACCAGGTCGGCGCGCAGGACTGCGGGGCGCCCGCACCGATCGGCCAGGGCATGGCCGCCCACGGACATCATGGTCCGGATCACATTGGATTGTTTCAAATTCCAATGAGCAGTCCCGGGCATTGAGATCGATCCCGAACAGTTGTTCACTGCAGATCGACGAGTCGCAGGGGATTTTTCATGACCGATGGGTCGACGTTCATTCAGGCTTTCACGATCCTGTTCCGGGAAGGTCTTGAGGCCTTGTTGGTGGTTGCTGCGCTCGCTGCCCTTTTACGGCGCGCCGACGCGGCCCACCGGATCATGCCCATCTATCTCGGCGCAGGCACTGCCGTTCTCGCCAGTCTCGCCATGGCGTGGGTGTTCGAAGCTTATTTCGACGGCAATCACAACGACCTGATCGAAGCCGGGGTCATGCTGCTGGCCGCCGGACTTATGTTCTACATGAGCGGCTGGCTGTTCCTGCGGCAGGATCCCAAATCCTGGCAGGCGGAACTCAACCGGTTGGCCGGCCGGGCGCTTGGGACGGGCACCATCCTGTCTCTAGCCGGCATCGCCTTCCTGGCGGTGTTTCGGGAGGGGGCGGAGACGGTGCTGTTCCTGCATGCCCTGGCCAGGACCGCCGGCGGCTGGGACGGGGCGCTGCTCAGCGGCCTCGGCGCGGCCGCGCTGGCCCTCGTGGCCCTGTATGGGGCGATGCAATGGCTGGCGCTGCGCTTGCCGCTGCGGCCCATCTTCGTCCTGACCTCGGCCTTCCTGTTCGTGATGGGGCTGAGGCTCGTCGGGGCCGCGATCCAGGAGTTCCAGGAGCAGGCGCTGGTCTCGGTGCACGATGACGGCGTGCCGGCTGCCGTCGGCGATCTCGGCTTCAACGGCAGCTGGGAGGCCCTGAGCATACAGGGCGTCCTCGTCCTGATCGCTGTCGCCGGCCTGCTGGTTCTGCGAAGCCGTCGAACCGAACTGAAAGCTGTCACGAGCAGCTGAGGGTCGATCCGATCCGCACCGACGGTGACCCGATGGAGTTGGCCCGTGGGTTCGAGCCGGCAGGACAGGTCAGCCGCCCTGCTCGGCATCCCGCCTGGGGCGGCGGGCGGCCCATGGCGCGTTGCTTTGCGTGAAAGTCGCCGGGCAGATGTGCCGTTTACAGGTCTCGATCCGCGCGATCAGTCTTGACGCTGGGTTGTATGCCGTGCCCTCGTGACATCCATAACAAAGATTCACCGCGGGGGAATCGTGTCATGGCGCTGGTCCGCAACTGCGTCGTCTCCGCTGCGATCGTTTACGCTGCCACGATCGGGGCGGCTGCGGCCCAGTCGATCAACGTGAAGGTCGGCGTCCTCAACGACATGTCCGGAGTCTATTCCGATACCGGCGGGCCGGGTTCGGTCGTCGCCGCCCAGCTTGCGATCGAGGACTTCGCCAAGATCCACCCGGATGTGCGGGTTGAGGTGGTGTCCGCCGACCACCAGAACAAACCCGATGTCGGCGCCGCGATCGCCCGCCAATGGTACGACCGCGAGGGCGTCGACGCGATTCTCGACGTGCCGACTTCCTCGGTGGCGCTCGCGGTGAGCCAGGTTACGCGCGACAAGAACAAGATCTTCATCGATTCCGGCGCCGGCACCACAGACCTGACCGGCAAGGCCTGCTCGCCCAACACGATCCAGTGGACCTACGACACCTATGCCCTGGCGCATGGGACGGCCGGTGCACTGCTCAAGCGCGGGGGCACGACCTGGTATTTCCTGACCGCCGACTATGCGTTCGGAATCTCGCTGCAGAACGAGGCCAGTGCGGTGGTCGAGACGGGCGGGGGCCGCGTCCTCGGTGCCGCCAAAGTGCCCTTTCCCGCCACGGATTTCTCCTCGTTCCTGCTCCAGGCGCAGGCTTCGCAGGCGAAGGTCATCGGGCTCGCCAATGCGGGCGGCGACACCATCAACGCCGTCAAGCAGGCGCATGAGTTCGGCCTCACCGAAAGCGGGCAGACGCTCGCCGCCCTGCTCGTCTACGCCGTCGACGTCCATTCGCTCGGCCTGCAGACGGCCCGCGGCCTGGTGCTCACCGAGGCGTTCTACTGGGATCTCAACCCGGGCACGCGCGCCTTCTCGGAACGCTTCGCGCGACGCCACAGCGGCAGCATGCCGACGATGAACCAAGCTGGCGTCTATGCCGGGTTGCTCCACTACCTCAAGGCGGTCGCCGCGACGCGATCGAAGGACGCGCAGACGACGATGGCCTGGATGAAGGCCAACCCGACGGACGACCCGCTGTTCGGCCGGGGCTCGGTGCGGGCCGATGGCCGGAAGCTGCACCCGATGTATCTGTTCGAGGTCAAGGCACCCGCAGAATCGAAGGGCGAGTGGGATCTGTACAAGCTCCTCGACACCATACCCGCCGAGCAGGCGTTCCGCCCCCTCACCGACGGCGGCTGTCCGTTGATCGGCAAGGGATAGTGGGGGTCGCAGCCTGCCCCGCATGCAGGAGAGTCGAGAGGGAGCCGCCACATGCTGCGCGATATCGAGGGGCAGGTCGCCTGGGTGACCGGGGCCGGATCCGGCATCGGCCAGGCCGCATCGGTGGCCCTCGCGCGGGCCGGGGTTCGGCTGGCGCTCACCGGACGCGGGCACGACGCTCTGGAACGGACTGCGGACCGCGTTCGCGCGGCGGGCGGTGAGGCCCTGGTGGTTCCAGCCGACACGAGTCAGGCCGACGCCGTCCAGCGCGCCTGGGATGCGGTCCACACGGCCTATCGGCGGTGCGACATCCTGGTGAACGCCGCAGGTCTCAATGTGCGCGAGCGGAGCTGGCGGGAGATCTCGCCGGCCGCCATCGATGCCGTGATCGGCGTGGATCTGAACGGCCCGTTCTATACCTCCCGGGCCGTGCTGCCGACGATGCGGGCGCAGCACGGCGGTCTGATCATCCAGGTCTCCTCGTGGGCCGGACGCTACGTCTCGAAGCTGACGGGACCAGCCTATTCCGCAGCCAAGCACGGTCTCATGGCCCTCTCCGAAAGCCTGAACCAGGAGGAATGCGGACACGGCATCCGCTCCTGCTGCATCTGCCCGGGCGAGGTCGCCACCCCCATCCTCGACAAGCGGCCCGTGCCTGTCACCGCGGAGGACAAAGGACGCATGCTGCAATCGGAGGATCTCGCCGAGACGATCCTGTTCGTCACGCGACTTCCCTCGACCGTTTGCGTCAACGAGATCCTGATCAGTCCGACTTGGAACCGCGGCTATCTGGAAGGCATCAAGCTCTGAGGCGGTTGGAACCGAACCTCGGCCCGTCCTCCGCGCCGCCGGGGCACTCGATCCGCACGCTCCCTAAGCAAGTGTCGCCCCGCACCCCGTCATGCACCCTGTCTGCGCGGCGGATGATCCGTATCCGGTCGGGAAACCGCACCGCGCATCGCAGGATGTGCTGTGGCGGTTCGCGTCGATCCGAAGGAATGCTAAGACAACCATCGATATCGGGCCGGAGCGGAGCGGAGCGGCTATCCATGGCAACGGCCCGTCGCATCGGCCTCGTCCTCTGCCCCGATTTCGATTTCATGGGCCTGGCCGTGACCTCGCCGTTCGAGATGGCGAATTGGTACGCCGGCGAGCGGCTCTATGACGTCCGCCTCCAGTCGGAACAGGGCGGCTGGCTCCGGGCCGGCCTGGGTGCCGCCGTCGCCACCGAGCCGCTGGCCGAGCCGGAGGCCTTCGACACGATCCTGGTCGCGGCCGGCGTCGGCATCCCGACGACGGCGCCAGGACTCGCCGCCTATGTCCGTGCCGCCGCGCAATCGACGCGCCGGCTCGCCGGCCTGTGCCTGGGGGCCTTCATCCTGGCCGATGCCGGCCTGCTCGACGGGCGGCGCGCCACGACCCACTGGTACTTCGCGTCCCAGTTCCGCGCGCGCTATCCCAGCTGCAAGCTCGACGTTGACAAGATCTACATCGCCGACGACAACATCTGGACCTCCGCAGGCATGTCGGCGGCCATCGATCTCGCGGTCGGCATGGTCGAGCGCGACCACGGCCGGGATCTCGCCACCGCGGTGGCCCGCGGGTTGGTCATGGAGCGGCGCCGGTCCGGCGGCCAGGCGCAGCGCTCCGCCCTCCTGGAGGTCGACCCGCCCGCCGATCGGATCCAGAGCGTTCTGGCCTATGCGCGCCACAACCTGCGCAAGCCCCTGACCGCCGAGGACCTGGCGGCGGTGGCCTGCCTGAGCCCGCGGCAACTGACGCGGCTGTTCCGGGCCGAGACCGGGACCTCGCCGGCCAAGGCCGTCGAGACGATCCGGGTCGAGGCGGCCAAGCTGATGCTGGAGGAGAGCCGGCTGCCCCTGGAGGCGATCGCCCAGGAGGTCGGCTTCGCCAACCGCGAGCGGATGCGCCGGTCGTTCCTCCGGGTCTACGGCGCGGTCCCCCGGCGGATCCGCCAAGCCGCGGGGCCCCTCGCCGTCATGTGAGGCGGCGCGACGCTGCCGCGCCCAGGCCCGGCGTCCGTGCCCGGCGCCCATGCCCCGTGTCCGAAAACGTGGCCTTTATGGCGTAGGCGGCTGTCATGGTCGTGCGTAAGCATGGCGCGGGGAATTGCCGATATTCGGACGGACACAATCATGGTGAACCTGACGATCAACGGTCGCCAGCATGCAATCGATGCCGAGCCCGATACGCCATTACTGTTTGTGCTGCGCGATACGCTCGGCCTGACCGGCACCAAGTACGGGTGCGGCATCGGCCAATGCGGCGCCTGCACGGTGCTGCTCGACGGCCAGGCGACGCGTTCCTGCCAGGTCCCGATCGAGAGCGTCGGTACGCAGCCGGTCGCGACGATCGAGGCGGTCGAGCAGGGCGCGATCGGCCGGAAGGTCGTCGCGGCCTGGGTGGCGCTGCAGGTGCCCCAATGCGGCTATTGCCAGTCGGGCCAGGTCATGGCGGCGACCGCCCTGCTGCAGCAGACGCCGCGCCCCACCGATGCCGACATCGCCGACGCGATGACCAACCTGTGCCGCTGCGGGACCTACAACGCCATCGCCGCCGCCGTGCGGCAGGCTGCAGCCTGAGGAGACCGGCATGGACCCGCTTCTCGCACCGGCCCGCGCGGACGCCGTGACCGTGGTCGAACCCCCCGGGGCGTCGCGGCGCGGCTTCCTCGCGGCCGCCGGCAGCGCCCTGGTGCTCAGCGTGGCCCTCCCGGGCCGCAGTGCCCGCGCCCAGGCGCAGGGGCCCGCGGAGGGGGCGGGCGCGATCGCGCCCAAGCCCGGCACCCGGGTCGCCGCCTTCCTGGAGATCCACCCGGACGGCACCGTCAAGCTGCTCAGCCCGTTCGTCGAAGGCGGCCAGGGCATCGCCACCGGCATGGCGCAGATCGTCGGCGAGGAGCTCGACGTGCCGCCCGCGCGCTTCGACGTGGAATGCGCGCCGCCGGGCCCCGACTACGCCGTGGTGAACGGCCTGCGCATGACCGGCGGCAGCTTCTCGACCCGGTCGAGCTACGCGGTCATGCGCCGGCTCGGCGCGACCGCCCGCGACATGCTGATCCGCGCCGCCGCGGCCCGGCTCAAGGTGCAGGAAGCCGAGCTCACCACCCGCGACGGGGTCGTGATCCACGCGGCGACCGACCGGTCGCTGCCCTACGGCGACTTGGCGGCCGACGCCCTGCTGCTGAAACCGAACGAAGCCGTGCCGCTGCGCGACCCGGCGACCTTCCGGTATATCCGCCAGCCGGTCCCGCGGCTCGACGTGCACGACAAGGCGACGGGACGGGCGGTCTACGCGATCGACCAGAAGCTCGACGGCATGCTGTACGCGGCCGTGCAGCACGCGCCGCATCTCGGCACCGAGCCGGAGGCGCTCGCCAACGCGGCCGAGATCCAGGCGATGCCGGGCGTCCATTCGGTGCACCGCCTGCCGGGCGCCGTCGCGGTCGCGGCCGACAGCTGGTGGCGGGCCCGCAAGGCGGTCGAGGCGCTCGGCGTGCGCTGGTCGGCGCCCAAGCCCAGCGGCCTCGACACGGTGGCGGCCGATTTCTCGTCCGACGGGATGGTGGCGGCTCTCAAGGCCGCCACCGATCCGGGCCTCGCGGCCGAGGCGGTGGGGGACACCGAAGACGCCTTCGCCAAGGCCGCCAAGGTCATTGAGGCCGAATACGAGGCGCCCTATCTGGCCCACGCCCAGCTCGAGCCGCCCTCGGCGCTGGCGCACTTTGCCGAGGACGGCACGCTGGACCTCTGGCTGCCGAACCAGATGCCCGAGCTGTTCCAGGCCCTGTCCGCCCAGGTGGCGGGGCTGCAGCCGGCGCAGGTGCGGATCCACTCGCCGATGCTCGGCGGCTTCTTCGGCCGCCACTTCGCCTACGGACCCGGCAACCCGTTCCCACAGGCGATCCGCCTCGCGCAGGCGACCCGCCGCCCTGTGAAGGTGATCTGGTCGCGCGAGGAGGAGTTCCGGTCCGACGCCCTGCGTCCGCTCAGCTACAGCCGCTTCCGTGCCGCCCTCGACGCCCGGGGGCGCCCCAGCGCCATCGAGGTCCGCACCGTCGGCGAGGGGCCGATCGGGCGCTATTTCGGCGCGCTGTTCAAGAACCCGATCGATTCGTCCGCCGTGGAGGGGATCGTCGAGAAGCCCTACGCCATCCCGAACCGGCGGATGACCTTCACCAAGCTCGCCCATCCGGTGACGATCGCGTTCTGGCGCTCCGTCGGCCACTCGATGAACGACGCGTTCTACGAGAGCTTCCTCGACGAGATCGCCCAAGGGGGCGGCCAGGACCCGTTCGCCCTGCGCCGGGCACTCCTGAAGGACAGCCCGCGCCACCTGGCGCTGCTGGCGGCGGTGGCGGAGATGTCCGGCGGCTGGCGGCGCGGGCCCTATCCGGCCGAGGGCGGAACGCGGGCTCGGGGTCTGGCCATGGCCTCGCCGTTCGGGTCGGAGACGGCCACGATCGCCGAAGTCTCGGTCGCGGGCGGCGAGGCCCGGGTCCACACCCTGTGGATCGCGTTCGATCCCGGCAGCGTGGTCAACCCGGCGATCGTGCGGGCGCAGGTCGAGTCGGCCGCCGCCCTGGGCCTCTCCTCGGTGCTGTTCGAGCAGATCGTCTACCGTGACGGGGTGCGCCAGTCGCAGAACTTCGACACCTATCCGATCCTGCGCCGGGAGCACATGCCGGCGGTGCACGTGCGCATCGTCGAGAGCGGCGCCCCGATGGGCGGCGTCGGCGAGCCGGGCCTGCCCGGTGTGCCGCCCGCCGTGCTGAACGCCATCGCGGCCCTGACCGGCCAGCGCATCCGCGCGCTGCCGATCGCCAACACCAAGCTCTCCGCGGCCTGACGGCGGCGGTTTGCGGGACCGTCCGAGCGCTCGGGCGGGGAGGGGGGCACGCGCCATCTTGCGCGCCTCCGTGACGGCCGGCACCCGACGGGGTGGCCGGCCTGGAAAAGGAGTCAGCCGATGCTGGATGTGGTCGACCGGACCGAGCGGATCGCGGATCCGTCCGAGGCCGCCCTGACCGCACACAAGGCCGCCGAGGCGCCGCCGACCATCCCGGCGGGTTGGCGGCAGCTCGAAGTGCTGCCGGTCGGCCTGTTCGCCGCGGTGATGGGCCTGACCGGCCTCAGCGTCGCCTGGAGCCTGGCCCAGGCCCGCTACGCCGCGCCGGCCTGGATCGCCGACGTCCTGGGCTGGGCGGCGCTCGCTGCCTTCGTGGCGATCGCGGCGGGCTACGCCGCGAAGGCCGCCATCGCCCCGCAGGCGGTGCGTGCCGAGTTTGTCCATCCGATCGCCGGCAACCTGTTCGGGACGCCCCTGATCAGCCTGCTGCTGCTGCCCATCCCGCTGGCGCGGGCCAACCTCCTCGTCGCGCAGGTCGTCTGGGTCCTGGGCGCCGTCGGCATGACCGTGTTCGCCTGGCTGATCGTGACCCGCTGGCTGAGCGAGCGCCAGCAGGCGGCGCATGCGACGCCGGCCTGGATCGTCCCGGTGGTCGGCCTGCTCGACGTGCCGCTCGCCTTGCCGGGGCTGGGCCTGCCGCCGATGCACGCGGTCATGATGTTCGGGCTCGCCGTCGGCCTGTTCTTCGCGGTGCCGCTATTCACGCTGATCCTGTCGCGGCTGCTGTTCGAGGCGCCGCTCCCGGTGGCGCTGCAGCCGGCTTTGCTGATCCTGATCGCGCCGTTCGCGGTCGGGTTCTCGACCTACGTGGCGACAACCGGGACCATCGACCTGTTCGCGGAGGCGCTCTACGCGCTCACGCTGTTCCTGCTGGCGGTGCTGCTGCCCAAGCTCGCACGCCTCGTCCAGGCCTGCCCGTTCCGGGTCGCCTGGTGGGCGGTGAGCTTCCCCCTCGCCGCCGCGGCGGTCGCGTCCCTGCGCATCGCGACGGCGATGCCGGGCGCGCTCGCCGACGGCACCGCCCTGGCGCTCCTCGCCTTGGCGACGCTGGTGATCCTGTGGCTGCTCGGCCGGACCCTGTTCGGGCTCGCCCGCGGGGAGTTGCGCACCCTGACCCAGTGAGGGCGGGGCACGCCTTCACGTCACAGGCTACGCCACCACGAAGCCGTGGGCGAACGGGTCGCGGTCGTCGATGAAGATCGTGTTGATCCCGGTCTGGCGCGCCCAGCCGGCCACCGAGGGCACGATCGCGGGCTTGCCGGCCACCGTGGTCGCGGCCTCGACCCGGCCGTGGAACAGCGAGCCGATGATCGATTCGTGCACGAAATCGTCGCCGACGGAGAGTTTGCCCTTGGCGGCGAGCTGCGCCATCCGGGCCGAGGTGCCGGTGCCGCAGGGCGAGCGGTCGATCGCCTTGTCGCCGTAGAACACGGCGTTGCGGGCCTGGGCCTCGGGGTGACGCGGCGCGCCGGTCCAGAGGATGTGGGACAGGCCCCGGATCTCCGGATGCTCCGGGTGGACGAAGTCGTATTGGGCGTTGAGCGCCGCCCGCAGGCGCTGCGACAAGGCGATGAGCGCGCCGGCGGAATGGTCGGCCATGTCCCGGAAGTTCTTCTGCGGCTCGACGATCGCGTAGAAGTTGCCGCCATAGGCGACATCCACCACGATCTCGCCGAAGCCCTCGACCTGCGCGGTCAGCCCCTCGGCATGGAGGAAACCCGGCACGTTGCGCAGCCGCACCTCCTCCACGAAGCGGCCCTCCTGCCGGTAGGTGACATCCACCTTGCCGGCCGGCGCGTCGATGGCGAGCTTGCCCGGTTCGCGCGGGGTGACCAGGCCGTTCTCGATCGCCATGGTGACCGTGCCGATCGTCCCGTGGCCGCACATCGGCAGGCAGCCGCTGGTCTCGATGAACAGCACCGCCACGTCGCAATCGGGCCGGGTCGGCGGATACAGGATCGCGCCCGACATCATGTCGTGGCCGCGCGGCTCGAACATCAGCCCGGTGCGGATCCAGTCGAAGGCGCGCAGGAAATGGGCGCGCTTCTCCAGCATGGTCTAGCCTTCGAGGATCGGGCCGCCGCCCGAGACCAGGCGGACCGGGTTTCCGCAGGTATGGCCGTCGAAGCAGGAAAAGGTGTGGTTCGCCATCGTGGAAGCCCTATCGGAAGCGCTGGGGCG
This sequence comes from Methylobacterium sp. J-001, assembly GCF_022829565.1. Taxonomy (NCBI): domain Bacteria; kingdom Pseudomonadati; phylum Pseudomonadota; class Alphaproteobacteria; order Hyphomicrobiales; family Methylobacteriaceae; genus Methylobacterium; species Methylobacterium sp. J-001. The sequence goes on from NZ_JAKSYN010000027.1 coordinate 49,897, forward strand.
AGAACGGTGCGAGATCGATCGCCGGCGCCGCGCCGGTGACGAGGTCGGCGACGAGGCGGGCCGTGCCCGCCGACTGGGTCAGCCCGAGATGGCCGTGCCCGAAGGCGTAGACGACCCGGCGGGTGGCCGCGGCATGGCCGATCGCCGGCAGGGAATCGGGTAGCGACGGGCGGAAGCCCATCCAGGGGCGCCCACCCTCGATGTCCAGGCCCGGCAGGAAGCCCTGCGCCTTGCGCAGCATCGCCTCCGAGCGCCGGAAATCCGGCGGCCGGTCGAGGCCGCCGAGTTCCACCGCGCCGCCGACCCGGATGCCGGACGACAGGCGGGTCACCACGAAGCCGTGGCCGCCGAAGGTGATCTGGGTGCGCAGGTCGAAGGCGCCCTCGAGCAGGGTCGTGTTGTAGCCGCGCTCGGTCTCCAGCGGGATCCGCTCGCCGAGGCTGCGGATGATCCGATGCGAGAAGGCCCCGGCCGCGACGACGACCTGCGCGGCCTGCCGGGTCCCGCCTTGCGTCACGAGGGCGACGCCGTCCTCCGTGGGCCGGAGCGCCGTTACGGCGGCGCGCTCGATCGTGCCGCCTTCGGCCCGGAAACGATCGGCCAGGGCGAGCCCGTATGCCTTCGGATCGGCGATCGAGAACCAGCCGGGGGTGAACGTCCCGTGCGTGAACCGCGGCGACAGGCCGGGCTGGAGTGCCGCCATGCCGGCGGCGTCGAGATGCGTGACGGCGATGCCGTGATCGGCCCGCACCCGCCAGCCGGGCAGGGCGGCCTCGAACTCGGCCTGCCCCTCGTAGACCTGGAGATTGCCGTCCTTGCGCAGCATCGCCCGGGTGCCCGTGGCCGCGAGGAACGGCTCCAACGCGTCCCGTGACAGGTTCATGAGCGCGGCCTGGGCCGCCGTCGCCCGGCGGACCCGCTCGGGCGCGCAGGCCCGCCAGAAGCGCAGCATCCAGGGCAGGATCCGCGGGGCGTAGGCCGGCGGCACCGAGAGCGGCCCGAGCGGGTCGAGCAGCCAGCGCGGCGCCTTCCTGAGGATCCCGGGCGAGGCCAGCGGCAGGATGTCGGTGAAGGCGAAGGCCCCGGCATTGCCGGCGCTGGCCCCGGCCACCGGGCCCTCGCGGTCCAGCACCGTGACGGACAGGCCGCGGGTGCGCAGCGCGAGCGCGGCGGACAGGCCGATGATTCCCGCGCCGACGACGACCACGTCGCGCGCCTCGAATGCGGAGGAGCCCATCCTAGCGTGCCGCCGGGAACCGGGGCCCGCCACAGGATCGTCCGACGCCGCGCCATTCGTCCCTCGGCGCGATCCCGGCCCCGACCGTCCGAGAAAAGATCCTTCGCGCGTCCAGCATGCCGATCATCGTACCTCCGAATGATCGGCATGCATATTCCAGGCCGCGCGCAGGTATCGCAAGGTCGATCTCCATCCGGAGACGCCGCATGTCGCGGCCCGCATCCAAGCATGGTTCGATCCCGGCGGCAAAGCCGCCCGGGAAAGACTGTCGCATGCCCGCTCGATGCTCGGATGCGATGTGCGCTATCCTTGCGATGCGGCGAGATTCCCGGCTCGCGATGCGTCGCTAACGGCCCGTGGACCATCCGCTTTCCCGGCGCTGCCGCGGGCTGACAAGCGTCCGGAGGCCGGCCCCGTCGGGGCGGACAGGGGGGCAATCCGCTGTCAGCTGGATCGGGCCATGCCCAGAGTCCGGATCTTCGTCAGCATCGGGCGCCAGTTCCGGGTCAGGCGCACTTCCAGGATCGAGCGGACCGTGCGGACCGGGAGGACGATGCTCGCCAGCAGGAACAGGACGACCGATACGCGCCGTGCCGGCCCGTACCAGCCCGGAAAGGCATTCACGGTGCGAAGGATGCTGGTCCAGCGGATGCGTTTGAGGTCCAGAATATCGCAATAGTTGCTGTAGCGCAGGTAGACGTACATATCGGTCGGATTGCCGATCGCGCCGGAGACGCCCTGGTCGCTCAGCGCCTCCTTCAGGTGGGAAACCCGGTCGGCGAACCGTTTCTGGTGCCGTCGGAGGAGGGAGGGGGTCGGCAGCCGGTCGGTTCCGGACTTGTTCTTGCCGTGCACACGATAGCGGCCCAGCGGCTCGGCCAGGCTGATGATGTCGCCGTAGAACGGCGCGGCCAGCAGCATGACGCCATCGACCGCCGAATCGTAATGCGCCGTCTCAAGCAGCGCGCACAGATCCCTGTGGAAGACATTGCCCGAGGTCGGCGGCGAGATGTAGGTGCCGGCCTTCTCGACGGATTCGGCGAAGGAGGCGCGGTCGCGGGCATCCGCGAGCTTCGGGAACGTCGATCCCAGTTCGGTCCCGGTGGCGTCGATCCGAAGAAGCGGGAACTGGATCTTCGCGACGTTCGCGTCGAGATGACGAATGATCGTCTGTATCGAACCCGGTACGAGTTCATCATCTGCATCGAGGAACAATATAAATGGCGCGGATGTCTTGGAGGCGCCGTATCGGCAGGCGCTGACTTGTCCGCCGTTCTGTTTCCGGAAGGCACGGACGTTGAATTTCTGGATCACCTCCCACGAGCGGTCCGTCGATCCGTCGTCGACGACGATGACGTCGCACTGCGACGTATCCTGGGAGAGAACGCTCTCGATCGAATGCCGAACGTAATCCTCGTAATTATAGCAGTTTATTATGATTGCAAGTTTTGCTCCGCCGCATTCCATTGTGCTTGCCCGTGTCAATATCGTTCAGTGCGTTAAAACTGAATCTGCATATATGTAGAGGATTGTTATTATCTATGATTATAACTCTCCCGTAAATGCCTCGGCGGTTGAATAAAGTCGGGATTAAAATCAGATCAGTTGCCGTTACGCCGGCTCGTGCATCCGAGCCGGTTTGGCCCGGCCTCCGCGTCTCGAACAAAGTCACCGCGCCCGCCGGGCCGGCGCGCCAGCGCGGTGCGGGGCTGGCCGGGGCCGAAGCCTGCGCGTCAGCCGGTTCGTCGAGCCGGTGGCGGACACGTTCTTCCTGCTCGGCCTCATGGGCATCACCGGCGTGGCGTTCCTGTTCGCCGACGAGGTAATCTGACGCCCTGCGGCTCACGGCGTGCAGGCGAGGTCGCCCCCCGGGCATGTGATCTGTGCGATCAGGTCCTGGATGCGCTGGCGGGTCAGCTGCGTCTTGCAGGTTCCGACGAGCAGCGGCGCGATCGTACCGTTGGCCTCCGGCGTGGTGGCGTCGTAGCCGGTGCGCAGGTTGCATTCGAGGTCGCGGAAGGCGATCCAGGCCCGCTGGGCGGCCACAAGATTGTGCCGGCCGTTGCTGTCGAGCTTGTCGCGCAGAGCCGTGTACCGCCGGTTCAGCTCGGCATCGGCCGGGGCGAAATTGTTGGCCGCACAGATATTGGCCTCGGTCTGGTTGGGCGCCTGGGTGCAATCCGCCTCCGCGGCGGAGACGGCGACCGGAACGCCCACCAGGAGACCGAGGACGGCAGGGCGCAGCATCTCAGGCTCCGTGAGTGGGCTACGGCTCGTCGGCCACCGGAAGATCGTGCCGGTCGCGGAAAGCGTAGAAGCCACCCTCGGCGTCGTACAGGACGTCGAAGCCATTGAGCAGGCGCAGCCCCGTATTCGCGAATGGAAGCGGGCGGGTGGTGCTGAGGACGATGCGCCCGGGCGCCAGGGGGGAGTTGGCCTCGCCGCTCGCGATCGCGTAGCCGGCCGCGTCGCCGAACCGGAAGCTCAGGCGCGTTCCAGGCAGGAGCGCGCCATGCCCGTCGAGGCTGCCGGCGACCTGCTCGGGCGGGAGCGTCAGGAACATGCCGGTCACGCCGGTATCGATCAGCGCCCGCCCGCAGGTTCCCGGTGCCCGGTCGTTCACCGTGATGCAGACCGGAACGCCGAGCCAGTCCCCGGCGACCCGCGGATGCGGATCGAGCTTCACGAAGCGGAAGCGCCCCCGCGTGTTGGCGCGCGTCAGCCCGATATGCACGCCCCCGCCGTGTCACCACGTAGCCGCGATGCACCGCGCCGGGGCCGGGCGGCTCGGCATGGAGCAGCGGATTGGTGTCCGGCGTGCTCTCAGCCTGGCTGTCGTCCTCGCGCCCGAAGCCGATGCCCATCATGGCGACGTGGCCCGGGGCGTCCTCTTGCGTGCAGTTGCGGGCCTTGGCGGTGCAGTCGATGCGCTCGACCGCGAGAACCGGGATCGGCAGCGTCGGGACGCTGGCGCCGTCACCGCCCCACAGGGTCACCGGCACTGTCACCCAGCGGCCGATCATGATTCGCCCGGAACTCGAATAGGTCAGGCGTCCGGGGCGGCCCGGCAGGGTCTCGACATGCGGGATGCGGGCTGCCGACACGACGATGCCGGTCGAACCGGTATCCACCAGCACCGGACGGGGCTCGCCGCCAAAGGACAGGCCGAGGCGCGGGGATTGCGTCATCGCCGAGCCGGGCCTCGGTGCGTTGAGGAACGACAGGAAGAGGCCCCGCCGGTCGTTCTGGTAGCTCGGGCGCTCTGCGGCCGCGGCGGCGGGGGGGCAGGCCGATCAGCCCGGCACCGAGCAGCATGGTCCGGGTAAGGTGGCGTGGTTTGGCCGGTTTTGTGGTGGCGCAACGCATCGTCGGACTCGGGATCGACCCCGGGAGGATATCATCCGGCACGACCCGAGCCGAGTATCAGGGCCCGGGATCCGCGTGTTCCTGCAATCCTCCCAGCAGAGCCAGGATGCGTCCCAGCAGCGCCCGAGCATGAAGCGCGACACCACCACCGGTCCGTTCGGCAGCCTGGTTCGCACACGCCTCGTAGGCTGCGCGTAGGGCGGCAAGCTGGCGCGCGCGCAGCACGGGATCGTCGGAGCCCATGGGCGACCTCCCCGACAGGCTGGTGTCTGCGGTGCGTCCCCGCGGACATGCCTCCTCAACCACCCTTAGTCGGGGAGTTGGAAAACCGTGTTTGAACGGTCCCTACGACCTTTAGTGCCGGAACACCTGGACATGCGCCGCAGGCTCCCCGACCGCGCGGTCAAGGATACAAGTGCCCTCGCGGTCGGCACCAAACCGTCAAACAAGAGGTTTCCACGCCCCAGAGCGGCACGTACCGCCCCGGGCAGGCGGTTAGCCCATTCTAGGAAGCAAATCCAGGCCGACGCCAGCGCCGAGCCGAGATCGTCTGGGGATAGTCCGGAAACGTACGGATGGCCGGTCAGTGAATAAATTGCCGGAATTTGTGTTAAAAACCATTAACCCTGACGCGGTAGGCCGCTGAACAAGCCTGGCACCTCCGACTTATGCTTTCGTGCATCACGGCGTCTGAGGTGCAATCACGATGAACTCTTATTCGATCTTTCTTCGCGACCGCGCGCAGGCCCACGAAGACCATCCGCAGCTTCTGGCCTACGAGATCCCGGATCAGCTCGCGGCGCAGACATTGGTCTCGGGGATCGCCGCCTCTTACCGGGAGCACGGCTTCAATCCGGCCACACGGGTGCACTGGTTTCGGGACGGCGACAGCATCCACGAGATCTACGCGTGGCCGCACCCGTGACGGCCGGCTCAGGTGCCGCAGAACGTCCGGTAGCCAACGCCGCCACCCTCGGGCGCCTCGGCATAGCGAGCCATGGCGGGCTGGTCGTCGTAAGGGCGGGACAGCACCATCAGGAGTTCCTCGAACGGCGCGAAGTCGTCGCGCTCCACCGCCGCCGCGATCATCGCCTCGACGCGATGGTTGCGCGGAATGAAGGCCGGATTGACCCGTCGCATCGCGGCTTCCGTCGCGGCGGAATCGCGGGCCTCCTGGGCGAGGCGCGGGCGCCAGCTTTGGGCCCAGGCATCGTAGGCGGTCGGATCGACGAACAGGTCGCGGACGGCTGCGTCGGCTTCTGGGTGCGCAGACGCGGCGCATAGGGCCCGGAAGGTGCGGGTGAAGTCGGCTTGGTTCTCGGCCATCCGCTTCAGGAGGTCGCCCGCCAGCGCCGGGTCTCCATCCCGGACCTCGGTCAGGCCGAGCTTGGCGTTGAGGCCCGCGTGGTAGGCGGTCTCGAAGCGTGGCCCGTAGCCGGCGAGCGCCGCCTCGGCCTCGGCGACCGCCTCGGTCTCGTCGGCGGCCAGCAACGGCAGCAGGGTCTCGGCGAGGCGCGTCAGGTTCCACAGTGCGATGCGCGGCTGCTCGCCGTAGGCGTAGCGTCCGTGCTGGTCGATGGAGCTGAAGACCGTCCGGGGATCGTAGACGTCCAGGAAGGCGCAGGGGCCGTAATCGATCGTCTCGCCGGCGACCGACATGTTGTCGGTGTTCATCACCCCGTGGACGAACCCGACCAGCAGCCAACGCGCCACCAGCGCGGACTGGCGGGCGACGACGCCTTCGAGCAGTGCCCGGTAGGGCTTCTCCACGCCGACCGCCTCGGGATAGTGACGGGCGATCACGTGATCGGCGAGCGCCCGCAGGCCCTCGACATCGCCCCGGACGGCGAAGAACTGGAAGGTGCCGACTCGGATATGGCTCGACGCCACGCGGGCCAGCACGGCGCCGGGCAGAAGGGTTTCGCGCACCACCGGCTCGCCCGTCGTGACGGCGGCCAGCGCCCGGGTGGTCGGGATGCCGAGGGCTGCCATGGCCTCGCTGACGAGGTACTCGCGGAGCACCGGCCCGAGCGCGGCGCGGCCGTCTCCCCGCCGGGAGAACGGCGTCGGGCCGGATCCTTTGAGCTGGATGTCGCGGCGCTGTCCCGTCCGGTCGATGACCTCGCCGAGCAGGATCGCCCGACCATCGCCGAGTTGCGGGACGAATTGGCCGAACTGGTGCCCGGCATAGGCCGCCGCCAGCGGGGTCGCCCCCGCGGGAACCTGGTTTCCAGCCAGCGCCGCCACCCCATCCGGGCCGGCGAGCCAGTCCGGATCGAGGCCGAGGCTCTCGGCGAGCGACCGGTTCAGCCGGATCAGGCGGGGCGCTGCCACGGGCGTGGGCGCGCGCGGGGCGTAGAAACGCTCCGGCAGGCGGGCATAGCTGTTGTCGAAGGGGATCGGGCTCATCGACGGCATCTATGAACGCGCTCGGCGGCCAGCAAGCGCGGCTGCCGCTGATCGAAGACGGTTCAGGCCGCGCGGCGTTCCACCGGGTGCCATCAGGCCCGCGCAGTCATGGCACCGAACATCCGGCCGGTTTTGCGACCGAACGGCCGGCGCGCGCGTTCGCTCCAGGCATCCGGCGGTCTGCACCCCGTCCGGCCCCGTCGATCCGCACTGTGGCAGGCAGGTCTCAGAATGGCTCTTCTGGACGAAAACATCCGGGTACGGCCGACCGCATGCTTGTAAGACTTGTCCTCACGGGCGATGCCGCTGCCATGGCTCTGCGCGGACCCGTATCGATCTTGCCGAGGCCCGTATCGCGGGCGGTGCTGCACGGCCGCAAGACCCGCGACCGGGTGCACGCGGTCGATCGTCAGCCCTGTCTGGCCCCGCAGGGGGCCTTCGTGCGGTCACGCGAGCCGGGCAAGCCATGAGGGCCGCGGCGGCAATCCTCCCCGGGGGCGGCGAGCTCGGCGCGATCGTCCGGGCTTATGACTGGGCGACCACGCCGCTCGGCCCGATCACCGGCTGGTCTCAGAGCCTGCGCTCCGCCGTCAGCACCGTGCTGCTGTCGCCGGTGCCGATCGTGCTGCTCTGGGGGCCGGACGGCATCATGATCTACAACGATGCCTACTCGGCCTTTGCGGGCGGGCGGCACCCGCAACTGCTCGGCTCGAAGGTCCGCGAGGGCTGGCCAGAGGTGGCCGATTTCAACGACAACGTCATGCGGGTGGGGCTCGCCGGCGGCACGTTGTCCTACAAGGACCAGGAACTCACCCTGCACCGCTACGGCCGGCCCGAGCAGGTCTGGATGAACCTCGATTACTCGCCGGTGCTCGACGAGTCCGGGCAGCCGGCCGGAGTCATCGCGGTCGTGGTCGAGACTACCGAGCGGGTGCTGGCCGAGCAGCAACTGAAGGCGAGCCAGGCGCTCGCGCAGCTCTATGCCGACCGCATCCAGCTCGCCCTTTCGGCCGGCGCGATCATCGGCACCTGGGTGTGGGATCTGCCTGCCGACGAGTTCACCGTGGACGAGGGGTTCGCCCGCAGCTTCGGCCTCGATCCGGCCCTCGGGCGGGTCGGGCTCAGCCTGGAGCAGGTGATCGGCACGGTCCATCCCGAGGATCGCCAGGGGCTGATCGCGGCGATCAACGAGGTGATCGCCCGCGGCGGCGCCTACGCGCACCAGTACCGGGTGCGGCGCATCGACGGGAAGTATTACTGGATCGAGGCGAACGGCCGGGTCGATCTCGGGCCGGATGGGACGCCGCTGAGCTTCCCGGGGGTGCTGATCGACGTCGAGGATCGCCGGGCCGTCGAGGCCGAGCGCGACCGCGCCATCATGATGCTGCGTACCCTGACCGACACGCTGGAGCAGCGGGTCGCCGAGCGGACCAGCGAGCTGATGCGGACCGAGGACGCCCTGCGCCAGTCGCAGAAGATGGAGGCGGTCGGCCAGCTCACGGGCGGCGTGGCGCACGATTTCAACAACCTGCTGACGATCATCCGGTCGTCCGTGGACTTCCTGCGCCGGCCCGACCTGCCGGAGGCGCGCAAGGCCCGCTACCTCGATGCCGTCTCCGACACCGTGGACCGGGCCGCCAAGCTCACCGGCCAGCTCCTCGCCTTCGCCCGACGCCAGGCGCTGAAGCCCGAGGTGTTCCATGTCGGCCAGAAGGTCCGCGGGATCGCCGATATGCTCGACACGGTGATCGGCGCCCGGGTCCGTGTGATCGCCGAGGTGCCCGACGCGCCCTGCTACATCCGGGCCGATGTCAGCCAGTTCGAGACCGCCCTGGTCAACATGGCGGTCAACGCCCGGGACGCCATGAACGGGGAAGGCACGCTGACCCTGCGGCTGGCCAGCGGGCGCACTATGCCGGCGATCCGCGGCCATGCCGGGGCGGAAACCGCCTTCGCGGCGGTGTCGCTCACCGATACCGGCGCGGGGATCTCGGAGGCCGACCTCGGCCGCCTGTTCGAGCCGTTCTTCACCACGAAGGAGGTCGGCAAGGGGACCGGCCTCGGCCTGTCCCAGGTGTTCGGCTTCGCCAAGCAATCGGGCGGCAACGTCGACGTGACCAGCGCCCCGGGGCAGGGGGCGACCTTCACCCTGTATCTCCCGCAGGTCGAGGTCGATCGCGGGATCGACGAGGCCGACGGCACCGCGGCGCCGCTCTCGCCGCTCGGCGCGGGGCAGCGGGTGCTGGTGGTCGAGGACAATGTCGAGGTCGGCCGGTTCGCCACCCAGATTCTGCAGGATCTCGGCTACGAGACCGTCTGGGCGGTCAATGCCGAAGCGGCGCTCGACCGGCTCGGCCAGGATGGCGGCGGCTTCGAGGTGGTGTTCTCGGACGTGGTCATGCCCGGGATGGGCGGCCTGGCGCTGGCCCAGGAGCTGGCGCGCCGTCTGCCGGACCTGCCGGTGCTGCTGACCTCGGGCTACAGCCACGTCCTGGCCCAGGAGGGCACCCACGGTTTCGAACTGCTGCACAAGCCCTATTCCGCCGACCAGCTCGGGCGCGTGCTGAGCCGGGTCGTCGGACGGCCGGCGCCGGCTTCGGTCGAGTGAGGGCTCGGTCCTACGCCGCCGGCTGCACCGTGCCGGCGCCCGGGGTGCCGCAGGCGTGGCAGAATCGCTCGAAGGTGCTCTTGCGCTGCGTGCAGGCCGGGCAATCCTCGAACAGGCCGAGCCCGCAATGGGGGCAGAAATTCGTGTTCGGATCGCCGAGCGCGACCGGCCGCTCGCAGCCGGGGCAGACCTTCTTGGCGAGCCGCGCCAGGGCCTGATCGGTGGCGATCTCGGTGCGCCGCTCCTCGTTGGGCCGCGCCTCGACCTGTGCCTGCCGCGCCCGGTAGGCGTGCAGGGCGTTGATCGCCGCCCGCCCGCCGACCAGCGTCACGAGCACGCCGACGCCGTACTGCACGTAGCCGCCGTAGCTCGGCATGTACGGGACCAGCTCGACGAAGAACGCGAAGGCGGCGGCGAACGCGAAGCCCCAGACGAACGGCCAGTTGCGCGTGTGCCCCCGCTTCAGCAGCAGCCATCCGGCCAGGACGAGCAGCGGCAGGGTCAGGGCGAGCCGGTAGCCGAACACCCGCAGCTCCTGGCCGCGCTCGGCCGCGTCGAGTTTCTGCTGAGCATCCGCGCGCAGGGCGCTGTCCGTGCGGACCTGCTCCTGCTCGCGCTCGGATAGCGCGGCCTGCGCCTGGGCCTGCGCGGTCAGCCGGTCCTCGACCGCTCGTTCGGCATCCTTGAGCGCGTCGAGCTGCTTCGTGCGCGCGATCAGGCCGGGATCCTGGTCGACCCGCTGGGTCGCGTCCCGCGTCTTCAGCCAATTGGCAAACGTCTCCCGGGCGCCCTCGGTCGCCCCCTGGGCTGCTTCGAGCGCCAGCTGGTCCTGCTCGATCCGGCGTCTCGTGTCGTCCATCTCCCGGCGGATCTGTTTGAGCGTCTCGGTCGAGGCCCGGGCCTGATCGGATTCGAGGAACTGCTCAAGGGTGTAGCGCTGCTCCACCTGCGGCAGGTCGCCGACGACCAGAGAGCCAAGCCCGATCAGGAACCACGCGAACAGCAGCGCGACGAGCCAGAGGGCGGCGTTGAACCAGCGCTCGGACAAACGGGACCCTGCACGCACGCCATCGACTCCACAGACCCAGTGATCGCAAGCTCTAGCATAAGCCGGTCATCGCCGAACGGGATCAAGGGGGGTAGCCGCCTCAGCGGGCCGGTGCGGCCCTCGGCGCGGACGCCACGGCGCGGGCCCGGCCCGGCACGAGCGACAGCCCGGCCGAGATCAGAGCGAACAGGATCAGCGGCGTGAGGGCCAGGGTGAAGCTGCCGGTGGCGTCCTTGATCGCACCGATCAGGTAGGGTCCGAGGAAGCCGCCGAGATTGCCGACCGCGTTGATCGCCGCGATGCTGGCGGCGGCCGCGGCCGGCGGCAGTTCCTCGGTGGCCAGGGCCCAGAACGGTCCCTTCAGCATGTAGACGCCCACCGCCGCCACGGTCAGCGCGCCGACCAGCGGCAGGATGCCGGACAGGACCGTTCCCCCGGCGAGGCCGGCCGCCAGGACGAGGAACGGGATCGCCAGGTGCCAGCGCCGTTCGCCGACCTTGTCGCTGTGCCGGCCCCACAGGATCATCGCCACGGAGGCGACGCCGTAGGGGACGCTGTTCAGCAGGCCGGTCTCGAAGTTCGTCAGGCCGTAGCTCTTGACGATCTGCGGCGTCCAGAAAGTCAGGCCGTAGCTGCTGGCGGTCGAGCCGAAATAGATCGCCGCGAACAGGATCAGCCGCCGGTCGCGCAGCATGGTCCCCAGCGAGGGCGAGCCCACTCCGCCGGTGCGGGCGGCATTGCGGGCCGATTCCTCCCGCAGGCGCCCCTCCAGCCAGTCCCGCTCGGCTTCGGGCAGCCACGCCGCGTGCCGCGGCCCATCGGGCAGGAACCACAGCACGGCGCCGGCCATCAGGACGGCGGGCAGGCCCTCCAGGATGAACAGCCATTGCCAGCCGGCGAGCCCCCATCCGTTGAGGCCGAGCAGCGCCCCGGAGATCGGCGAGCCCAGGAACGACGAGATCGGGATCGAGATCATGAAGATGCCGACGATCCGGGCCCGGTAGGCCGAGGGAAACCAATAGGTCAGGTACAGGATCACGCCGGGGAAGAACCCAGCCTCGGCCACCCCCAGCAGGAAGCGCAGGGCGATGAACGACCACGGCCCCTGCACCAGTGCCATGGCCATGGAGATGACGCCCCAGGTCGCCATGATCCGGGCGATCCAGAGCCGCGCCCCGAAGCGCTCCAGCATCAGGTTGCTGGGCACCTCCATCAGGAAGTAGCCGAGGAAGAAGATGCCGGCGCCCCAACCGAACAGCGTCGCGGTCAGCCCGACATCGTGGTTCATCTGGATGGCGGCGAAGCCGACATTCACCCGGTCCAGGAAGGACACGAAGTAGGCGAGGATCAGGAACGGTACGAGCCGCCACCCGATGCGGTGCATCGCCGACCGTTCGATCTCAGACTCGGCCATGGTGATCCTCCTCGTCGGCGGCCGTCTCCGGGCCGCTCACGGGTGCGAGCGCAGGCTCCGGGCACGCCGGTTCGGCGATCCGGCGACGACGGTTTCGATGTCGGAGAGGCAGGCGGCTGCGCGGATCGGGCCGAACATGGCGGCGCGGTCAACCGTGCCGGGATCGGTTCCGGACGGCATCAGAAGGTCGCCGCGGCGCATCGCGTGCGGTTCATCTCGGGTTTCCTCGCGGCCGGTCGGTTCGAATGCCGATCCTGGCCAGCCGATCTACCGCGAAAGCCCGATGATCGGAAGTCTTCACCCGGTGAGGACTTCCGATTTGTCGCTCGTTTCTGGACCGCGTGTGATCCTACGCGGGCTTGCGGGCTCGGGCGGGCTTTGCCGATGCCTCGACGGCCTCAACGGGCCCGGCGGCCTTCTGGGCCGGCTTCCGGCGCTTGTGGCCGAGCCCCGCGGTCCGGGCGAATTCGGCGCGCATGGCCGAGTAGTTGGCTGCTGTCGTCGGGTAGTCGTGCGGCAGCCCGAAGCGCTCCCGGTACGTCTCGATGGTCAGACCGTGCCCGGTGAGGTGCCGCTTCAGCGTCTTGTACGGCTTGCCGTCGATGAAGCTGATCAGCGCATCCGGGGTGATCGATTTCCGGACCTGGCCGGGGGTGAGCTTCTTGGCTTCCGGCTCGACTGGCGCGCCGGCCTGGCCCAGGCCGGTCAGCGCCTCGTGAACACGCGACAGCAGGGTCGGCAGTTCGAGTGTCGGTACGGAGTTGTTGGAGACGTAAGCAGACACGATGTCGGCGGTCAGAGCGATGACATCGACTTGGTCGTCTTGAGGAAACGCGGTGTCGTCTTCCATGGTCGGCTCTCGATGGACAATTGCGCGATCAACGTCGCTCTATCTGCCACCAGTCAAGCGCCTATTCGAGCAAAAACAAGTGATCGCATCTGTTGTTGGTCGAGGTATCTGTTGAATACCAGCATAAAGTGATGATCTTGCCACATTGGTTGCGGCGGGGCGGAGTTCGGCGCCCATACGCGGAACGCTTGCCTCCGGCCCCTGCGGGAAGTGGCAGTCCCGGCATGCGAGGAGCCTGGGGCCGAATGCGGGGTGACGCTGTTCAGAGAGTCTTAACCGTCCCGTGGTCTCTCGAAGCGTCGCTCCGGCTTCGAGGGGTAGGAAGCCGAACGGCAGGCGGGCCGAGCCTTGCCCTTCAAGCTCGGCCCGCGCCTTCACGCTCGGGCGCTGGCAGCCCGCCCGATCGGCGTCGGGATCGCACCGCGCTTGACCGGCGGTGCAACCGCCTGCGGAGTTGCGCCGGACGCGTAGTCCGCCCGGTAGGTCCGCTCCAGGGTCATCAGTGCGCGCAACGGCACCTCGGCCAGATCGAGCAACCGTGCATCGCGCCAGCGGGATTTGGTCAGCGTCCCGCGGCCGAACCAACGCGGCTTCTCTTCCTCGACGAGCAGGATCAGCTTGCCCGTCCACGTCCTGCGGAACCAGAACCGCCCCGTGAGCTTGCCCGCGCTGAACATGTCAGCACCTCGCCTGAGAGCCCCGCACGACAACGTCGCGGAAACTCGACGGTTTCCCCGTCAGTCGCTTGCGCGGGCTTGACGGGGGCGGGCCGCCCGGGAGGCGATCGCGAGCCCCACGATCCCGCCGACGAGCGCGGCGGCGGCCTTCACGAGGAAATCATCAACCCGGCCGTGGCGCGAGCCGGTCAAGGTCTGACCAGCCTCCAGGCCGCCGGCCAAGAGGACGGCGCCGAGCAGGATCCAGGGCCAGCGCCGCGGGTAGCCCAATGTCAGGAGCAGCCCGGCCAACGCGTAAGCGGCGGCCCGCTCGAAGCTCGGGTTGGCCGTCACCACCGGGCGGAGACCGATCGGCGCCAACGTGATGGCGATGATCGCCGCGACAATTATCCAGGCCGCGAGTCGCACCAGGCTCAGCACCCACTTGTCCATGTTGAGCCCCGCGTCCCGCACCACCGCGCCGACCGTTCCCGCATACAGGGCCTACCGGCCGGAAGCTGTTGCAGTTCGGCGGCCAAGACGCAGAAAGCCGACGGGCCATCGCCCGTCCGCCGAGCCGGCGCAACCGCAAGTGATTGATGCCGCGCCCGACCGGACACAGTCCGGATCACGCGACTGTTGCTCGTTCGTTCTAGGCAAAGAACCGGCGAATCGGGCATAAGGGCGACATGCGCATGCCCGTGCTCAGCTTCTGTTCGATGCTCGTTCTGATCGATATCGGTTCGGTTGCGCTGGCGGCCGCACCGGCCGATCCACGTGCGCTCGAATTGGCCTGGCACCGCTGCCTGCGGGATTCCTACGCTCACCAGCCGCCCGGCCAGAGCCGGGCCGGGGACGAGCGCAACGCCCTCGATGAGTGCAAAGTGCAGGAGGATGCCTTCGTCGCGTCACTCATGGCCGCCGGACCTGCTCAGGACGGCCGGACCGGGACCGTCTGGTCCCGGACCTGGGCGGCGTTCGTAGAGCCGCTCACCGCGTGGATTGGCGGCCTCCGCCGCTGAGCCTGTCGGTCAGGAGGTCGACCACTCGCGCTTCACCTCGTCGGCCGGCCGATCGAGATGGACCTTGCCGCCCTCGACGGCCCGGACGAAATCCAGCGGGATGTAGTGGTGCAGGCCACCCGCGGCCGCATCGCGTTTGGTAAGCTTGATCTCGCCTTTGTCGATATGGTCGACGGTGCCGACATGGACTCCGTCGGACCCGACGACCTCGGCATGTTCCTGGATCTGCGCAGCATCAACCATCGTCGACCTCCCTGTGTGGCCGTCAAACGGTGTCTCGCGCAGGGCAGTTCCTGACTGCGCCATCGGGACCTACCCCGGCCCTCCGGGCGCCACGGCGTCGCACCGCATGGGCGCCACCGAACCAGGGGGCGTCCGGACCGTTGGAGCGCCATGACCAATTCGACTTCCACCCCGATGGACCAAGTTGCCGACGCAAGCCGGCACGAGATGGCAACCGAGCATCTGCTGTTCGGCACGATCCGTTTCCTAGCCCAGCGCCACCCGGAGCTTCTGGACGAACTCGACCGCAGCCTGGATCACCTCTGGGATCGGGCCGAGGGCGAGGCGCGCGACGACGAGGCCGTGCGCAAGATCGCCAGCCGCATCATCAAGAGCCTGCGGGCCGAGAGCTGAGGGCGTTCCCGATCGCGGCGCGGTTCGGTCGTCTATGGGTGCGCGCAGCCGACGCAGATGCCGCGGGTGATGGCGTCATTGCGTTGCTCGGCCGGACTGCGACGGTCGATGCTGCCGGTTTCGTTCGGGCCGAGCGCTCTCGGGTTCGGGACCGTCTGACCCGTGGCCGTGGTGTGGGGCGCTTTCGCGGCCGTGGCCGGGCCGCCGCCTGTTCCCGTCTGGCTCACCGATTGGCCCCAACCGGGCTGTGTGCCCAGGGCGAGGACGACGAGGGTAGCGATCTTCAGGGGCGCGCGCATGGTGACCTCCCGGCGCTTATTCATCTGCGTGGAACCGACGCACTTGGTGGCTGAAAGTTCCGTTCTCGCCCGTGCGCGGGTCGCGAGGATCGCCGTCACGCAAAGGCTGAACGGTGCGCGGCACGGCCTCGCCATTCGGGGTAGCGGCTAAGCTCTATTGAGGCTTGCCCTATGCACGGGACGGCCCGTTACTGGCATCGTCACGATCAAGGGGCTTACGATGAACCCGACCGTCAAGGCGGTGCTGCTGAACGAGCGCGCCAGCGTCCTGTCGGCCATCGCGGCCCGCGAGGGAACCGTCTCCGATCTGCTGGTTCAGTTGAATGGCGTCGAGAACGATATCTGGCGATTGCGCCACCGACTTATCGATCTTGAAGCTTACCTCGTCGGCCAGCGGGTCGAACTGCCGGAGGACGCGCCGTCCGACGACGTCCTAGCCGCGCCGAGCGATGCGCCCGGGCTGCCGGCCTGCAAGCCGCTCGAGGATTTCGTCCGCCACAGGTCCGGGAAGCGCAAGCTTCTCGCCGCCGTGCCCCGTTGCATCGAGGATGCGCGCCGATCCGGCTGAGCAGACCGGGATTGCTCCCTTCCCTCATCCTGGGGCCTATCTAGGCCCGGCGACGATCCGAGAGGGGTGAGGGATGGGCAACCGGGATGGCGCCGGCGCGTCGAGCGCGCGGATTGCCGAAGTCCAGCGCCTCGCGACAGCCCTGGCTGCCCGCGTGCGGTACGCGCAACTGGTCCAGCGGCCGGTCTACGAGGAACAGATCAACGCCCTGGTCGGAGCGGCGCGGCTTCTGGACGAGGAGAAGGTGCCGTGGCCACCCATGGTGGAAGAGGTGCTGATGGAGCTGGCCAAGTCGCTGGACGGATCCGGCGCGGCCGAGGATGCCGAGACGCCGGATCCGGCGCAGGAGGACACTTGAAAGGCTTCAAGCCGTTGGGCGCTTAGGAAAAATCGCCGAGCCAGCGCAGCGAGTCCCGCAGGCGGTCGGTGCCGTCCTGGGCGAACCACAGCCCATGCGCAAAGATCACGGCGTCGGGCTTGAGCGCGACGAGTTCCGCCGCCGCCCGCGCCGCGTCGCCCCGGCGCAGCTTGATCACGAGGCGCAGATAGGGGGGCGGCTGACCCCCCGGTGCGGTCATGCCGGCCAGACGCAGAAGCGGGCGCAGGAGCGCCGGCATCTTGGCCGGCTCCAGGTTCAGGACGAGATCGGTCAGCACCAGGGTCCGGCTGCGCGTGTGGAAGAACGCGACCTCGCGGAATCCGAGACCGCCCGGGACCACGATCTGGCGCAGATCCGGGGCCCATTCGGGCGGCGCAGCGTCGGCGAGCACGCGATCGATCCGCAGGCCGGAGCGGCGCACCTGACCGCGCTGGCGGAGGTTCGGCGCCGCCCAGGTCAGGGCCTCCGGGCAATGCTCCTGCCACGCTTTCAAAAACGTCCAATGCGCGATGTTGGGCGCCACGAGATGGCGGATCGGTCCCAGGGCCGCGATCGCCCGGTGCAGGGCCGCGTCGTAGCGTGTCGGCGAGTGGAGCCACAGGCTGCCGTCACCGAGGCGGACCACGCTCATCCGGACCGGGAGCGGCATGCCGAGCACCCGCAAGGGGCCGCTATCGACGATCCAGACGCCCTCAGCCACGGGCTTGAGCACGTCGAGGGGCGGATACGTCGCCTCACGCAAGACCTTGTCTCCTCGGTTGCCTCCGGCGACACGGCCGGGACGTCAGGCAACCGCCACGGCGCATCGGGTTTCCCGGATGCATCGCCGCAGCCCCGATTCACGCGGTCAGGCCTGGAGATAGACCGGGGCGACCGGGCGGGGCGGGAGGGCGCGCCACAGGGCGATGCCGAGGCCGAGGATCGTCAGGAGATCGCAGGTCAGTCCGAAGACCGAGCCGACCAGGAAATTGTGGCCGGCCCAGCACAGGGAGGCGCCCAGGAACAGCAGCCGCATCGTCTGCGGCGCGGCGTTGAGGCGGGCGGCGGTCGCCAGCAGGGCGCCGAGCGCCGCGCAGGCCGAGGGCGTGCCGTTCCAGGTGGTGATCGTCAGCCAGGCCGCCAGCAAGGTGGTGGCGGCGAACAGGGGGGGGACCCAGGCGTTCCGGCTCGGTGCACCGAGGCAGGTCAGGGAGACGAGGCTCTGCACCACCGCGATGGCGCACATCGCGGTGCCGGTAAGCGCTCCGAGCGTCAGGTAATGGGCACCGAAACAGGCGGCGCAGGACGCCGAGCCGGCAAGCATCCAGGACCGCCGCGGCATGAGGCCGGCAATAAATCCGAGGGTCAGGCCCAGGGATCCGAAGATATCGAGATGGGTTCCGGCCAGGTTGTACCAGGTCAATACGGAGTCGGCGGCAATCATCGGTCGCGCTCAAGGCGGCGCGGGTGCGCCGTTTCAGACCTTTGCGCTAGGTTCGCATGGTAATCAGGGGGTTAACGGTGGGCCGCCCGCCGATCACGACGGTGCGAGCGTGGCAGAAGCGCCGCCATCCTGTCGGGCGGGGCGAGGGGTTTTCGCGGATAATGGAGGTGCTGGTCCAGTATTCGACTGAGGCCGTCACTTGAATAACATAAGTTATGGCTGCGATCAGGTCTTCAATCATGGGAACAACACCGGAGATATTCGGTTCTCTGGGCATTCACCTCCGGATGTCGCCGGTGCCGATCCGGGCTGCCGTACGTCCGCCCCGCCGCCCTTCGGCGACCCGACCCGGCGCTTCCATGCACCTTTCGATCCTCGGCAGACGTCGTCCATCCGCCGCCCGGCCTTCAAATCCCACGGCGGGTGGGGACGGTTCCTGCGCAGGATCGGGCATGCGCGCCGCCGTTCCCTGCGAAGCGCCGCCGAAGGCTGGAACGGCCCGCGGCTCGCGGCGCGCCACTGCCGTCATGGGCCGAAGCGATGGTTGAGGACGGGCCGATGACGCAAGCCGATACCATTCCGGAGCCCTTCCCGCACAACCAGGAGGCGTTGCTGGCCCTGGGGTACGCGCTACGCGATGCCGGCTACGGGTTCACCACCGTGACTCCGGTCACCCACGCCATCGTCAACGCCCGGTCGTGCAACGCCGAGGCCCACACCCTGCGCGACGTGTTCGGCTGGAGCCGGCCGTTCCGGGCGGAGCTTCTGCCCGGGCCGATCCTGGCGCTGATGCGGGAGGCCGGGGCTTTGGTCGAGGACGGTAACCGTCTGCGCGCGTCTGTGCGGTTCTCCAGCCTGGATGGCGAGCTGTTCGCTCATTCCGTCTACCCGCCGAGCGCCACCGATGCGGTGTTCTTCGGGCCCGACACGATGCGCTTCGTCTCCGCGGTGCTGGCCCATCTGGAGCAGCGGAAAACACCGTTGCGCCGGGCGGTCGATCTCGGCTGCGGCTCGGGGGCGGCCGGGATCTGCATCGCCAAGCGGTCGCCCGGGGCGGAAGTCCTGCTGGTCGACATCAACCACGCCGCCCTGCGGGCCGCCCGGGTCAATGCGCGTCTGGCCGGCACCGACGGCGTCGAGGCCCGGCACAGCGACATGCTGCGCGACGTGGAGGGCTCCTTCGATCTGATCGTGTCGAACCCGCCCTTCATGATCGACCCCGCGGCCCGGGCCTATCGGCACGGCGGCGGCTCGCTCGGGGCCGGCCTGCCGCTGGCGGTGGTCGAGCAGGCGATCCGGCGGCTCGCCCCCGGGGGCACCGTCGTCCTGTTCACCGGCGCGGCGATCGTCGCGGGGACGGACCCGTTCCGGGATGCCGTGGCCGAGGCCTGCGCCCGGGCCGGCCTGGCCTGGACCTATCGCGAGTTCGATCCGGATGCCTACGGCGAGGAGCTGGCCAACGCCGGCTACGCCGAGGTCGAGCGGCTCGCCCTGGTGGTGCTGACGGTCACGCGGCCATGAGCGGCCCCGTCGATGCGCACGAGGAAATCCTGCGCGATGCCCTGTCCGGCCTCACCGCCGCGCCAAAGACCCTGCCGGGCAAGTATCTCTGGGACGCGACCGGCTCCGACCTGTTCGACCAGATCTGCCACAACCCGGACTACTACCCGACCCGCCAGGAGATGGCGCTGCTGCCCCAGGTCGCCGCCGCGCTTGCGGCTCGGGTCCGCCCGGGCGTGACCGTGGTGGAGTTCGGCAGCGGTGCGAGCCGCAAGATCCGCACCCTGCTCGACGCCTTGCCCGAGCCGGCGGCCTACGTGGCGATCGATATCTCGGGCAAATACCTGGCGGAAGCGATCGGCCGGCTGGCGCCGGATTACCCGGACATCGCCATGGTCCCGGTCTGCGCCGATTACACGAAGCCTGTGCAGCTCCCGGTCGCGGCGGGGCCCGGCGGGATCCTGGGCTTCTATCCCGGCACCAGCATCGGCAACTTCGCGCCCCCGGAGGCCGCCCTGTTCCTGGAGCGGGCGCGGACGACTCTCGGCCCCAGCCTGTTCCTCGTGGGAGCCGATGCGACGAGCGAACCCGAGCGCCTGCAGCGTGCCTATGGCGGGGCGGGCGGGCTGATGGCGGCGTTCCACCGCAACATCCTGGTCCGGCTCAACCGCGAGCTCGGGGCCGATTTCGACCTCGACAATTTCCGGCACCGCATCGAACTCTATCCGGATCCGCAGCGGGTGGAGGCGTATCTCGTGGCGATCCGCCCGGCCACCTACCGCCTGGGCGGGCAGACGATCGCATTCGCCGCCGGCGAGCGTATCCGCACCGATACATCCCACAAATACGCCCCCGCGCTCTTCCAAACTCTGGCGAGCCAGAGCGGCTGGCAGCCGCGCGTGCTCTGGGAAGCGGAGGCGGGAAGTTTCAACCTGCACCTGCTGGAGGGCATGGGCGGAGCGACTTAGAGTCTCGCACGAAAATTTCCGTGTCACCGTCGGGTGTCAAGGGAGGACTCCCGGGAAGCGGGAGTCTTGTGAGGTGCCCTCAATCCAGAGATCCGGGTGTTCAGGACGGCTGCGCTCCGCTCACCGATGCGGCCCGGGGCCTGTGCCGCACGGGGCATAGACTGCCCGGCAAGCTGGGCGACGGCTCGAGCCGACCGTCAGCAAAGGACTTTCCGATCTCCAGCGAACCCACGTGACAGGTCGTACCGCATCGGTCGCCAAGCGCGGGTCCTTCCATCACGTAGCGCAGCCCGTTCAGCGCGCGACGCAACGTATGCTTGCCTTCCCTGCTTCCTCGCGCGGACGCGGCAGGCAAGGTGCGAAAGGCCCCGCGCCTCATCCGGTGACGGTGGACGGGTCTCGCTTGGGGACAATACTCCTCTCGTGTCGTTCAAGGGCGCCTGTTCCGGCGCACTATTTTTCTCCCAATATGGGCAGCAATTCGCCGCGCATCCAAAATTATACGAAAAGATAATACGTAACCTATCGAAAAATCATGGATTGATCTCTTCAATAAAGAGGCAAGCGATGATTTGTGCTGAGTAAAAATCGTGTCGTGCGTCGCTTGACAGGCGACACGCGGACCGATATTTCCCGCGCCGCTTGCCGGAGAAGTAAAAAATATAACGTATCTTCTGATGTGTCGGCGCGACAATTAATGGTTGCGCGAACAGTACGGTAACGAGCACTCCGGTAAAGTTGATATTCCTGTTCGGCGCGGCCGGACAGGGGTGTGATCTATAACGTGACTTGATCAGAATTGAGGCGTTGAAGCGAAGTGTCTCTTTCAGGCGCTTTCTGGGACGCGTCGCGAGCCAGGAACTGCCTGATCGATAAGGAGCCCCCACGGAGACACGACGATCAATCCCACAGGTGTGTGCTGATTTTCGAAGAACTCAGGCCAGCGCTTTTGTGAGGAAAGATGATGGGCATTCCCTACGCGTTGAAGAATCCATGCCATCCCGGTGCTTTTATTCGTCGCAATATCGTCGAACCCCGCAACTTGACCGTGATGGCCGCAGCCGCCCTTCTCGGCGTCACCCGCCAATCGCTGTCCGATTTCCTGAACGAGAAGACCAGTCTATCTGCAGAGATGGCACTTAAAATCGAAAAGACGTTCGGATTTAAAATGGAATCTATGATGGAGATGCAGAAGCAGTTCGACATCGCCAAGGTGCGGAAGCGTGACCAGGCTCGCCAGGGTCAGCTCAAGGCTCAAGCAAAACCCCAGACGACCGGGCTTCTGCGCGTTTTCGGGTGAGATTGCTTCGCGGCCGTTGGGGGACCCGGTAGCTGGTAGCCGGGCCGCCCACCGAAGCTTCGGGATGCCCAGCCCTGGGCATTCACATTCATGGGACGGCTCCAGCGCTTGACGGGAAGCTGCCGAGATATGGCGGCCAATCCGTCAGCGCTGGTCGATGCCCCTGCTCGACAGGCCCTCGGCCATAAGATCGACGGATGAGAGCGGGGCGTGCACGAATGGAGTGAGCAGCGAGGGCAGTCGTGCCAGCGAGAGGCTGGTGCGACCCTGTGGAGTCATAAGTCTCTGATCTTCTGCCGCCCCTTTGGCTATCCTCGCGACTGCATCGCGGTCGGATCAAACCGATCCACGCGATCCCGCACGCGAAGGAGCAGCCGACACGCATGGGCTGGTGTCGCAGCGGGTGCTGACGGGAGACATTCCGCGGGAAGTCCGTAACAGCCGCGTGGTTGCTTCGTTTCGCGCGCACGGCCGGTTCAGACAACGGCCAGCCTGAGACCGAACAACGGCTCACCCGGCCTGGAACGGCCGGTGCTTGTCGTCGGTCGTGTCCGATGCGGCGCCCTTCGGCACGGCACTGGTATCGACCATGTCGCGCTGGTCCCGCTGCGGCTCCGGGAAATCCGTCAGCGCGCGCCAGGGCGTCGCGGGGACGCCCATCCGGAAACCGCCCGATGACCGGAACAGCCACGCTGCGACGAGCATCCAGGGCACGATGAAGAAGACGAAAGCACTGAGTCCCACGACGATCCTCCCGAGACGGTGAGCCGTCAGGAGAACGCGGGAGGCCCCGTCATCGATCCTGCCGGCCGGTATGGCGCGCGCCGCCGACGTGGAGGCCGGCTCAACCTCGGCGAACGCACGCAATCACGGGCCGCGGGATGGCGCCATCGGGGTGCCGGCGCCTCCGGTGCCGAACTCACCGATCAGACGGTCATATTCGGCCTCGGCCGTGCCGTAGCTGTCGCCCGCAAGCTCGAGCAGGCCATCACGATCGACGATCTCGACGAGGCCGCGATGCTTGCGCACGAAGCCGTCCCCCTCGAGCCGTCTCAGGGCGGCCGTCACGCCGGGCCGTTCGACACCCAGCATCAGCGACATGAACTCGTGCGTGACCATCACGGCGTCACCGTCGCTCCGATCCTGGTACATCAGCAGCCAGCGGGCCAGCCGCATCGGGGTGTTGCCTCGCGCATTGGCGAAGGCCGTCTGCGCGGTCTGCGCGAAGTGGGTGTGAATGTAGCGCAGCAGCATGAGGCGCATGGCCGGACGCGCCTCCACCGCCCGGAGCAGGGCGGGCGCATCGATCGCCAGCATGCGCCCGGGCGCCTGCACGAAATGGGTGTAGGGGGTGCGGTCGTCACCCAGCAGGACGGGGGCGGCCCCGACCAGACCTTCGCGGCCGATCAGCCCGATCTCCACCCGGCCGCGCATCCCGTCGTTCGTCACGGAGACGATGCCGGCCTCCACGAAGTAGACCGTCTCGATGGTCGTGTGGGCAGCGATCATGATCCGCCGAACGGCCATGTCTTCCCGGCGCAACGCAGGCTGCAGCGCTAAGAAGTCGTCCGGTGCGAGCGCCCGGAGGAGGCGGTTGCGCAGGTCGGCCTGCTGAAGCTGTGCCACGGGTGCTCATGCGTATCGGGCGAGGGCACAACCAGTCCCTCGATCGTCGGCGCCCAGGACGTAGCCGACAACCTGCTTCCGCTAAAGCTTGGCTCGCGTCGCTGCAATGTAAGAATTTGACAGAACAATGCGTCCGAATGCCGACTTTAGCGCATGTAAATTTCTTACAATCACGGTTTCTGAGGCATTGAAGCGTCATTCCGATGCGTTTCGGCGCGAACGACCGCATTCGCGCGGTTGTGGTACTATCGCTTCATCCCGGTGGCTGGAAACCAACTGTCGGGAGGAGGGGGCGCCCGTTCGATATCGCGCGCTCATCTCGGATGCCCGGATCGCCGGACAGTCTTCGCCCGGCTGCGCATCGCCGGCCGCGAGCGCGCCCGCGATGCGCAGGGCGTGGCGAACGTCGCGTCTCAAAGGCTAGCCTATGGCGTCTTGGTGCGGGCAGCGGTCCGATACGCGCTCGGGCTCAGGCCGTAGCGGGCCTTGAAGCGCCGGGCGAAATGGGCCTGGTTGGCGAAGCCGCTTCCATAGGACACGTGACCGATCGGGATGTGGGCGCAGCCCGGATCAGCCAGGCGCTCGACGGCGGCGTCCAGCCTGCGCTGCCAGATCCAGTCCGAGATGTGCTGGCCGCGCTCGTGGAACAGCTCCTGCAGCCGTCGCAGCGAGACCCCCACCGCCGCCGCGAGGCGCGGCGGGTCGAGATTCGGGTCGCTGAGGTTCGCCGCGACATACGCCTTGGCGCGCTGGACCAGGACGGTGCCGTGGAGCGGCCGCGGGACCTCCTGGGCCAAGCGCTCGGCGAGGCCGGCCATGATCAGATCGATGCCGACACCGGCCATACGCTCCGCGGAACTGGCCGGAAGCTTCTCGTGAACGCGAACGAGTTCTTCGAAGAAGGTTCGCACCAGCGGACCGGTGCCGCCCCTGGACCCGAAGGTCAGCGCCGTGAAGTGCCGGGTCGGGCCGAGCATGCGCTCCAGGGGGGCGATCGGCAGTTCGAGGACGAGGGACCGATCGTTGACACCCGAGACATGCACGTTCGGCCGGTCTGCCAGCACCACGATCTCGCCGGCCGTCTGCACGGCTTCTCGGCCGTCCTGGATGTTGACCGAGCGGCCCGCGAGCTGGATCAGCGCGAAGACGGTCTGGGTCCGCTCGCGCCGGCGCAGCGTGTCGGCGGTGATCTCCGACCGAACGCGGCTTTCGCGGATGCGCGTGATCCGCAAGGAGCCGACATCGGCCGCCTGTATCAGTCCCTCGAACGGTTCGTCGCAGAGATGGCTCAGCTCGATCGGGCCCATCCGATCGTACAGAACCTCGCGCCACAGTTTGAAGCGGGCCGTCTTGTCTGCTTCGCGCGTCGAGAGGACTGTGTGCAAGGATCGGTAGCCCGGATGGTGTGCGTCTGTATATCGGGCGCGACCATCACGGGAACGATCGGCTCCACAGCTCACATAAAGCGGATGGGATCGGATAAGAAGTTCGGCCCCGAGTTCGGCCGGATGCTGGCCGGATGGGATCGGGAAGCGCTCCCGATCCGTCTCCCTTCTTCGAGGCGGGCCGCTGGAGGCTGCGCGCCACCGTCCCGGGACTGGGTTTGGGATCCTCAAACCCGCGATCGCTCAGATCGTTGCAGGCGAACCCGCCCCCATGCCGGCCCCGGGCGCGGATGTCCCGTCGCTCCGGAGCCCCGAGCCGGGTGCCGCTCCCCCGCCGCAAACGCCCGAACCCGTCGGAACGCCGCAGGCGGGATAGCTTTCGCGACCCCGGTGGTTTGCGAGACGACATCACGGGGGCAGGATGGACGCCCGCAATCCGACGCGGCCGGTGGGCCTGGGCCATCAGGCGGAACTGACCCTGCGCGGCATCGTGCTGGGGGCGGCCATCACGGTCGTGTTCATGGCGGCCAACCTCTACATGGGCCTGAAGACCGGGATGACGTTCTCGTCCTCGATCCCGGCCGCGATGATCTCGATGGGCGCGTTCCGGCTGATGGGGGGCGCCGGCATCCTCGAGAACAACATCGTCCAGACCCAGGCCTCGGCGGCCGGAACCCTGTGCAACGTCATCCTGGTCCTGCCGGGCCTCGTGCTGATCGGGCATTGGAGCGGCTTCCCGTTCTGGCAGACCACGGCGGTCTGCGCGCTGGGCGGGCTGCTCGGCGTCGCCTTCTCGATCCCCCTGCGCCGCGCTCTCGTGGCGGGCAGCGACCTGCCTTACCCGGAAGGCGTGGCCGCCGCCGAGGTCCTGAAGACCGGACAGGACGAGGCCGGGAGCCAGGGGCTGCGCGACCTGCTGGCGGCGGCCGGGATCGCCGGGGCGATCGGGTTCGCCACCACCGGCCTGAAGGTGCTGGGCGAGGGGCTCTCCGGCGCGATCAGCCTCGGCGGCGCCGTCTTCCGCACCGGCACCGGCTTTTCCCTGGCGCTGGTCGGGGTCGGCTATCTGGTCGGCATCGGCGCCTGCCTGGCCTTGCTGACGGGCGTCGTGATCGCCTGGGGGATCGCGGTGCCGGTGCTCACCGCGCTCGCGCCCGATGCGGGCAAGACCGCCGGGCAGGCCGCCGAGGCGGTCTGGTCCGAGCAGGTCCGGCTGATGGGGGCCGGCATCATCGCGGTGGGCGGGCTCTGGACCGTGGCGTCGCTCGCCCGGCCGATCGCGTCCAGCATCCGCACCGCCCTGTCGACCGCCGGCAGCAGCCTCGGCGCCGACCACCCGCGCGAGGAGCGCGACCTGCCGATCGCCTGGGTCGGGGCCGGGGCGCTCGCCCTGTGCGTGCCGCTGGCGCTGCTGTTTCACGCCTTCGCCGAACCGGCCGGGCTCGGCGGGACGCTGATCGCGCTGGCGCTCGCCGCGACCCTGTTCGCGGTGCTGTTCGGCTTCCTGATGGCCGCCGCTTGCGGCTACCTCGCCGGGCTGCTCGGCTCCTCGTCGAGCCCGATCTCGGGGATCGGCATCCTCACCACCATCGCGACCGCGCTGCTCTTGCCGCTCTTCCTCGGCCAGGTCGGCGGCCCGGACGGCGAAAAATTCGTCACCGCCATGGCGCTGCTCCTCACCGCGGTCATCGTCACCACCGCGTCGATCGCCAACGACAACCTGCAGGATCTCAAGACCGGGCAGGTGGTCGGCGCCACCCCCTGGCACCAGCAGATCGCGCTGATCATCGGGGTCGGAGTCGGCTCGCTGGTGATCGCGCCGCTGCTCGAGCTGCTCTACCAGGCCTACGGCTTCGTCGGCGCGCCCTTGCGCGAGGGGCTCGATCCGGGAAGCGCCATGGCGGCGCCCCAGGCCGCCCTGATGACCCAGATCGCCACGGGCATCACGCAGGGCGCGTTGCCCTGGACGATGGTGCTGATCGGCGCCGGGCTCGGCGTGGTGCTGGTGGCGGTCGAGGCGCGGCTGCGGCGGCGCGACCTCACCTTCCCGGCGCTCACCGTGGGGATCGGCATGTACCTGCCGCTCTCTGTCGAGATGACCATCGCGATCGGCGGCCTCCTCGGCTGGCTCGCCGAGCGCCGGCTGCGCGGCCGGGTCCGGGGGCCCAGGCGGGAGGCCGTGCTCGGGGCCGCCCGCCGCCGCGGTGTGCTCCTCGCCTCGGGGTTCCTGGTCGGCGAGAGCTGCGTCGGCGTGCTGCTTGCCGGCGCCGACCTGATGGCCGGGCACAGCGGAGCGCTCGCCATCGCCGGGCCGGGCCTTGCGTCGACGGCGACCTGGCTCGGGCTGGCGGTGTTTCTGGGTGGGCTCGGGGTTTATTTCTGGCTGGTCTCCGCGGTCGACGACGCGGCGCGCGTGACGCAAGTCGAATCCAAGACCGCGTGATGAACCGCGCCGGGAGATCGCCATGAGAACGGCCGCATCCGAGACCCGCGCGTTCCCGCTGAGCGCCGGGATCCTGTTCGGGCTGGGGCTCGGCGGGTTCTTCGACGGGATCGTGCTGCACCAGATCCTGCAATGGCATCACATGCTGAGCAGCTGGTACCCGATCGATTCCATCGCCAATCTCGAGTTGAACACCCGCTGGGACGGGATCTTCCACAGCGCCACCTACGTGTTCGTGGTGCTCGGGCTGTTCATCCTGTGGCGGGCGGCCCATCGCGGGCACCTGTCCTGGTCGAACAAGCTGCTGGTTGGGTCGCTGCTGGTCGGCTGGGGCCTGTTCAACAGCGTCGAGGGCGTGATCGACCACCAGATCCTCGGCGTGCACCACGTCAACGAGGCGATGCCCCGGGACCAGTGGGTGTTCTGGGATGTGGGGTTCCTGGCCTGGGGTGTCGCCATGCTGATCGCCGGCGCGCTGCTGGTCCGGGCCGGCCGCCGGGAGCGGGTGGCGTGAGGCTTCAGCGCGCCGCCCTGCCGGCGTTCGTCCCCTGGCTCGTCCTCGGCGCGGCGCTGATCCTGGCGACGATGCCGGCCTGGCGGCCCCTGGTCTTCGGCACCGCGCTCACCCTCGACGACCTGTTGAGCCTGCGCTGCCTGTCCGGCTGATCCTCAGGCGCCGCCTTCGCCGAGCAGCGTCTGGACGAAGCGGCGGGTGCGCGGATCGGCGGGCCGGGCGAACAGCTCGGCCGGCGGTCCCTGCTCCACCACCGTGCCGCCGTCGAGGAACACCACCGTGTCGGCGACCCGGCGGGCGAGGCGCAGGTCGTGGGTCGCCATCAGCATGGTCATGCCCTCGCGGGCGAGGCCGGCCAGCACGTCCACCACCTCGGCGGCGAGCTCGGGATCGAGCGCCGAGGTCGGCTCGTCGCAGAGCAGCAGGCGCGGGGAGGGGGCCAGCGCCCGGGCGATCGCCACCCGCTGCTGCTGGCCGCCCGAGAGGCTCGCCGGCCAGGCCTCGGCCTTCTGCGCGAGGCCGACCCGCTCCAGCAGCTCCAGGGCCCGGGTGCGCGCTGCCTCCTTGGGCCATTGGCCCACGGTGATCAGCCCCTCGGTGACGTTCTCGATCACCGTGCGGTGGGGGAACAGCTGGAAGTTCTGGAACACCATGCCGGTCTGGCGCCGGACGGCCAGCACGTCCCGCCGGGCCGGCGCCGCGCCGGGCCGGAAGTCGAGGCGCAGGGCGCCGAGCACCAGCGTGCCGGCCTGCGGTATCTCCAGCAGGTTCACGCAGCGCAGCAGCGTCGACTTGCCCGAGCCCGACGGGCCGATCAGCGCCGTGACCCGGCCCTCCGGCACCGTGAGATCGACGCCGCGCAGGATCGGGGTGTCGCCGAAGCGCTTCTCGATGGCCTGGAGGGCGATCATGCGCGGGCCTCCAGGTAGCCGCCGTAGCGCCCGAGGCGCCGCTCCAGCCCGCTCTGGAGCCAGGACAGGGCGGAGCAGAGCACGAGGTAGATGAGCGCCGCCTCGACGTAGAGGATCAGCGGCTCGTAGGTCACCGCGACGATGCGCTGGGCCGCCTGGAACATCTCCGGCACGGTGATGGCGGCGGCGAGCGAGGTGTCCTTCACCAGGGCGATGAAGGTGTTGGACAGGGACGGCACCGCCACCCGCGCCGCCTGGGGCAAGATCGTGCGCCGCATCGCCTGGGCCGGGGTCATGCCGGTGGCGTAGGCGGCCTCCCACTGCCCCTTCGGGATCGACGCGATGGCGGCGCGCATGATCTCGGACGCGTAGGCGCCGATATTGAGGGTGAAGCCGATCACCGCGGCGGGAAACGCGTCGATCAGGATGCCGACGCTCGGCAGGCCGTAGAAGATCACGAACAGCTGCACGAGGAGCGGCGTGCCCCGGAAGATCCAGACATAGGTCCAGGCGAGCGCCGCCAGCGGCCGGGGCCCGAACAGCCGCGCGAGGGCGATCACCAGCGCGAGGCTCAACCCGAGCGCGAAGGCGATCAGCGTCAGCGGTATCGTGAACCGGAGACAGGCTTCGAGCAGCGGCCTGAGCGACTGGAGCATGAGGTCGAGCCAGTGCGGCACGGGGCGGTGTTTCCTGCGGGATCGGGCGACGGTCTATACGGCTTTGCGCCGCGGATCGCGCGGGGGATTTTTGGCTTGGCCAGCTGGGGATCGCCCGGGGCTTGAAGGGACGCCCGCTCCGGAGGCGCCACGCTCCCTCTCCCCGCAGAGGCGAACGGACCCACACCTCTCCGGACGAGGCGCGGATCCCCTCTCCCGTGCGGGCTAGCGGATTCACGCATCACGTTCGGTCGTAAGCGCCGGAGCCGCCACGGGTTTTCCCCTCCCCCTTGCGGGGAGGGGTCAGGGGTGGGGGTGGTTCCGCATGCGGCTCGGCGGTGCCTTCTGCACCACCCCCACCTCCAACTCCTCCCCGCAAGGGGGAGGAGAGCGGGTCGCGCCCCGCCGAAGACGATGTATGAACATCGTAGCCTGCAGAGAGAGGCGCGTATGTCCGGCCCCTGCCTCCAGGCGAAGACCCGCCTACTGCGAAACGTCCGCCCCGAAATATGTCTGCGCGATCGCCGCGTAGCTGCCGTCGGCCTTGATCTGGG
Source organism: Methylobacterium sp. J-001 (assembly GCF_022829565.1). Lineage (NCBI taxonomy): Bacteria > Pseudomonadati > Pseudomonadota > Alphaproteobacteria > Hyphomicrobiales > Methylobacteriaceae > Methylobacterium > Methylobacterium sp. J-001. The sequence continues at coordinate 79,669 of NZ_JAKSYN010000027.1, forward strand.
CGAGCGCCTTGTCGAGCGCCGCCTTCAGGGCGGGGTTGTTCTTGCGCAGGAGGATGCCGGAGGCGTCGGCGTCGTCCTTCTGGGCGACGATCTTCACCGGGGCGTTCGGCTGCTTCTTGTGGAAGTCGAGGAAGGACAGGTTGTCGTTGATGGTCGCGTCGGCGCGGCCGGTGACGACCAGCTGGATCGACTGGTCGAACCCGTCGGTGCCGACCGGCTCGGCGCCGGCCTCGGTGGCCAGCCGGGCGAAATTGCTGCTCAGGCTCTGGGCGGATTTCTTGCCCTTCAGGTCGGCGAAGGACTTGATCGTGCCGTTGTCGGCCCGGGTGATCACCACCGCCCGGGAGCGGATATACGGCTCGGAGAAGTCGAACTTCGCCTGGCGCTCCTTGGTGATGCTGACCTGGTTGATCACCACGTCGTAGCGCTTGGCATCGAGCCCGGCGATCAGGCCGTTCCACTTGCCCTCGACGAATTGCGGCGTGACGCCGAGCTTCTCGGCGACCTTGCGGCCGATCTCCACGTCGAACCCGGCCAGCGCCCCGGAGGCGTCGTGGAAGCTGAACGGCGCGTAGGTCCCCTCGGTGCCGATCCGCAGGGTCTTGGCGGCCCGGATCGCGTCGAGGTCCTCGGCCCGCGCGGACGCGCCCATGAGAAGCGCCGCGGCGGCGAAAACGGCCACGCGGGCGGCGGAGACAAGACGCATCACGAAGACCTCCAGAGCGAGACGATCATCCATCCCGGCCGCCTGTCCGGGACGGCGGCGCGGACGGCTCGGGAATGGGTGGGAAACGGGTGCGGCGCGTCGCCGATCGTCACCGACGGCGCCGAGCCGGGGATCCTATACCAAGCGGCGCCGGCGGCGCCTACGGTGCCCTGGGACGGGGTTTCGGGGCGGGAGCAGAGTTTTCCAAGACGTCCTGGGTTTCCCGCAGGATGCTTCTTCGGCTGCCTGCGGCGATCGAAGCGTCCGCGTGCCGGGGTAGGGCGTGAACGCAGAGCTGATGACGGGGCAAGACTTTGATTGGCCAATGTTTCCGGGTCCCCGGTACCACGTCAGAGGCTTGAAATGACGGGTTGGATGGTCGAGCACCGATCAGGCGTCCCGGCCGTCGGTAAGGAATAAGATTTCTCGCGCCCGTCCCGGGTCGTTCTGAGCGTCCAAGGCTTGCGGCCGTCCTCCCGGCTCAGCCCAAACACATCGCCGCTTTTGTCGAGCCGGCGCCGGGACGGGCGTTGATCTCGGATGATCCTTGGGCACAGTGCCGGCGTGATGCCGATCCGGGGCGGCCGCGTGGCCCCGGAGTGGCCCGGACCGGTCTTGTTCTGTGAGCCGGGGCGTGCGGCCCGCTCCGGCGGAGGATCGCGCATGAGCTCGACGGCCCAGCCCTACCGGGGCGTCTTCCCGGTCGCCCCCACGGTGTTCGACGCGTCGGGCGCCCTCGATCTCGACGGGCAGCGCCGGGCGATCGACTTCATGATCGACGCCGGCAGCCACGGCATCTGCATCCTGGCGAACTTTTCCGAGCAGTTCGTCCTCACCGATGCCGAGCGCGAGACCGTGATGCATGCGGTGCTCGACCACGTCGCCGGCCGGGTGCCGGTGATCGTGACGACCACGCACTTCGCCACGCAGGTCTGCGCCGAGCGCTCGCGCCGCGCGCAAGAGGCCGGGGCCGCCATGGTGATGGTCATGCCGCCCTATCACGGCGCCACGATCCGGGTGCCGGACCTCGGCGTCTACGACTTCTTCCGCGGGGTCTCGGACGCGATCTCGATCCCGATCATGATCCAGGACGCCCCGGTGGCCGGCACGCCGCTCTCGGCCGGATTCCTGGCCCGCATGGCCCGGGAGATCGAACACGTCTCCTACTTCAAGATCGAGACCCCGGGGGCGGCGGGCAAGCTGCGCGAGCTGATCGCGCAGGGCGGCGACGCGGTGGTCGGGCCGTGGGACGGCGAGGAGGCGATCACCCTGATGGCCGATCTCGATGCCGGCGCCACCGGGGCGATGACCGGCGGCGCCTATCCGGACGGCATCCGCCAGATCACCGACGCCTACGCGGCCGGCCGCCGGAGCGACGCGCTCGACGCCTACGCGCGCTGGCTGCCGCTGATCAACCACGAGAACCGGCAATGCGGGCTCCTGGCCTGCAAGGCGCTGATGGCCGAGGGCGGCATCATCGCCCACGAGACCGCCCGCCTGCCGCTCCAGCCGCTCCACCCCGACACGCGGGCCGCGCTGATCGAATTGGCCCGGCGCAACGATGCGCTGGTGCTGCGCTGGGGGCGGTGAGGGTTATTTGCCAGGGGCGGGCGGCGGTCTGACGGGCGCGCGGCCCGCCCTCGCTGTGAGGCTCACATCGGCGTCCGTGAGACGCGACGGACTCCCTCTCCCGTGCGGGCTAACGGATTCACACTGAAAAAGCTCCGTCGCAAGCCTCTGAAACACAACGCGTTTCCCCTCCCCCTTGCGGGGAGGGGTCAGGGGTGGGGGTGGTGCCGGATAAGGCGCAGTGGTGCCGTCTGAGCGACCCCCACCTCCAACTCCTCCCCGCAAGGGGGAGGAGAGCGCGCCGCACCTTCCGCAAGCCGTTGTGTGAACATCGTAGCCCGTGCGGGAGAGGGTTGGGGTGAGGGGACAGGTCTTTCCGGAAACGTCGCATCCCTCACCCTGTCCTTCTCCCGCACGGGAGAGGGACCAGCGCTTCATCCGACGATGTGGAGAGCCGGCAGCCCCGCGAGCGAGGCGAGGGGATCCCCACGCTGACGCCGGAGTTGAAACGCCGCCCTCCGAATCAGTTCGCCCGTCCGGCCGAACCCGTCCCCAACACCCCCGACAACCGCCGCACCGCCTCCCGGGCCAGCTCCGGGCTGATGGCGAAGCAGATGCGGATCAGGCCTTCCCCCGCGGGGCCGAAGGCGGTGCCCGGCGCGACGCCGACCTTGGCATCGCGCAGCAGGCGGTAGGCGAGTTCGAGGCTCGGCTCGTCGCCGGCGATCCGGGGCATGAGGTAGAAGGCGCCCTCCGGCGGCGCCACCGTCACGCCGGGCAGGCGCGCCAGCCCCTCCACCAGGATCGTCCGAGCCTCGGCGCAGCGGTCGACCATGGTGCGGATGAAGCCGTCGCCTTCGTCGAGGGCCGCGATGCAGGCGTGCTGGATGAAGGTCGGGATCGAGGTGGTGCTGTACTGGCCGAGCTTGGCGAAGGTCGGCGCCAGGCCCCGGGGGAAGATCACCCAGCCGGCGCGCCAGCCGGTCATCGCCCAGTTCTTCGAGAAGGTGTTGGTGACGATCAGCCGGTCGTCCTCCGTGCAGATCTGCAGGAAGGACGGCGCGATCTGATTGCCGTAGGTGAAGTGCGCGTAGACCTCGTCGGAGAGAATCCACAGGCCGCGTTCGCGGGCGAGGTCGCGCAGGGCCGTCATCTCGGCGCGCGGCATGGTCCAGCCGGTCGGGTTCGAGGGCGAATTGACCATGATCACCCGGGTGCGCGGCGTCAGCGCCGCTTCGATGTCGGCGAGCGGCAGCGTGAAGCGACCGTCCGGCTGGATCCGGTAGGGCACCGTCACCGGCACGCCGCCGGTGATACGGACCGCCTCGGCGAGGTTCGGCCAGGCCGGGGCGGGGATAAGGATCTCGTCGCCCGGCTCCAGCAGGGCCTGGGCCGCCTGCATGATCGCGTTCATGCCCCCGGCCGTGACGGCGAAGCGGTCCGCCGGGACGTCCACGCCCCAGTGCCGGGCGTGATAGGCGGAAAGCGCCGCCCGCAGGGCCGGCAGGCCCAGCGACGTGGTGTAGCGGGTGTGCCCGGCCTGCATCGCCCGGTGGGCCGCCTCGACGATGAAGGGCGGCGTCGGCAGGTCGCCCTCGCCGATCCAGAGCTTGACCACGTCCGGATCGTCCCGGCCGCGATCCGCCACCAGGCCGATCTGGCTCGTGCCGATGCCGCGGATGCGCTCCGAGAGCGCGGCGGCGAGGTCGACGGGCGAGGCGGTGGGATCGATGGCGACGGCGGCGGATTCAGCCATGGGGTCGACGGCTCTCGTACTGTCCGGGCGCGGGGCGTCTCGCGGTGAGGCGACCCGAGGGCGGGCGCCCGGCCTGCAAGGTCCCGGCATGGGGGGAACGGCGTGAGCCTGCCGCGTCCGCGCCCGCGCGTCCAGGCCCGGAGGAAGGGGCTGACCAGTGCGCGCGACAGGGCCGCGTCGCGATTCGGAAATTATCGACTTTTCAGAAATTTCTGAAATTGCTATAGATCAAGGCGCTGATCCCGAGCCGGAGATTCGTCGTGCTCGACACCCTCGACCCCCTGATCCTCGCCCGCATCCAGTTCGGCTTCACGGTGGCGTTCCACATCGTGTTCCCGGCCTTCTCGATCGGGTTGGCAAGCTTCCTCGCGGTGCTGGAGGGCCTGTGGCTCGCCACCGGGCGGCAGGTCTTCATGGACCTGTTCAAGTACTGGCTGAAGATCTTCGCCATCGCGTTCGCCATGGGCGTCGTCTCCGGCCTGGTGATGTCCTACCAGTTCGGCACCAACTGGTCGGTCTTCTCGGACAAGACTGGCCCGGTGCTCGGCCCGATGATGGCCTACGAGGTGCTGTCGGCCTTCTTCCTCGAGGCGGGCTTCCTCGGGGTGATGCTGTTCGGGATGAGCAAGGTCGGGCCGCGCCTGCACTTCGCCGCGACCCTGATGGTGGCGTTCGGGACCTTCTTCTCGGCGTTCTGGATCCTGTCGGTGAATTCCTGGATGCAGACGCCGGCGGGCTACGGCACCAACGCCGAGGGGCAGTTCGTGCCGCTGGACTGGTGGGCGATCGTGTTCAACCCGTCCTTCCCGTTCCGCCTCGTCCACATGGTGCTGGCGGCCTACCTGACGACGGCGCTCGTGGTCGGCGCGGTGGGCGCCTGGCACCTGCTGCGCGACCGGGCCAACCCGGCGGCCCGGACGATGTTCTCGATGGCGATGTGGATGGCCGCCCTGGTGGCGCCGGTCCAGATCTTCGCCGGCGACGCCCACGGCCTCAACACCCTGGAGCACCAGCCCGCCAAGGTCATGGCCATGGAGGGCCACTTCCAGAGCCATCCGGACGGGGCGCCGCTCGTGCTGTTCGGCCTGCCCGACCAGGAGGCCGGCACGATCCGCTACGCGGTGGAGATCCCGAAGCTGTCCTCGCTCGTGCTCAAGCACAGCCTCGACGCGCCGCTCGCCGGCCTCGACAGCCTGCCCCGGAAGGACTGGCCGCCGGTGCCGATCGTGTTCTGGTCGTTCCGCATCATGGTCGGGCTGGGCATGCTGATGCTGCTCCTCGGCGCGACCAGCCTGCTCGCGCGCTGGCGCGGGGCGCTCTACCAGTGGAGCCCGCTGCACCGCTTCGCGGTGGCCATGGGCCCCGCCGGGTTCGTGGCGGTGCTGGCCGGCTGGATCACCACCGAGGTCGGGCGCCAGCCCTACACAGTCTATGGCCTGCTGCGGACCGCCCAATCCGCCTCGCCGCTCCACGGCCCGGCGGTGGCCGCCTCGCTCACCGCCTTCGTGGTGATCTATTTTTCCGTCTTCGCCATGGGGGTTCTGTACATCCTGCGCCTGATGGCCCAGCCGCCCCATGCCGGTGAGACCGGGATCGAGCCCGGCGCGCCGATCCGCACCGCCGGCATCACCCCCGCCCCGGCGGTCGATCCCGACCGCCACCTCCAGCCGGCCGAGTGAGGCAGCCATGATCTACAGCGTCGATCTCACCGTGATCTGGGCGTTCGTGATCGCCTTCGCGGTCTTCGCCTACATCGTCATGGACGGCTTCGATCTCGGCATCGGGATCCTGTTCCCGGCCCTGCGGCCGGGGCCGGAGCGCGACACCGCGATGAACTCGGTCGCCCCGGTCTGGGACGGCAACGAGACCTGGCTGGTGCTGGGCGGCGGCGGTCTGTTCGCGGCCTTCCCGCTGGCCTACGCGGTGATCCTGCCGGCGCTCTACGCGCCGATCATCGCGATGCTGCTCGGGCTGATCTTCCGGGGCGTCGCCTTCGAGTTCCGCTGGCGCGATCCCGGCCACCGGGCGGCCTGGGACGTGGCCTTCACGGGCGGCTCCGTGGTGGCGGCGCTCGCCCAGGGGATTGCGCTCGGCGCGCTGCTCCAGGGCATCGCGGTCGAGGGCCGGGCCTATGCCGGCGGCTGGTGGGACTGGCTGACCCCGTTCAGCCTGCTGGTCGGCGTCAGCCTCGTGGTCGCCTACGCGCTGCTCGGGGCGACATGGTTGGTGATGCGCACGGAAGGGCTGCTCCAGCTCCAGGCCCGCCGGTTCGCCCAGCGCCTGACCCTCGCCACCGTGGCGGCGATCGCGCTCGTCAGCGCCGCTACGCCGTTCCTGCAGGGGCGCTACTTCGAGCGCTGGCTGGCGATGCCGAACGTCCTGGTCTCGGCGCAGGTGCCGCTGCTGGTCGCGCTGGCCACCGTCGCCCTGTGGCGGTCCCTGCGGGACGGGGGCGAGCGGGCGCCGTTCCTGATCGCGCTCGGCCTGTTCGCCCTGTCGTTCCTGGGGCTCGGGATCAGCATCTTCCCCGACGTGGTGCCGGGCCGGATCACGATCTGGCAGGCCGCCGCACCCGAGGCGAGCCAGATGTTCATGCTGGTCGGCGCCTCGGTCCTGATCCCGATCATCCTGATCTACACCGCGTATTCCTACTGGGTGTTCCGCGGCAAGGTCGACGCGCACGGGTATCACTGATGGCCCCCGCCACCCCGCTCCCGCTCTGGAAACGCCTCGCCTGGTTCGCGGCCATCTGGGCCGGGAGCATCGTCGGCCTCGGGGCCGTGGCGACGTTCCTCCGGTTCTGGCTCAAGAGCTGATAAGCCGGCAAAAACCCCGGCGGTCCCGGGGGCCCAAACCGTTCGACGGATCGCCGCCGTGCACCTGCCTCCCCTGATCCAGACCTTCGTGCTGCATTTCGGCGAGATGGGCTCGCGCTGGGGCATCAACCGGACGGTGGGGCAGATCTACGCCCTGCTGTTCGTGGCCGAGCGACCGCTCAACGCCGACGAGATCGTTGAGCGGTTGGGCGTCTCGCGCTCCAACGTCAGCATGGGCCTCAAGGAGCTGCAGGCCTGGAACCTCGTGCGGCTGCAGCACATGCCCGGCGACCGGCGGGACTACTTCGCCACCCCGGAGGACATCTGGCAGATCGTCCGCACCCTGGTCGAGGAGCGCAAGAAGCGCGAGATCGACCCGACCCTGACCCTGCTGCGCGAATTGCTGATGCAGGACGCCGAGTCCGAGCCGGAGCGTCACGCCCAGGCCCGGCTCCGGGAGATGCACGACCTGTTCGAGCTCTTTGCGGGTTGGTACGCCGACGTGCGCCGCCTCGACACCGAGCGCCTGGTGCAGCTCCTCACCCTCGGCGCGAAGGTCCAGAAGGTGCTGGCGATGAAGGACCGCCTGACCGGCCTGCCGGGCCGGCTCGCGGGGCGCGCCGAGAAGCTGGAGTGAGCGGCCGCCGCCTCACGGCGTGAGCGCGCGCCGGTAGATCGCGATCAGGGATTGGGCGGCGTACGCGATATGGCTGCGCAGGTGATCGGCCGCCGCGTCGATCTGGCCGGCCTGGCACAGGGCGAGGATCTCCCGGTGCTCCCGGTCGGCCCGGGCGACATCCCCGGAGGCCGAGAGCTGGAGCCGGGTCGGGCGGTCGCAATCCTGCAGCAGGCCGGCAATGATGCTGAGCGAGCGCGGGCGCTCGGCGTGCCGCAGCAGATCGAGATGGAAGCGCTGGTTCAGCTCGCCCCAGCGCCGGATCTCCTTGGCCGCCAGGGCGGCGCTGTATTCCTCGGTGAGACTGTGCAGATCCTCGAAATCCTGCTCGGAGAAGTGCCGCGCGGAGAGAACCAGCAGCTCCGGTTCCAGCTGGACGCGGAGGGCGAAGATGTCCTCCACCTCCTCCACCGACAGGCCCGAGACCACAGCGCCGCGATGCGGCATGATCTTGATCAGGCCGGTGGCTTTGAGCTGCAGCAGGGCCTCCCGGATCGGGATCCGGCTGATCCCGAACTCTTCCGCCAGCGCGTCCTGGCGCAGCTGCATGCCGGCCGGGAACTCCCCGGTCAGGATCCGCTGCCGCAGGGATTCGGCGACGGCGGCCGCGACGGTCTTGTGGACGAGCCGATCGGGCGCAGATCGCGGGAGAGCCCCAGGGGACATCAGGGCCTCGCGGACAGGGATGGGCGTGCCCCGAACCGGGAGCCGCGTGCGCGGGGCACGTTGGAGGGAGCCGGGCGCGCCGACAGGGTGTCCGGAGCGGGCCGATGGGCTGCGCGACGCATGGTTCTCGCAGGCGGCGTCAGCGGGTGGACGCGAGGCCGCACACCGGCGGCCCTGCCTTCGAGACAACTCCGTGGTCGATCAAGCAACGCATCCGCCCCGTTAAAGCGCCTATCAACAGCCTAACGGACGCTTGGAGATCGACCGCTTCCCGACACCGACGCCGTCAAGCAAGGGTCGGTATCTAAGCTTCGCGGAACACGCCAGATACGACCGAACAAGTCAACAATATTTGTATAAAATCATGCCGACAGACGCGTTGGTATAAGTCGGACCGAACGCCCGCGCGCGCCCTGGGTTCCTTGATGTGCTTGCGCCCGGCCGGATCGGTGCTCGGGGCCTTAGATCGGGCTGGGATCGTGTGCGGGCGACCTTAACACTGTCCCTCCACCCGAGAGGGCGGATGCATCATCGCCGGCCGCGGACCTCATGCGGCGGTCGGATGCGAAACCACGGGCCGCTATCGCGGTGCCGGGCCGGCCCAGGGGGCCTGGGCCAGCCTCTGACTGAGATAGCCGATCAGGGCGGTGATCCGGGCCGGACGCGGGTCGCCCGGGGGCGTCACGAGGTGGAGCGCGATCGGCGGCGGCGCCCAGCCGGGCAGGACCCGCTCCAGGCGCCCGGCTTCGAGGTCGTCCCAGATCATGAAGTCCGGCTGCAGGGCGAGGCCGAGGCCGGCCCGGAGCGCCGGCGCCAGCGCCTCGGCGTTGTTCACGCGCAACGGGCCGCCCGGCACGATCACGGCCTCCGCGCCGGCCGCGTCCACGAACCGCCAGCGGTCGGGCGTCGGCAGGTAGGCGTAGCCCAGGCAGGCGTGGCGGGCGAGGTCGTCCGGATGGTCGGGCCGTCCGTTCCGGTCGAGATAGGCCGGCGTGGCCACCAGCGAGCGCCGGATCGCGCAGAGCCGCCGGGCGCGCAGGGACGAATCCGGCAGGGCCGCGATGCGCAGGCCGATATCGAAGCCGCCACCCACGAGATCGACCACCGCGTCGGACAGGTGCAGGTCCACCGAGACGGCGGGGTGCTGCCGCAGGAAATCCGGCAGCAGCGGCGCGACATGCATCACCCCGAAGGTCATCGGCGTGGCCAGGCGCACGAGGCCGCGGGGCTCCGCGGCGCCCGCGATGGCCAGCGCCTCCGCGGCCTCGCCCTCCGCCAGGATCCGCGCGGCGCTGGCCTTGGCGGCGTGGCCGGCCTCCGTCAGGGCGAGCTTGCGCGAGGTGCGGTTGAACAGCCGGGCGCCGATCCGCGCCTCAAGCCGGCCGACCGCCTTCGAGACGGTGCCCTTCGACAGGCCCAGATCCTCCGCGGCCCGGCCGAAAGAGCCCACCTCCACCACCTTTGCGAAGACCGCCCAAGCCTCGAAATCGGGAAGCCGCATGAGTCGCATTCCGGAAACGATGGGTTTCCAGCGTTTCTATTTTCGCGAGCGATGGCAAGGGCCAGATTGCCGTCATCGCAAACGGCCCCGCGGCACCCGCGGCGGCTTCTCGGGAGACAGCGTCATGGTGCAGTCCGGCCTCCACCACGTCACGGCCTTTTCCGGCCCGGCAATGCGCAACCTCGACTTCCACACCCGCGTGCTCGGCCAGCGGCTGGTGAAGAAGACCGTCAACTTCGACGATCCGGGCACCTACCACCTGTATTACGGCGACGCGGCCGGGCAGCCCGGCACGATCCTGACCTTCTTCCCGATCGCGCATGCGGCCCCCGGCCGGGTCGGGATCGGCGAGACCCAGGAGACCGCGTTCCGGGTGCCCCGCGGCTCGATCGGCTGGTGGGCCCACCGGTTGATCGAGACGGGTGTCGCCCACGAGCCGCTGGTCCAGGTGTTCGGCGCGCCGACCCTGCGGTTCCGCGACCCGGACGGGATGATGCTGGCGCTGGTCGGCGTCGACGGCGCCGAGACGGAGGCCGCCTGGGCCTCGGCCGAGGTTCCGGCCGAGCACGCGATCCGCGGCCTGCACGGGGTCACGCTGCTTCTGGAGACGGAAGAGGCCACGGCCGCGATCCTCACGGAGGTGCTGGGCCTGCGCGAGGAGGCCCGCGAGGGCAACCTGATCCGGTTCGCCGGCAGCGCGGCGCTGGGCGGTTTCGTGACCCTTCGGGCGGTGGGCGGCTTCCTGCCCGGCCGTCAGGGGGCGGGCTCGGTCCACCACATCGCGTTCCGGGCGGCGGACGACGCCGCCCAGTCCGCGATGGCCGAAAAACTCGCCGGGCTCGGCCTCCAGGTCACCGAGCAGCGGGACCGCCAGTATTTCCGGTCGGTCTATTTCCGCGAGCCCGGCGGCGTGCTGTTCGAGATCGCCACCGACGCCCCCGGCTTCGCCGTGGACGAGCCGGTGGAGTCCCTCGGCACCGCCCTGAAGCTGCCCGCCGGGCTGGAGCCGCATCGGGCCCAGATCGAGGCGGTGCTGCCGAAGGTCGCCTGAACCTCGCTTCCACCCGCTTGGAGGCCGCGGTTTCAAAGCCGCGTATCGCGAGGCTCTCTCCTCCCCCCTTGTGGGGAGGAGTTGGAGGTGGGGGGCAGACTTGAACGGCGCGGTGCCTCCTGCACCACCCCCACCCCCGCCCCCCCCCCCCCCCCCCCCCCTCAGCGGGGCGTTAAAAACACCGCGTTTACTAATACGTTTGCATCAGCCGAAGGGCTGCTCCCCCTGTGCTCTCTTCCGTGCTGTCTCATATCTTTGTTCTCATCCCGTTGCGCTGTGCACCGCGCACTTTCTCTTCAGCTTACACCACAGCTGCCCGGTCGCCGCACGCCCCGCTCGCCCGCCCCCGCTCCCGCGCGCGCCGCCCACCCGGCGTTCGGCCG
>NZ_JAKSYN010000033.1:0-11575 GCF_022829565.1 Methylobacterium sp. J-001
CGAGGCCGACGACCACGCCCGAGACCGGGGTGAACTGGTAGTTGTAGGCGACCTGAGCGCCGCGGGAGAAGCCGTCCTGGCTGCGGTCGCGGAAGGTGGCGGTGCTGCCGGCGGCGGCGAAGGGGGCGAGGACGCCGAAGACCGAGCTGTTCGAGCGGCTGCTGGCGTCGACGGCGTAGCCGGCGTTGATACCGAAGTAGGCGCCGGTCCAGGTGAACACGGGCACGGGGGTGAAGACGGGCGGCGGGGCGGCGCGGCGCGGCAGGTCGGCGGCCGAGGCGGCGCCGGTCAGGAGGGCCGTGGCGGCGCTCGCGAGAAGAAGCTTCTTGATCATCTGGTCCTCAATCTCCCGTTGATCGGGATGTGCCGAGGGACAGGACGTCAGGAGCGGCCGACGCGATAGTGCAATGGTGCAACAGCGCCCGCGAAGGCTCCCGGCCGGTGGCGGAAAAGGTGCGCTGGAACACATGACGAGCCCGCGATGACTGAGCGATGCGCATTATTCGACCAGGACTGCCGGCAGATAGAAATATGGTTCGTCAATACCGGCGTCGTCGAGGTGTTAATCTGCGTGTAACAATCGCAGCTCGACGCGAGAGCGCTGCCCCGGGTGTAACGCTCGCGTGTAGATTGCGGCCGAGGCAGCCCGTTGGACGGGCCCTGGTAGAATGCGGCGTGGACGATCCGGGCCGCCTCCCTTACCGTTCTTCCCATGTCAGAGGCCCATTTCCCGTCCGACGAGGGGCTGGTGCGGGCGACCGGCCGGTTGGCGGTCGCCCGCACCCTTTCGGAGGTCGTTTCCATCCTGCGCGACACGGCGCTGGACATCGTCGGCGCGGACGGGATCGCCGTGGTCCTGCGCGAGGGCGAGTTCTGCCTGTACGCCGCCGAGGACGCGATCGAGCCGCTGTGGCGGGGACGGCGTTTCCCCCTCACCGCCTGCATCTCCGGTTGGGTGATGCTCAACGACGAGACCGCCGTGGTCCCGGACATCGAGTTCGACCCGCGGGTGCCGAGCGAGGCCTATCGCACTACCTCGATGCGCAGCCTCGTGATGGTGCCGATCGGGTCGCCCGAGCCGATCGCGTCGCTGGGCGCCTATTGGTGTGCCTCGGTGATCCCCGACGATGCGACGGTCTGCCGGCTGGAGACCTTGGCCCATCAGGCTGCGGTCGCGCTGATTCGGCTGCAGGAGCCCGCACAGGTCGGCCGCCTCTGGGCGGCCCCGCCGTCCGATCGCGTGCCTGAGCGGACAGGCTAGGGCTCGATCCGGGAAGACCTGCCCGAGAAGACCTGCGCGCCTGCGTCGCGGTGGGGATCGTTTGCCAAGCTCCGGCCGTTCTCCGCGCGCTCGAAGAACCCGCACGGACGTCTCAAGCCCCCGTCATGAAGCGCATCATCCTCATCAGCATCTTCGTCGTCCTGTTCGCCGCGATCGTCGCGATCGTCGGCCGCTGGTCGATGGTCACGCCGATCAACCCGGCCGTGTCTCCGGATTCCTCCGCGACGCCGAACCCGACCGGCCAGCGGAAGTGAGCATCCCCGCCGGCGCGCTCACTCGCGCCCGCCGGCACCGACCCGACCGCGGAGCGCCGACAGCAGGCCGCCCTCGAAGAGCAGGGCGGACCCGTAGTGGAACTCGATGTCGAAGCGGCTGCGCGAGTTCATCGCCAGGGACGCGCTCTGCAGGGCGATGAGCCGGCCCGCCTCGTCGAACAGGCCTGAGCCCGAGCCGCCGTAGCCGTCGTTGCAATCGTGGCGCGCGCGGCGGATCGCGTCCTCGGTCGGCGGATCGATCCGCCGGATGGCGCAGCGCTCGAGGCTGCTGGGCCCGCGATAATTGCCATGGCCCGCCGGGGACACCATGGTCACCGGCAGGGCGATGTCCCCGACCGGCAGGTCGGGCGGCTCCGGCAGGGGCTGCGGGACGGCGTCGGCCGGACGGTGTAGGCGCAGGATCGCCCAATCGTCGGTGATGTGCAGGCTGTCGGCGCCGGGCGCGGGTCCGAGCACCAGGCTGTCCGGGTCGAAATCGTAGTTGCGGCCCCCGATCTGGAAATAGCAATCGGCCACCGCGCGCGTGGCCGCGAGACGGCGATCGCGGAAATTGTGCGCGTTCAGCACCACGGTCGAGCGATCGGCGATCAGCCACGCCGCGGCGGCCTTCTGCGGGACCCCATCCGGATTGCGGCACCACAGGATGCCGGCGCCGCGGAATCGGTCGAAATCGGCCCCGGTCAGGTCGCGGCGCCCGTCCTGCGGGTAGAGCGCCGTAAGCCGGTGCGCCGGCGGGGCGCGGTCCTCGCCCCGGGCGGCTCCCGCGAGGACGAGCAGGGCGGCGAGCGGCAGGAGCCGCCGCCAGGCCGACCGGATGGGCTCTTCGGTGACCGGCATTTCGGTGGCCAAGAGCACTCCGGACCGTCTCAAGCCCATCAGGCAGCCCCGAAGATTGAAGGCCGCGCTCGAAGCCGGCCGGGAACACAGTTTTGGGCGGGCGCCGAAGGGCGGTCAAGTCGGCAACGGGTATTCCGGCCTTCCCGTCTGGCATTGCCGAATTATCCCGATAACAAATGTCAGCTTGCCTGAAGACATCGTCGGGCATTGGCGCATAAAACTGAAAGGTGACAAGATCTTAATAAGCAGATCATAAAGGTCGAATGTCTCTAAGTCGTAAGTAAATCTGACTATCGATGCGACCGGCCTCGATCGATCTTGCACTGCGAAAATCAATAGCTGCGATGCCGCGAGGCGGAGCGGCCTGGCGAGGAGATGCATCATGAGAAGCCTAGCGGGTTCCGTCTCGGTCCTGGCGATCCTGGCACTGGGGCCGGTCGGCCTTGCCGGAGCGGCTTTCGCCAACGACAAGCTCATCGAGCAGTCGAAGAGCGACGAAAACTGGGTGATGCCCGGTAAGAACTACGACTCGGACAATTACAGCGCTCTGACGCAGATCAACAAGAGCAACGTCAAGCAGCTCAAGCCGGCCTGGACCTTCTCGACCGGCCTGCTCAACGGCCACGAGGGCGCGCCCCTGGTCGTCGACGGCAAGATGTACGTCCACACCTCGTTCCCGAACAACACCTTCGCGCTCGACCTCGATGATCCGGGCAAGATCCTGTGGCAGGACAAGCCCAAGCAGAACCCGGCCGCCCGCTCGGTCGCCTGCTGCGATCTCGTCAACCGCGGGCTGGCCTACTGGCCGGGCGACGGCAAGACCCCGGCGCTGATCCTGAAGACGCTGCTCGACGGCAACGTCGTGGCGCTGAACGCGCAGACCGGCGAGACGGTCTGGAAGATCGAGAATTCCGACATCAAGGTCGGCTCGACGCTCACCATCGCCCCCTACGTGGTGAAGGACAAGGTGATCATCGGCTCCTCGGGCGCCGAGCTCGGCGTGCGCGGCTACCTCACCGCCTACGACGTGAAGACCGGTGCGCAAGTCTGGCGCGCCTACGCCACCGGCCCGGACGAGGATCTGCTGCTCGCCAAGGACTTCAACATCAAGAACGCCCATTACGGCCAGAAGGGCCTGGGCACCTCCACCTGGGAGGGCGACGCCTGGAAGATCGGCGGCGGCACCAACTGGGGCTGGTACGCCTACGACCCGGGCACGAACATGATCTACTTCGGCACCGGCAACCCGGCGCCGTGGAACGAGACCATGCGTCCGGGCGACAACAAGTGGACGATGACGATCTTCGGCCGCGACGTCGACACCGGCGAGGCGCATTTCGGCTACCAGAAGACGCCCCACGACGAGTGGGACTATGCCGGCGTCAACGTGATGATGCTGTCCGAGCAGAAGGACAAGGACGGGAAGATGAGGAAGCTCCTCACCCATCCCGACCGCAACGGCATCGTCTACACCCTCGACCGGACGGACGGCTCGCTGGTCTCGGCCAACAAGATGGACGACACGGTCAACGTGTTCAAGTCGGTGGACCTGAAGTCCGGCGCGCCGGTGCGCGACCCGGAATACGGCACCCGGATGGATCACCTCGCCAAGGACATCTGTCCCTCGGCGATGGGCTACCACAACCAGGGGCACGATTCCTACGATCCGAAGCGCCAAGCCTTCTACATGGGCATCAACCACATCTGCATGGATTGGGAGCCCTTCATGCTGCCCTACCGGGCGGGTCAGTTCTTCGTCGGCGCGACGCTGAACATGTATCCGGGCCCGAAGGGTGACCGGCAGAACTACGAGGGTCTCGGCCAGATCAAGAGCTACAACGCCATCACCGGCAAGTTCAACTGGGAGAAGATGGAGCGCTTCGCCGTCTGGGGCGGCACCACCGCCACCGCCGGCAACATCGTCCTGTACGGAACGCTCGACGGCTTCATCAAGGCGCGCGACTCGGACAACGGCGACCTCCTCTGGAAGTTCAAGCTGCCGTCCGGGGCAATCGGCTACCCGATCACCTACACCCACAAGGGCACCCAATACGTCGCCATCTATTACGGCGTCGGCGGCTGGCCGGGCGTGGGCCTGGTGTTCGACCTGCAGGATCCGACCGCCGGTCTCGGCGCGGTCGGCGCCTTCAAGAAGCTCGCCAACTACACCCAGATGGGCGGCGGCGTGGTCGTGTTCTCGCTGGACGGCAAGGGTCCCTACGACGACCCGAATGTCGGCGAGTACGCGCAGCACGCCGCCAAGTAACCCGCACCTGATCCGCGCGTCCGAGCGCGCGACCGCTCCGCCGCCCCCTCCGGGCGGCGGAGCCCCGGCTCGGCGAGCCCCGCGCACGGGTCGCCCCCGACAAGCATCATTGAGGGAACGACACCATGCCGCTTCTCGGCGGACTCCTTCGCGCGGCGACCTGCGCCGCGGCCCTGCTCGCCCTCGCGATCCCGGCCCAAAAGGCCTGGGCCCAGGAATCGGAGGCGCAGGCCATCCAGTCCGAGCCCGGCAAGGCCGCGGCCGCGCCCAAGGCCGACCCGTCCACCTTGCGGATCTGCGCCTCCGAGAAGCAGCCGCCGCTCTCCATGCGGGACGGGTCCGGGCTGGAGAACCGGGTCGCCGCCGCGGTCGCAGAGGCGATGGGGAAGAAACCCGTCTTCGTCTGGCTCGCCAAGCCGGCGATCTACCTCGTGCGCGACGGGCTGGAGAAGCGCACCTGCGATGTGGTGGTCGGCCTCGACAGCGACGACCCGCGGGTGCTGACCACCAAGCCCTACTACCGCAGCGGCTACGTCTTCATCACCCGCGCCGACAAGGACCTCGACGTGAAGTCGTGGTCGGATCCGCGCCTCAAGACCGTCGACCACATGGTCGTGCCGCTGGGCTCCCCGGGCGAGGCGATGCTCAAGGATATCGGCCGCTACGAGGAGGACATGGCCTACCTCTACTCGCTGGTCGGCTTCCGGGCGCCCCGCAACCAGTACACGCAGATCGACCCGGCCCGGATCGTCAGCGAGGTCGCCAACGACAAGGCGGATGTGGGCGTCGCCTTCGCCCCCGACGTGGCCCGCTACGTCAAGGACTCGGCCGTGCCGCTGCGCATGACCCTCGTCCCGAACGACACGGTGAGCAGCGACGGCCGCAAGATGCCCCAGAGCTTCGACCAGTCCATGGGCGTGCGCCGGGACGACACGGCGCTCCGCGACGCCCTCGACGCCGCCATCGTCAAGGCCAAGCCGCAGATCGACGCCATCCTGAAGCAGGACGGCGTCCCGGTCGTGGCCACCAACTGACACCACCGCGCACCGGCAGCGACCTGCTGCCGCGCGATCCAGTTCCCGCGAAGCGAAAGTAAGATGACGAAGACCAAGCGTATCCGGTTGATGCTCCTGGCCGGCGCCGCCTCGGCGCTCTGTGCCGCCGCCGTGATGGCCCAGCCACAATCGGGGCCGCAGACCGGCCTCGTCTTCCGCAACACCATCACCGGGGAGCCGCTGGACCTCGCCGAAGGCAAGCCCGGCGGGCGCGACACCAAGGCGGTCCAGACCTTCTTCCAGACCGGCAAGAACCTCTACATCGACGACAAGGCGTGCCTGCGCAACGGTGAGAGCCTGTACCTGACCTCCTGCTCCGGCTGCCACGGCCATCTGGCCGAGGGCAAGGTCGGGCCCGGCCTCAACGACAATTACTGGACCTATCCGGCCAACACCGACGATACCGGCCTGTTCGCGACGATCTGGGGCGGGGCCAACGGCATGATGGGCCCGCACAACGAAGATCTGAATCCGGACGAGGCGCTGCAGGTCATCGCCTGGATCCGGCATCTCTATACCGGCCCGGTCAAAGATGCCGCCTGGCTGACCGACGAGCAGAAGACGCACTACACGCCTTTCAAGGAAGGCGAGACCTTCGCCAAGGACGCGCCCGGCCAGTGCAAGCCGCTGGAGTGAGCGTCCGCGCGGAGCAGCGCCCGGCCGAGCCGGCGCCAAAGAACGGCCCGTCGGGCCGCCCTGGGAGCGAACGCAAGGAATCGACGATGCGCAACAGAATCCTGATCACCGCCGCGATGTTGGCCGCGGGGGCGCTCGGCGCCCTGCCGGCGCTGGCCTATGACGGGCAGACCTGCAAGGCCCCGGGCAATTGCTGGGAGCCCAAGCCCGGCTTCCCCGAGAAGGTCGCGGGGACGAAGTACGATCCGAAGCACGACCCCAAGGAGGTCGGCAAGCAGGCGGAATCCATCAAGATGATGGAAGAGCGCAATCGCAAGCGCATCGAGAACGCCAAGAAGACCGGCAAGTTCGAATACGACGTCAGCAAGATCTCGGCGAACTGAGTCGCAAAGATCCAAATCTATCCCTCATCCTGAGGTGCCCAGCGATCGAGGATCGCTGGGCCTCGAAGGAGGGCTCCAGAGATCGCAATGGCTTCTGGAGGGCGCCTTCGAGGCTTCCGCTTCGCGGAAGCACCTCAGGATGAGGTCGAGGATAGGAAGCCGGCAGTCGACAGGCTTCCGGTCTTCGCTGCACCACGCGCTGCTGAGCCAGTCGCGCACCTCGGTCCGGTCTCTCCCTGAGGTCGGCCGCCATGTCCCGGAACCAGCGCGATGAACACGCTCCATCCCGGCGACGCCAAGCTCACCGATTGGCGGGCCTCGGCCGCCCGCTTCGAGGCGGAGGCCGCCAAGGCGGTGGTCGGCCAGGCGCGGGTCATCCGCCTCGTCACCACGGCGATCTTCGCCCGCGGCCACGTCATGCTGGAAGGCGATGTCGGCGTCGGCAAGACCACGCTGCTGCGCGCGGTCGCCCGGGCGCTCGGCGGCGCCTACGAGCGCGTCGAGGGCACGGTCGACATGATGCCGACCGACCTGATCTACCACACCTACCTCGCCGAGGACGGCCGCCCCCGGGTCGAGCCGGGGCCGGTCCTGCGCCGGGCCGAAGACCTGGCGGTGTTCTTCTTCAACGAGATCAACCGGGCCCGGCCGCAGGTCCATGCCCTGCTTCTGCGGATCATGGCCGAGCGCAGCGTCACGGCCTTCGCCCGGGAGTACCGGTTTCCCAACCTCCAGGTCTTCGCCGACCGCAACCGAGTCGAGCGCGAGGAGACCTTCGAGCTGCCCGCCGCCGCCCGCGACCGCTTCCTGATGGAGATCGGGATGGACGCCCCGCGGGACGCGGAGGCCCGGCGCGCGCTGGTGTTCGATCCGCGCTTCCACGACACCGACCGGCTGATCGGCGCGGTTGCCGAGGGCGTGCTCGACCAGGCCCGCCTCGGCGCCATCGCGGCCTCGATCCAGGTGGCGATCCAGGCGTCACCGGAGATCGAGACCTACGTGGTCGGGCTCTGGGACGCGCTGGTGCGCCCGGCGGAGGCCGGGATCCGGCTCTCCGGCATCGACATGGCGACTCTGGTCCAGGGCGGCGCCTCGCCGCGCGGCCTCGCCTTCCTGGTCCGGGCCGCCCGGGTGCGGGCGTGGCTGGAGGGGCGGGACTGGCTCGTCCCGGAGGATGTCCGCGCGGTCTTCCCCGAGGTGATGGCACACCGCATCTTCCTGGAGCCGGTGCACGAGATGCGCCGCGGCGAGATCGTCCCGGACCTGTGCCGGGCGGTGTTCGAGACGGTGCCGGCCCCATGACCGGGGCGCCCTCGGCCGACATCATCTACCTGCCGCGCTGGCGCCCGAGGGGGCGTCGGTTCGGGGCGCATCGCGGCCAGGAGGCCGGTGGGCTGGGCACGTTCCGGGACCAGGTCCCGTTCCTGACCCTGCCGGATGCCCGCCGGATCGACCTGCGCGCCAGCCTGCGCGACCCGTTCGAGGGCGTGCATGTCCGGCGCTTCGAGATGCGCAACACCGTCGAGGTCTGGGTGCTTGTCGATCTCTCGGCCTCGATGCGCTTCCGGGGCGCCGGCGACCGTCTGCGGCTCGCGGCCGACCTCTGCGCCGGGCTCGCCGCCTCGGCGACCCGGATCGGCGACGGGTTCGGGGTGATCGGCTGCGACCGCGCCGTCCGGGCGGATCTCTACCTGCCGGCCACCCGCCGACGCGGGCCGGCCCTCGCCATGGCCGAGCGGATCGCGGCGGCGCGCTGCGAGGCCACCGGCGCCGAGGGGCTGTTGGAGGCCGCGCGCCTGCTGTTCGGCCGACCGCGGCTGGTCTTCCTGGTCTCCGATTTCCGCTGGCCGCAGGCGCTGATCGCGCAGGTCTTCGCGGCGCTGGCGCTCCACGACACGGTCCCGGTGCTGCTCGCCGACAGCGCCGAGGATGCCAGCCTGCCGGATTGGGGCTTGGTCGAGCTCGACGATCTCGAAGGCGCCGGTCGTCGCCTGGTCTTCCTGCGCCCCGCCCTGAAGCGGCGCTGGATCGCCCGGGAGCAGGCCCGGCGCGACGCCCTGCGCAGCCTCGCCGCCGCGTCCTCGGCCCGGGCCCCGTTCCATCTGGTCGACCGCTTCGACGCCCAGGCGCTCACCCGCCACCTGCTGGCGACCTGAGATGACGGGGGCGCTCATAAAAAGTCCTGATTTCAAAAGGTCCGAGACCTTTTGCGGGTGCAGGGCGGAGCCCTGCGATCAGGCACAGCCCCAGGCATCAGGGCTCCGCCCCGATACCCCGCCGAAGGGCTTCGCCCTTCGGAAACCCATGATCTTGGCCTGCTGCGCGCTCCTTTTTCAGGCCGGCGCCGCTCTGGCGCAGGTGCGCTCCGTCGAGGTGCGGGTGCCCCGCGCCTTCGGGTATTTTCTGGGCGATCTGGTGCGGGCCCAGGCCGACATCGCGGTCGATCCCGGTTTCAGCCTGCAGCGCGCCTCCCTGCCGGCGCCGGGGCCGCTGACCTACTGGCTCGACCTGCGGGGTATCACCGTCGAGGAGAGCCCCGGCCGGATCCGGCTGCACCTCACCTACCAGAGCTTCTACGCGGCGCTCGATGCCCGCCAGATCGCGATCCCGGGTTTTTCCGTGTCGCTGGAGAGCGCGGCCGCGGGGGGCACCACTTCGGCCAAGGCCGAGATTCCCGGCTGGTCGCTCGGCGTCTCACCCCTGCGGGAGGTCCAGCCGGAGAAGCACGACGATCCGGCCGAGTATCTGCGGCCGGACGGGCGCGTCCCCCGGCTCGACCCGGTGCCGGACCTGCGGGCCGCCCTCGTCGCCCTCGGGGCCGCCGTGCTGGCACTCGCCGCCCTCGGCTATGATCGCGGCTGGTTCGCGAGGCCCGGGCGCCCCTTCGCCAAGGCCGCCCGCGCGGTGCGCCGGTTGGGCCGCGGGGGCGAGGGCGGCTACCGCGAGGCCCTGCGCCTGATCCATCGCGGCCTCGACGAGACCGACGGCCGCCGGGTGCTGGCCGACGACCTCCCGGCCTTCCTCGACCGGCATCCCGCCTTCCGCCGGGAGGGGCCGGCGCTGGCCAGGTTCTTCGACGCCTCGCGCCGGGCCTTCTTCGGCCGCGAGATCGAGGCCGCCCGGGCGAGCCTGCCCTGGTCCGAGGTCGAGTCCGGCCTGCGTCGGCTCGCCGCCGCCGAGCGGGAGGCCTGAGCGATGGCCATCGAGGCGCTCGGGGTCACGTCGCCCGCCTGGCTGTGGCTGTTGCCGCTGGCGCTGCTGCCCCTGTTCGCCTCCGGGCGCCGGCGGGCCGCGGTCTCGGCCGTCGCCGCGGCACCGGCCGATCCGGCCTCACGCTGGATCGCCTGGCTGCTGCGGGGCGCGGGTGTGCTCGCGGTCAGTGGCCTGGTGGTGGCGCTGGCCGGCCCCTACGGCGCCGGCGCGCCGGTGACCCGCATCGGTATCGGCGCCCAGATCTCGATGCTGATCGACCGGTCCGGCAGCATGAACGAGACCTTCGCGGGGCGGCAGCCCTCGGGCGCGGAGGAATCGAAGGCCGCCGCGTCCCGGCGCCTGCTGGCCGATTTCGTCGGCGCCCGGGCGCACGACCTGTTCGCGGTCACGGCCTTCTCCACCGCGCCGATGCTGGTCATGCCGATGACCGACCGGCATGCGGCCGTGCGCGCCGCCATCGCGGCGATCGACCGGCCCGGCCTCGACTATACCAACGTCGCCCGCGGCCTCGCGATGGCGCTGTCGCAATTCGCCCCGGAGAGCAGTGGCTCCCGCGTCCTGCTGTTCATCTCGGACGGGGCCGCGGTGATCGACCCGCGGGTGCAGGATGCCCTGCGCGCCGCTTTCACCAAGCTGCACCCGACCCTCTACTGGCTGTTCCTGCGCACCAAGGGCTCGCCCTCGATCCACGACCGGCCGGCCGGGGAGGACACCCCCCAGGCCGCCCCAGAGCGCCATCTCGACCTGTTCTTCAAGAGCCTCGGCGTGCCCTACTGGGCCTTCGAGGCCGAAGGGGCCCCCGCGGTTGCCGACGCCATCGCACAGATCGCCGCCCTGGAGCGCAACCCGATCCCCTATACCGAGCCGCGCCCCCGCCGCGACCTGACCGGGTTCGCCTACGCGCTCGCCGGGCTCGGGCTTTTCTTGCTCGTCCTGGCGGCCCTCGCCGAGGCAGATTTTTTGGCGGCTCGGGTCGCGGGTGCCGCCGTGCCGGAGCGTGCGCCCGCGCCGGATATCCGGAGGGCGGCATGATGATGCGGTCCGGTATCCTCCTGGGCCTGCGCCGCGTGCCACGGCGCTCGGTTCCATGCGGAACGCGGCGTGCGCTCCTCTCCTGCCGATCCCGTGCCGACTGGGGATCGATCATGCGTGTGGACTGCGGGGTGCCCACATCTTTGACGGAAGAGGGCAACGATCAAGGACACGCGCCTCTCCCTCCCCCCTCTGCGGGGGAGGGTGGCCTCTGCGTCAGCAGGGGTCGGGAGAGGGGAGCGACGGTGCCGGAGAGGTCGCGACGCCTGATCCATCCTGCATCGTCGCGCTGCCCCTCTCCCGACCCCCTTCGGGGGCCACCCTCCCCCGCAGAGGGGGGAGGGAGGGCGCGCGCCCTCTCCGTAGCTCGTCACCTTTTCAGCCGGGGAGGATCCGAAGCCCGATCCCTGAGTCCGGCCGCCCGCACGCGAGAGCGCATCCGTGCCGCGTCCAGCCAGGCGACGTCGAGATTGAACTTCGCGTCCCAGAAATCCGGCCGGTCGCGCAGCGCCCGGCGGTAATCCTGGCGGGCCAGGGTCACCTGCGGGCCGGCCTTGTCGAGGGCGCCGCGGGTCAGGAGCCCGAAGGCCTCGCGC
>NZ_JAKSYN010000034.1:0-346 GCF_022829565.1 Methylobacterium sp. J-001
GCCTCTTCCGAAAGCCGAGTTCCCCTCTCCCGACCCGGCCTGACGGCCGGCCCACCCTCCCCCGCAGAGGGGGGAGGGGGACGCGCTTGAGATCAGCCTTGGCCCACATCCGGCAGCGAGGGGCGAATAGCGTGGCCGTGCGGGAATGGTAGCGCGTCGAGCCCTCGAAGAGCGCGAAGCGAGCCTATTACTTCGCCGCAGCTGTCAGCGGGCAGCCGCTCTCGGCCGTGCTCGCGTAGGCTTCCGTGCACGCGATGGGTGCGAGGTTCTTGTAACGGTCCTACTCGACCTTCGATTCGGCCGGCCTCTGCGCCTCTTACTGGTGCATTTCTGCCACACTGGTGCG
>NZ_JAKSYN010000036.1:0-4285 GCF_022829565.1 Methylobacterium sp. J-001
GGCCGTCTGCACCTCGATCTGCCGCAGCTTCAGCACCACCTGCTCCGCGCTCGTCTTTTGACCTCGCCGCATGTCCGACTCCTTCGGTCCTGGCTGATCCTCTCAATCAGTCCGGTCCAAAGCCAGCCGGTCAGGTCACGATTGCCAAGCTGAGGAAGAGGGCGCAGTCCGAGGTCGGTTCGAAACGCGAGACCTTCCCTCCGAATGTCTGTCACAACCCTGAAGCCAACCGCGATAGCTCGCGATGGGCTGCCGCCGGGCCAGCGCGGCCGGGCCATGGCCGCGGTGCTCACCGGGGTGGCGCTCGCCACGCTCGACACCGCCATCGCCAACACGGCTCTGCCCACCATCGCCGCCGATCTCGGGGTCGATCCCGGTGCCTCGGTCTGGATCGTGAACGCTTATCAGCTTGCGGTCGTGGCGACGCTGCTGCCGATCGCAGCGCTCGGCGAGATCATTGGGCAGCGGCGGATCTACGTCGCTGGCCTCGTGCTGTTTACCGGCGCCTCTCTCGTATGCGCCCTGGCCTGGTCCCTGCCGACACTCGTCGCTGCGCGCGTGCTCCAGGGGATTGGGGCGAGCGCACTGATGGCGGTGAACATCGCGTTGATCCGCTTCATCTATCCCGCACATCAGCTCGGTCGCGGCGTCGGGCTCAACGCCTTCGTCGTCGGCGTTGGCTTCGCAGTCGGTCCGACCGTGGCGTCGCTGATCCTGCTAGCCGCGCCCTGGCCGTGGCTGTTCGCCGTCAACGTGCCGATCGGCCTCGGCGCCCTCGCCCTGGCCTGGACCGCGCTGCCGGAGACCGGACGTTCTGGGCACAGCTTCGACTTGCCCGGCGCGCTGCTCAACGCCGCCGCATTCGCCCTCCTCGTGCTCGGGTTGGGTGAGGCTGCACACGAGGGGCCGCTTTGGCGCATCCTCCTAGAGATCAGTGGCGCGCTCGCCTGCTTCACCCTGCTCCTGCGTCGCCAGGCCGGGCACCCGGCGCCGATGCTGGCCGCTGATCTCTTAAAGCGCCCGGTGTTCGCGTTGTCGGCCCTGACAGCTGTATGCTCCTTCGCAGCGCAGGGGCTCGCCTTCGTCTCGCTGCCGTTCCTGTTCCAGCACACGCTCGGCCGCTCGCAGGTCGAGACCGGTTTTCTGATGACGCCCTGGCCATTGGTGGTCGCGCTGATGGCGCCGGTAGCCGGCCGCCTCTCGGACCGCTATGCGCCCGGCCTGCTCGGCGGGATCGGGCTTGCCGGCCTCGCGCTCGGCATGGGGCTGCTCGCGCTGCTGCCCGCGGATCCCAGCGTCCCGAACATCATCTGGCGGATGGCGATCTGCGGGGCCGGGTTCGGCTTCTTCCAGGCCCCGAACTTACGTGCCATCATGACGAGCGCACCACCTAACCGATCAGGCGGGGCGAGCGGCATCGTCGCCACGGCGCGGCTGCTCGGTCAGACCCTGGGCGCCGCCCTCGTTGCGGCGTGCTTCGCGATCGCGGAAGCGCACGGTCCAGCCCTGGCGATGGGGCTTGGGGCGGCCTTTGCTGGGTTTGCGAGCGCGGTGAGCTTCACGCGCCTCGCCGTGGCGTCCTGAGCGCGCTTGGCCTGTCGGAAGGTTCAGGGACGGAAACCGTATGACTGACGGCGTCGTGAGCGGAACGCTCGACGAACACGGGCACGCCTACAAACGTACGGTTTGGGCGATCGCGATCGGCATCGCGATTTTCGCCGCCGCACAGATCACGTACGCCCTCTCCGTCAGCTCGGCCCAGTTCCTCAAGGATGCGCTCGACTGGATCTACACGGTCCTGCTGAACGCCGTGGCGGCGTTTGTGTTCGGGCGCGGCGCACGGGCTGAGCAACTGTCCGCCTACCTCATCGCCGCCGTCCTGACAGTCGGGGGCCTGCAAACGCTCTACGACCTGTGGGACAAGGTAGCGGATCCGCGGCCGATCGATCCCGGGCTGCTCGGCTTCTCCGCCGCGAGTGCGATGGTGATCGCCTACCTCACCGCGGGCAGCCTGGCGCGGTTCCGCCACGACACCAATCCGCTGATCAAGGCAACCTGGCTCAGCGCGCGCAACGACGCGATCGCGACCACGTTCTCGGCCGGCGTCACGCTCGCCGTCCGCATGGCTCCCGTCCGCTGGCCGGAATACGCCATGGACGGGGTCGATGCCGCGCTCGCCTTTCAAGCTGCCGCGGCGACGATCCTCGCGGCACGGCGGGACAGGCAGGCGCCGTGACCATGTCGGGGATGAGGGCGGCTCCCCTCGGTCGCAGACGAACCAGCCGAGTAAGTCGTGCGCGAGCTACGCGGCCGGCTCAGCGGCTCGCCGGTGGATGCCCTTGGTGCTGCGCCAAGAACGCCAGCACGGCGGCGTTGAAGGCTTCGGGGTTGTCCCGGTTCATCGCATGGGCCGCGTTCGGGATCACGATCGCAGCCGGGATCGCGGGATTGCACTTCCGGGCCGCGGCAAATCCTTCCGGGTACCGTTTCGGGCTGCGCTCGCCGGACAGCGTCAGGACGGGGAAGCTGAACTTGGCGATGTCGGAGCAGGTGATGTTTCCCCGTTCGCCGCTGTCGACCCCGGTGCCCAGATTGTCGAGCAGGATCTCCTTCTGAAGGGCAGAGCGCTGGGCCCAGGTGCCAGGCCCATTCAACCCGTCGGTGAACTCTTGACCCGCCTTCTCCTTGTCCCCGGCCGCAAGGTTGGCTCGTAGCGTCGACACCAAACCCTTCACTTCGCCGGCCATGGCTTTGGTCTCAGGCGTCTCTGGGAGCAGCCCCTCCATGCCGCTGGCGTCCTCAAGGATCAGGGTCTTGATCAGCTCGGGGTGCTCTTTGGCCACCGTCAGAACCACGGCTCCACCCCGTGAATGGCCGAGCAGGTGGACAGGTCCAAGGTTAAGGTGTTGGATCAAGTGGCCACGTCGGCCGCGTGCTGCGAGATGGAGAAATCCTCGCCGACACCATCCCAGCGTTCGGGATAGTAGTGGCGCAGGCTGAGGGATAGGACGCGGTATTGCTTCGACAGCACCGGTACCTGCGCGTACCAGATTCGGTAGTCGCCGAGTGATCCGTGAACCAGCACGATGGGCTCGCCGGATCCAGCCTCCTGGTAGGCGAGTGGATAACCCTGCACCGCCGCGGTTTTGACGCCGTCTGGGATCCCCCACTGCGCGTAAGCCGAACCCGGAAGCCCTGAGCACAGCCCGACCAATATGGCTGCGATCCTGAGCCGCATCGCAAACGCCTCCCATGTTTCTTCAGGAGAGTATCGCTTCCGCCGGGCCGGAAGTCACCGCACGCCCCGCCGATCCCGAGGCCGGGATCCGATACGGTCACCGTCGCCTCGATGAACCAGCATGTTCGCGACGCGGCGGAGCCGCTTTCCCTCTGTTGGGCTACTAAGCCTGCCCCTTAGACCCGTAAGTCGAAAGGGTAACGACCGATGGCGAGCCGCCGGCCGCTTCCTGGAAGCGGCGGGGACGTCCCCACCGCCCATTATCAAAGGTAGTCACTGTCCCTCTCGGGCTCGTACATCTCCGGGCCGTTCCTGACCTCTTCCAGAACGTCGCACAACACGGACACGGCGATGTCGCGATTGCTCACGCGTACGACGTACTCGCCCATGATCCCGATCACGATTTGCAGCCGACCGACCCTCGAACCGTAGGCACCCAACCTTTTGAAGACGCGGCGGTTCAGGAACTTGAGAACGTCGTTGCGTGCGACCTGTCGCCTTCTCCAAGTCCACCCCGCGTAAGATAGCAATTTTTGTCCTGATAGATGTATCGTGAACTCCCATGGATGGGAAGTAATTGTACTGCCATTTATTTTTTACGAGCCTGCCCTCGCACAGATTTCAGAGTAAAAGTAAGTAAATTTTTATCAATAAATCTCCAAAGTTACTCGAATTATTGGGAATCTGAACTCAAAATAAATGTCCTATGCTGGTATGGAGTAGGCAATTTGACCAAAATTTGTTGACGGTGAACAGGCAAAAACAGGAGCTGAAAGTCCTGGTTTGTCCATATTTGTCCTGTTGCATCCAAAGAGATCTAAAATTATTTCTCGAATTCAAAATCAAACGGAGCTAATGCTGGAAAATCGGGCTGAGTAATCGGTGACGCGGCGTGCCTACCCTGTGATACCAACCCTCGTTAAGTGGGACTCACGGGGTAGCCTCGGCGGCTGAGGGGTGATTCTGTCTTTGGGTTTGGAGCCCGAGGGGGATGTCATGGCTGCTCCGGTACCGCTGCGGTCAGACTTTGACGCTGACGGTCTGCGC
>NZ_JAKSYN010000037.1:0-301 GCF_022829565.1 Methylobacterium sp. J-001
CGGTCGGCGTAGTCTACGGCGACATCGGCACCAGCCCGCTCTACGCCCTGAAGGAGTCCCTCCACGCCACCGCCGGAGGGGGGCACGCGCCGACCGGCGAGATGGTCTTCGGCGTCGTATCGCTGTTCCTATGGGCGCTCATCCTCATCGTCACGCCCAAGTACGTCCTGCTGGTTCTGCGGGCAGGTGTGGTTGCACTACGACCTGGTTGTGGCGGATCTGGTCGGTCGGGCGAGCGAAGGTATGTTCGGTCTCATCTCGCTTCGCCCCGCCGTGTGCACGCCTAGCGAGCACCAGCGCC
>NZ_JAKSYN010000046.1:0-24796 GCF_022829565.1 Methylobacterium sp. J-001
GATGCTGCCGGTGCTCGAGGCCGTGGTCCAGACCGGCAAGCCGCTGCTGATCATCGCCGAGGACATCGAGGGCGAGGCCCTGGCCACCCTCGTGGTGAACAAGCTCCGCGGCGGCCTGAAGGTCGCGGCCGTGAAGGCGCCGGGCTTCGGCGACCGCCGCAAGGCGATGCTCGAGGACATCGCGATCCTTACGAAGGGCCAGATGATCGCCGAGGATCTCGGGATCAAGCTCGAGAACGTGACGCTCGACATGCTCGGCCGCGCCAAGCGCGTGCGGATCGAGAAGGAGACCACCACGATCATCGACGGCATCGGCGAGAAGTCGGACATCGAGGGCCGGATCTCGCAGATCAAGGCGCAGATCGAGGAGACCACCTCGGACTACGACCGCGAGAAGCTGCAGGAGCGTCTGGCCAAGCTCGCGGGCGGCGTCGCGGTGATCCGCGTCGGCGGCTCGACCGAGGTCGAGGTCAAGGAGAAGAAGGACCGCGTCGACGACGCCCTCCATGCCACCCGCGCGGCGGTCGAGGAAGGCATCGTCCCGGGCGGCGGCACCGCGCTGCTGCGCGCCAAGAAGGCCGTGCAGGGTCTCTCGAACGAAAACCCCGACGTCCAGGCCGGCATCAAGATCGTGCTGAAGGCCCTTGAGGCGCCGATCCGTCAGATCGCGTCCAACTCGGGCGTCGAAGGCTCGATCGTGGTCGGCAACATCCTGGCCAACGCCTCGGAGACCTACGGCTTCAACGCCCAGACCGAGGAGTATGTCGACATGCTCCAGGCCGGCATCGTCGACCCGTCCAAGGTTGTCCGGGCGGCACTGCAGGGCGCGGCCTCCGTGGCCGGTCTGCTGGTGACCACCGAGGCGATGATCTCCGAGCTGCCGCGCAAGGAAGCCCCGGCCATGCCGGGCGGCGGCGGTATGGGCGGCATGGGCGGTATGGACTTCTAAAGCCACCTCCGACGAAGACATGACGGTCCGACGCAGCGCCAAGGCTGCGCCGGACCGTCATCCTCGGGACGGCGGCCCGGCGCGGCGATGCGCCGATCCGGGCCGGGCGTTCAAAGCCTTCGACGCAGCCGTAACTTCATCGTGACCGCACCGAGCGGGCCGATGCGGGTTGCCCCCTGGAGCTGGTCGGGAGGTTTTCATGGGCGCAGGCGTTGATCCGGATGTGAACAGGATAGCGATTCGCACAGGGACCGCCGCTGCGCTGGCTCTGATGGCCATCGTCATGGCCCCAGCCACGGCCTGGGCGTGGGGCGTCCCCGGATGCACCAACCTTCCCGAATATAATCGCGCCCTTGGCGCCCTTCAGGGCATGACCAGCGCCTGTGACATGAGCGTCGAGCGGGCCCGCGCGGTCATCGCGGAGCATGACGGCGTGCCCATGGCCCAACCACCCGTCGCCTCGCCGCCCCGGGTCCGGGCTCGGCGGCGCCCGGGACGCACGCACCACAAAGCGGCCCGCCACCGGCGCCCCGCCGAGCGCTGACGCAGGCCTCGCTGTGCCCAAGCCGGTCCGGCTTCCCATCGGGGCTGACGGTCCTAGCGTCGGTCCCACGCCCGTATGCAAAGCCGAGTGAATGGAGGGGCTCTCCGTGCGGCTCGATCTCGGTCACAAGGGCGATTGGATCGTCGATCCCCGTGAGCTCGCTTCGCGTTTGGGCGTCAGCATGGCTGCGCTCAAGCGTCATGAGCGCCTCGGGCAGGTCGAGGCCCGGATCAAGTCCGGCTCCGGAACCGGTCAGACCTGCGTGACGGTACGCCTGCACGGCAAGGGCTGGCGGGGAACCTTCGACGGGAGCGGTGCGCTCATCGCGGAAGAGCAGTGGTGAGCCCGGATCTGCGTCAAGAAAGCCGCTGCATTCGGGCAATGCGTGGTACAGCTCTGAAGAGTTCCCGCGCCCGCTGCCCTAGAGGACTGACATGAACGCCTTCAGATGGCTTATAGCCAAGGTTATCGGCGTCCTGTTCTCGCAGACGATCGACCACAAGAACCGCAAAGCAGCCTCCGAAAAGGAGGGCGGTACTTACGATGCCGGTCAAGCTTACCAATCGGCCGGGTTCGAGGGCGATTACCACGCCGCGACCACTCTGCTGAAGCAGCGGATGAACAAGAACTTTCCGGACAATTTCCACGCTCGGTTGGGCTCGCAGACCAACAGCATGTACGATTACGGCGAGGACCGCGCGGGCGCCGTCGACACGGCTTCGACCGCGATCGCGATGGCGCTGCGGAACGGCGCGACGGTCAGCCAAGCCGCGGAAGCCGGGGCGGCGAGCGTCGGAATCTGAGGCGCCGAGGGGCGGAGACACTGCCTCGCCTCGAGACTCCCAACGCCAATCGGAACACCGCCGGAGATCACGGTCTCCGGCGGTGTTCAGTGTCATGGTGAGATGGCGCTCGGCCTACCAAAGATGGCGCGGCAATCGGCGCTTCCAGCGCTCGCCGGCCTTCAGGGTGTCGGCTTGCCGGGAGAGGCGGATCGGACGCACTGGCATCGCTGTCGGTTGAGCCGGCGCGGCCGTCACCGGAGCGGGTGTGCTCGTCGCCTGGCGTGTCGCTGCCGGTGTTGCGACGACAGCCGGCCGTGCCACCTCGGCGACCGGCTTCGGTGTGCGCTTGGTTGCCGTCGCTGGCTTGGCGCGGCGCACCCGCGGAAGGCGCTCGATCGACGGGGCCTCGTCTGCCTCCGCCGATTCGGGCTCGCTGGCGAACATCGGCATGAGGCTCGGCAGCACTCGCCGGGCCGGGGGTGCCTCGGGCTGCGTCGGCTCGGCCTGGACGGCGGGCGCGAACAGCGCCTCGGCCGGCTTGTCGGCGGTAACCGCGGGAATGTCCCACCAGAGATCGTGGATTTGGCGGGATCGCGTCGGTGCGTCGACCAGTGCGACGCGAGAGGTGCGGGTATGCTTGACTTCGACCGTGAACGGCCGCGCGCTCCGGCGCTTCATGTGTGCGGAATTCCTGAAAACAACGTGCCTAACGGCTCAAAATGCGCAGGCAACGTTTGAACATCATACGGGAACGAACCGCGTGTTGTCGAGCGCAGAGATCAACAATCCTGTTTGCGCACCATAGGCTTTTGGGATGACCTCAAGTGCCTGCGCAACGTCGCATTGTTGAAGTACTGGGTTTGTGAGCTTCACGATGGCTGCGTCGGCCCGACACAGGTCGGCGTTCATGCCGCGCCCGTGTCCGCCAAGCATGAGCATGCCAGGCGCATAGCCACGATGAGGTCAGCCATTGGCCGAGAACGGGGGCCGTTTCGCATGCGGTGCAGAAGCGTGTCCTGCCGAAGATGAAGGACCAGAGGTTCGGCGGCGCTGCACGGTCTCGCGGATATGGGTGATGAGCAGGGCGACGCGGCGCATCTCGACGCTCTCCGTCCGCCCGTGCGCCTCCGCCCGGTTCGCCGCCGCCAATCCCTTACGCAGGGCCGTGAACAGCGGCAGCCATACGGCGCTGCCGACGGAAACCACGACAAACACCGAACCGATCTGCCGGCTTCGGTGAGCTGATCAATGGTCGGGACCTTCCGGTGCACGCTCGCCGGGGGGGCGCCGAAATGGGTCAGGATCGGATCGAGCAGGCGGGGATCGAGCTTCCGCCCGTCGAGGAGCTCGACGGTGCTGCCCTTGAGCTTGGCCACGCTGTCGACGGTGCTGCCTCCATGTGCAACGAAGACGATTGCGTCGCGGCGCAGGATCACCAGGGTCTGCCCGTCCTTTGGAGCGGCATCGCTGCGAACCAGGGTCAGCTGGGTCTCACTCGTGTCGAGGGCTGCCGCCGTCCCGAGACGATCCGGTTCGTAGATCGTCCGGATGCGCACCCGGGGGTGCTGGGTCTCGAAAAGCTGGGTCAAGGCCTGGGCCGCCTGCCGGTCCTCCTCACTGGTCTTCGCGACCGCGATGTCGAGCGAGAGCAGTCCGAGCAGAAGATGGATGAGCGCGGCGACGGCGGCAGCCCCGGCGATCACGCAGAGGGCGATGACAGTCGTATGCGAACGCCGGACGATCATCGCCGCACTGGTCTGCCACACCGGAACTATAACAAAAGGACATTGTGGAGGCTCCCTTGTCGGTTGAAGCCACGCACCGCTGGCCGGCAGCGACATCGTGCGCGATCGGGGGGCCTGGATTGTGAACCAGAGGCAGGCTCGCGGGCTTCTCCATGAGCCAAGGCGATCTTCGGGTCGAGGCAGAAAGAACCTCATGCGCATCCCCAGTCTTGCGGCGCTCTCCGGCGTCGGCCTTGCCATCCTGTGCCTTCCGGCCGCGGCCGTTCCCGCCGGCCCTGGGGCCGGCGCGTCATCGCCGTCCGACATGTTCACCCCGGTTCGGATGCGCCACCACCTCACGCGCCGGCCGTCGATGCAGCGGACGCAGCGGATGTATCCCGGTGCCAGCTTCGTTCGGAACACCACCCGCGGCGCGCCGGCGGGCAGCAGCAGCGGCAATGGGACGACCGGCAGCTACGCCGCGCCCAGCGGAAAATAGTCTGTTTGGATGCAGATCGATCGGCCCGCCCGGCTCCGGCCGCGGCGGGCTTTTTCGTGGCTGCACCTGCATCGGCTCCCGATCTTGGAGCGCAGGATGGAGATGGTGCAGCCGCTGACGCCCGAAGCCGATCAACCGGAAACCCTGGCTCCCATCGTACGTTTTGGCCCGGAGGCCCTGTGCAACGCGCGCACGAGGCCGACATGCCGAGGAGACCAGGATGCGTCATGCCATCCTTGCTGTTCTTGCCCTGACGGCTGCAACCCCGTCCCTTGCTCAAACGAAGACCGGTCCCGCCCCGATTACGCAGCCTGGACCGCCCCGGCAGATCGCGCCCGGCACACCGGAGGGGACCGTCGTCATCCCCGGCGGCGGCGAGAACAGCGGCCCGGGCAGCACGGCCGTCATCGCTCCGACGGGCACGGGTGCGGCGACCATAACGACCGATACGGCAGCGGGCGGAAATGCCGGCCAGCCCGAGCGCGGCGTTCCCCAGACGGGCGGCGGCGGTGGCGGCGACAATGGCGGCGGCTGATCGGTCGGTGCCGAGCACGCAGTAGCCTCCAAGTTCCCGGCCCCCCCGTCCGTTGACGGGATCTAGCCGCCACCCCCGCCACCGCCACCCGTCCCGGGACCGCCGAGATTGCCGTCCTTGTTCGGCGTATTCCAGTGAATGATGCCGTCGTCCGGGGGGCGCAGCGTCGTGGTCGGCGGTCGTGGAACGCCGAATTGCGGTGCTACCGTCACTCCGCGGCGCTGTAATCTGTCGGTGCGAACACGGTGAGCGACTGCGGGCGTGCTGCCCAAGACCGCAAGCGCGAGGACGAGCCATTTCACCAGCGCGCTCATCATGACCACTCCCCACCCTGTGGAACGCGCCGCCCGGAGGGATCGCCGCCGGGGCGCGGGCGTCGCGCGGGAGCTGGGCACATCCGCGGGAGGCCGTTGAAGGTCACTCCGTCAGGAACGGTCTGAGTGGCCATCGGGTTTCCCCAAGCCGGGGGCGCGCCTCAGCAACCCCGGCGAGGAGAGAATCCGTGTTCAAAGTCCCGACGCTGACGGGTGGCCTGTTCGCCGCCAGCCTGTTTCTCGCGCCACTCCCGGCCGCCGCGGCCCAGATCGGCCTCGGCGCCGTCGCCGAACCTGCGCCGACTTTGGAGCATGTCCAGTACGGCTACGGTGGACCCCGCTTCGGACCCGGCTTCGGCGGTCGCCGCCATGGCTATGGCGGCCCGCGCTTCCGGGGGCGCGGCTACGGCTATGGCCGCGGGTACGGGCGTGGTTACGTTTATAGCCGGCCGCACGGCTATGGCTATGGCCGTCGCGGCGGCTTCTGACCGCGTTCGATCCGGATCCTGACGATCTTCAGCCCGCCCGGCCCCAGGCCGCGGCGGGCTTCTTCGTGCGTGAGCGGTCCCGGCTCGGGACGATCGATCCTGCGGTACCCGCACGGCCTGCTAACCGGGGCGCGTCATCCTGCATTCACGAGCCGCGTTGCGTATCGGCTCGACCGCTGGTGAGATCGGACGCTCCCCCACCCCGTGACCAGATCGGGGTGGGGCCGAGCGGCCGGTCCACCCGGCGCTCACGCCTTCGTCATTGTCGTGGTCTTAAAACGGCCGAATCTCCGCTGCCCGGATTCCTGCATGCGTCTGACCTTCGCCACCCTCCTCGTTTGCTGTGCCACGGCCGCCTGCGCCGGAGAGCCGCTCCTGGACGGTCCGGTCATGGGCGGCGGCTTCGGCATGAGCGGCTCGGACTATTACGGCGATATCCGCAGCCGGATGCCATTCACCCAAGAGGCCTCGCCCCGGCCGGTCGGCATTGCCGATGTCGAGCGCGCGCGGGCAACGCGGACACGCGCGGAGGCGCGATACCCGGCGCGGCGGCGCTTGCCCCACGGCTAAGCTGGCCGGAGCGGATCGCCCGGGATCGATCGCCTATGACGCCTTGAGGAGAGACTCGGTCCGGTATTCGCTCGGGGTCTTGCCGTACTGTGCCTTGAAGCGGCGGGCGAAATGGGCCTGGCTGGCGAAACCGCAGCCATAGGCCAGAGTGCCGATCGGCAGGTGCCGGACGCCCGGATCGATCAGGCGCTTGGCTGCGGCCTCGAGCCGACGCTGCCAGATCCAGTCCGAGATGTGCTGGCCGTGCTCGCTGAACAGCTCCTGGAGCCGCCGCAGCGACACGCCGACTGCGGCGGCGAGTTGGGACGGGCCGAGCGTCGGATCGCCGAGGTTGGCCTCGACGAACGTTTTGGCGCGCTGGACCACGACGGTGCCGTGCAGCGGTTGCGGGACGTCCTTGGCCAGGCGCTCGGCGATGCTGGCTACGATCAGGTCGACGCCGACCGAGGCCATGCGGTCGGCCGCCTCAGGGGCAAGCCGATCGCCTAGGCGGACCAGTTCCTCGAAGAACGTTCGCGCCAGGGACGTGGAGCCCAGCTCCGCCCCTATCCTGAGGGCCGTGTAGTGCCGGGTCGACCCGAGTACGCTCTCCAGCCGTTCGCGTGGCAGCTCCACGAACAGGACTTGAGCTCCTGCGCTCGTCGTCAGCACCATTGGCCGCTTGTCGAGGATGTAGAGGTCGCCGGTGCTCAACACGGCGTCGCGACCGTCCTGAAAGCTGTTCGAGGTGCCCGCGAGCTTGAAGGCTGCCGTAGCCATGCCTTCGCGGCCCTGACGCCAGGCTCCGAACTTCCTGACCTCGGTGCGCAGGGCACTCTGCGACATGCGCGTCACCGGGAGCGGGCCGATGGTGCTGTTCTCAACCTTGGCCTCGAACGGCGCATCGTCGAGGTGCTGCAGGTCGACGTTCGCTTTCTGCACCTCGAGCGCTTCACGCCAACGCATGAAGCTGTGCCGGGCATCGAGCCCCTTAGTCGAAAACACGATCTGCATTAAATGTACGTAAGTACTCGCGATGCGTAACGGCGTGAGCCTCGCTATCGCATGCAATCCAAGATTTCAAATATCGGGTCGTTGTAATCTATGATTGTCTTTTCGCGCACGCATCGCGCGGGCGTCGCTATTTTGTATCGCTGAGGTTTCGTTGCCGATCGCGGATCGGCGACCGGTCTGGATCGGACACGGAACCTTGAACCGCGACCACGCGGCTTATGCGCGGCGTGTGGCCTACCCGCGACGAAGCCACCCAGCGTGGGGCGTCGCCTTCCTGTTACAATCCGCCGAACGGCACGTCCCGCCCACGGTTTCTTCCATCGCCTCCCAGGCGAACACGACGCCCGGGTCAGGCCCTCGCCCGGGCGATGCAGGCGATCTGTTCGGGGTGATGCGGAAAACAAAGCATCTCCGCATAGTCGCTGATCGGCTGGGGCTTGCCGAACAGGTAGCCCTGCATCTCCCCGCAGGCTTCATCCGCCAGGAACCGCCGCTGGGCGGCGGTCTCGACCCCCTCGGCGACGACGCCCATCCGCAGGCTCCGGCCCAGGCTCAGCACCGCACGCACGATCACGGCGGCCTGCGGGTCGACGCCGAGCTGGGCCACGAACGAGCGGTCGATCTTCATCTTGTCGAACGGGAAGGCCTGCAGGGTCGCCAGCGACGCGTAGCCGGTGCCGAAATCGTCCATGCTGATCCGGACGCCGAACCCCTTGAGGCGCCGGAGGATGCTGATCGCCCGTGCCATGTCGTTGATGATGACACTCTCCGTCACCTCCAGCTCCAGCCGGTTCGGCGACAGGCCGGTCTGCGCCAGCACGGCGAGCACGGTCTCGGGCAGGTCCGGCTTCTGGAACTGCCGCGGCGACAGGTTGACCGCCACCTTCAGGGACGGTGCCCAGGTCGCGGCCTCGCGACAGGCCTCACGGAGCACCCAGTCGCCGAGCGCAATGATCAGACCGGTCTCCTCGGCCAGGGGCACGAACACGCTGGGCGGGATCTGGCCGCGTACGGGATGCGTCCAGCGCACCAGGGCCTCGAACCCCACCAGCATGCCCGATGCGCCGTCGACCTGCGGCTGGTAGTGCAGGCTCAGGGCATCGTCCGCCAGGGCCTGGCGCAGGTCGCTCTCCAGGACCCGGCGCTCCTCCGCCTCCTCGTCCATGTCGGACGCGAACACCCGGTAGGTGCCCCGGCCCTCGGCCTTGGCCCGGTAGAGGGCGAGGTCGGCTCGCCGGTACAGGCATTCCGCACTCGTCCCGTGCTCCGGCGCCAGGGCGATGCCGACGCTCAGGCCGACGGCGATCCGCTGCTCGCCGACCCAAAGCGGCGTTTCGAACAGGCCGATGAGGCGCTCGGCGATGTCGATTGCCTCCGCGCGGTCGCCGGTGAGCAGGACGGCGAACTCGTCGCCCCCTAAGCGCGCCACGACGCCGTCGCCCACCGCCGATCGCAACCGGTCCGCTACGCTGCGCAGCAGATCGTCGCCCGCCTGGTGACCGAGCGTGTCGTTCACGCCCTTGAATCCGTCGAGATCGAGATAGAGGACAGCCCCGGTGCCGCCCCGGACGGCGATATCGGCGAGCCGCGCATCGAGGTACTCACGGAACAGGCCGCGGTTCGGCAGGCCGGTGAGGATGTCGTGCCGGGCGAGGCGCGCCACCTCGGCCTCCGCGGCCTTGCGCTGGGTGATGTCGGTAAACGTCCGCACGAAGCCACCATCCTGAAGGGGCACGGTCCGGATCTCGAGCACGATGCCGTTCGGACGCACGCGCTCGTGGACATGGGCCTGTTCCAACCCGCCGCGCTCGATCCAGTCCCGGTACGACCGGTCGGTCCGGTTGCGCTCGCGGTGGCGCAGCTGATGGCG
The DNA here is from genome assembly GCF_022829565.1 of Methylobacterium sp. J-001. Classification (NCBI taxonomy): domain Bacteria; kingdom Pseudomonadati; phylum Pseudomonadota; class Alphaproteobacteria; order Hyphomicrobiales; family Methylobacteriaceae; genus Methylobacterium; species Methylobacterium sp. J-001. Next base: position 9,272 of record NZ_JAKSYN010000046.1, read on the forward strand.
CAGGACATCCTTGTAGCTCGGAGCCGCCAGCATCATCGCCCGCGGCAGGTCGAGGAGCACCAGGGCGCGCTCGTTGCAGACCTGAACCAGGCCACGACCGTCCACCATGATCAGCCCCTGGTCCATGCTGTCCAGGGTCATGTCGAGCAGCAACGTCTTCTCGCCCAGGGCGAAGCCCTGGCGGGCGAGGGCGGCGTTGATCGTGCGCAGATGGTCCAGCATCAGGGCGAGCGCCGCGAAGGCCAGGATCACCGCCATCATCACGGCGATGCCACCCGCCACCGCGCCGCGGGCGAGGCCGAGATCCGGGGTTTCCAGCGCCGGATCCGGGACAACGCGCGCCGCCGCCATGGCCAGGAAGTGCAGGCCGGCGATGGCTGCCGTCAGGATTGTGGTTGCGGCTATTCGTGTCCGTGCCTCGCCGCCGCGGGCATGGATCACCAGGGCGGCGCCGGAGAGGCCGCAGCCGATCGTCGTGGCGACCAGTGCCAGCGGCAGGTCCCAGTTGAACCGTCCGGGCAGGACCACGCCCGCGATGCCGAGGAAGTGCATGCAGGCGATGCCGCCGCCGAGGATCAGGCCGGCCACCGCCCCGACCCACGGCGCGTCCCCGCGCGCCGCGCTCAGGAGCGTGAAGGCGACAAGAGCGGCTGTGATGGCCACGATGAGTGACAGCAGCGTCGTGGCCATTTCGTAGCCGACGACCACGCCGGGATCGTAGCCGAGCATGCCGATGAAGTGGGTGCTCCAGATGCCCGCACCGGCCGAGAAGGCGGCGGCCAGCAGCCAGGCGGGGGCCGAGGCGCCCCCCTTCCGAACGCGCTGTTCGAGCAGCAGGGCGACGTAGCACGAGATCCAGCAGACACAGGCGGCCAGGGGGACCACCCAGGGGGTGTGCTCGTCGGTCAGGCAGGCCAGAGCGCGGTACATCGGAAGCCTCGCCGTGCGGCAACACGGGAGAAAGATAGCGCGCCGATACTAATCAGAAGTTGCATATTCGATTGTGATTTCGCCTCAGGTGCTGATTTTCGAGGGGCAATCCCTTTGGCTTTCCGGCGAGTGGTTACTTTCCGCCAGCAGGATGCGCGGGCTGCGCGCCGGCAAGCCGTCGTCCAGACGGCTATAGTGCTCATCAACGCGGTCATCGTGGCCATCGCTTTCGGCCGCATTGCTCCGGAGGAAGGCGAATTGACCCGATAGCTGCGCTGACGTGTACAAGCGGGGCGGTTACATGCTTTTGGCGCGCTCCAGCCATGCCCAATGGCTAATGCCGTTGCTTACATGCCTGCGGTACGAGGGCCTTCCTCCCAAGACGACCCCTTCGAGCCCGCTCGGCACCAGCTGCGGCGGGCTCTTTTTCGTTAAGCGTTTGGCCCTACGCCTTGCCGGTGTCCGCGATCCGACGCTCCGCCCGCTGTCAACGGACGCTTTGACGGCATGCTGTGACCGCACGCATGAACAGATTCCTGGCGATCGTTGCGATGCTGATCGTGTGTGCGACCCCGGCGCTGGCTGGGGGCGATCGGCTCGACCTGGGCTGCGAAGATCCGCAGACCACGGGTTCGCTGCCGACCGAAACACAGGGGCCGGCAGTCCTGGGGACTGCCTTCGGCAAGGTCGAAATCACGCCGCCTGAGGAAAGCTGGCAGGAGCAGGCACAGCAGAACGCGGAGCGCCGCCGACGGGAGCGGGCCGAAGGCTGCTCGATCGATTGATGGGCCGGTCTTCACCGCATCCCGTATGGATTCTCGATCCATCTGCCACTTCACGTTGATCAGCCAAGCAATCACCGTCACTGTGGGTTCGGAAATCGGAGGCCGGCGACGATCCGCGGCGCGCGCCACCGGGCACCTGACGGCGAAGGTCTAGGCAACATGCGGCTACTGACGTTCGGCGCCTTGATGGCGCTCTCGGTCTCGCCGGAGGCGCTGGCCCAGGATCCGCGGGACGTCCCCGTTCAGCGTGATCTCAAGCGGATGGACCGGATCGACAAGCGCCTCGGCCGCGACGGTAGCCGGCCGGTCGATCCGAACGTGACGCCGGACAATCCCGACGGCGTCGTCGGCTTCGACGGGCCGCCCTTCAACTACGGCGATCCCGGCGTCATCGATGACGGCCCCCTGCCGCCCGGTTCGCCGGCGGATACGGATGACGAGTAGAGCCCGCTGTTTCGGGCGCTCCCCGCGCTAGGTAGATGAAGCGCCCTACGGCGATGGGCTCTCAGGGGATCCAGGATGGCACACGAGACACCCGACGCCGATCGTGCCGCCCGTGTGATCGCCGAGAACGTCTACGCAGGGTTCTGCCGGCAGGCGACGATGCCGAACCGCCCGATGGAGGAGCAGACGATCCTGGCGCGGCTCGTCGAGGCGATCCGCCCCCAGATCGGCAGCGGCGCTCCGGGGGCGATCGTCGAGGCGGCCAATGCCACGCTGTCCGCGTGGGAGCAGCGTGATCCCGAGGTTCGGGGGCCGCGCGTCCTCGCGGTAAGTCCGATCGATGGCGCGGTGACCATCGGGTAAAGCTGACCTCTCATGAAGGGGGCGGATCCAGGACGATCCGCAGACGCTTTGATGAGGGATCCTCGTTTTCCGAGAGTCGGCGCCCACCTGTCTGAATGGTGCTGGCGCTGGCGCGTCGTGGCGGCGCCGCTGACGGCTCAGCGTTCGTGATCAGGGACCAGAATGCGTAAGAGTCGGTCGAAATCTGGTTCGTCGCGGCGTGCGCTGCCCGAGAGCCTGACGCAGCATCTCGCGGATCCAAAGGTCAGGGTCCTCAGGACGCCGGACGGACGGCGCCGGCCCTCACGCGCGGCGGGGGCGGTCAGGAAGGTTGCCATCTCGCTCGTGACCCTGGCCGTCATCGTGCTGGCCGGGGGGCACCTCGTGCATGCATGGTAGCTGCCGACCCGCCCTCCCGGACGGATACCCCCGTCGGTCTTCATGCACCCCACCGGAGATCCCGGACGAGCAGCCGGCCGCTTCGAGACTTACACGGCAAAGGTCTACCTGAACGGGCCCGGCTCCCTATGTCAGCCGCAAGGAGTCGTTCAACCCATGATCATGATCATCATCTGCTTCCTCGCGCCATGGCTTGCCATGTTCCTGCGCGGGAAGGTTCTTCAGGGCCTTCTGTGCATCCTGCTCCACCTGACGATCATCGGCTGGATCCCGGCGACGATCTGGGCCCTGGCCGTCACCCGCAAAGAAGCGGCCTGACCGGCGACCTGAGACGGAGAGGAGGTCCTGATGCCCCCGAAGCTCACCAAGACGATCATCGGGGCGGTCATCGCCGTCGCCCTCGCGGCCGCGGTTTCCTACGGCGTCATCAGCCAGCAGACCGCCGATCAGATCCAGACCAAGGCGAACCAGACTCTGCAGACCGACCAAACGGGGTCCAATCCCGCGCCGCAGCAGCTCCAGCCTGCGACGCAGGATCCAAGCCCGCAGGCGCCGCGCCAGCCGGGGGCGTCGCCTCAGCCGCCCGGCCCGCGTCAGTAGCGCCGAGGGTGGAACAGGGGCCGGGAGGTGGGACGTTCACCGTTCGCTCCTTCCCGGCGCGCGTGCTGCTTCACTGGAGCGAGCCGGGTCCCGGCGACATCGAGCGTCCCGCGTCGAGCAACGCGCGGATCTTAGCCGTCGCGTGCGCCAGGATGTCGGGCCGCGCCTCGTCGTAAGAGGTTTCCGTCACGAAGCTCTGAAGGGCCTCCTCGATCCGCCCCTCGATCTCGTCCATCACGGTCAGGCCGTTCGGACCTTCCCGGCGCAGGTAGGCGTCCGCCAGGGCCAGGTAGGCCGCGCTGGCGAGCAGAAAGGCGACGCCATTGGCCTCCTGAGCCTGATCGGATCCCGGCTCGGGGTCGTTCGCCAGATCGTCCGAAAATTCATCAATCATCAAAGCATGCTCTGCACGGAGCCCGTGTGGAGCATGTCGCAATTACTGCAGCGCACACAGCTGCAAATACTGCGTATCAGCCTGACCATTCGACTGATAATTCTATTCTAGATATGATAATTCCGCAGTAATTCGCCCTTTGGTTGTGGTGATGCCAGAAAGGGCGGTGGTCCTGTTCGCGCGTTAAGCGCGCGGGCAGGCCTGAAGCTATACGATCCCGCTGCCGTCGTAAGGCCAGGGGCGATCGAGATGCGCCGCGACCGCTGCCGGTTCGTCTCCGACCGCACGCACGGCCGCTGTCACATCCTCGACCGGCACCTGAAGGCGGCGCGCCCAGTACGCTGCCGAACTGGCATCCTCGACATTCACGCGCTTCGGCTCTTGGGACAAATCTGACATGGAAGCCTCCGGCGGGAGAACCGCCGGGAGCCCTGACGGTTCAGTCGCGGCTGTCGTGACCGGTCGATCACGACCGTGCGTGGGCGTTACCACCCATTGTAGAATCGGCGCGGGCCGTCGTAGCCGCCGGGGCCGCGCTCGTAGCCGCCACCATAACCGTAACCGGGGCGACCTCCATAGGGGCCACGGGGGCCGCCATAGCCCCACCCACGATCGTTGGGGCGGCAATGGCCCCACGGATTCGGATGGAAGCCCGGGCCGCAGCCGCCAGCGACGCGTTCGATCAGCCCGGACCCGCTGGGCGGGCCGTAGCCGAACGGCGCCGCCTGCGCCGCCGTGGCGGTGGCGAGCCCTGCCGCAAGCGATGCGGCCATCCCGAGGGTCTTGAAGCGCACCATGACACGACCTCCTGAAACCGTCGGCCCGCTTGTCCGGACCGGATGCTAGGAGAATGGAGCCGGTGCCCTGAACCCGTTCTGGTTGGGTCGTTCATCAACCTGATGGTGAATGGCGCGAGATCAGGTCGCGGTGTGGTTTCGCCATGCCATAAAAGCGGCGGGGCTCGCACCCCGCCGCCGGTCGATCCGATCGGATCCGTCGAGAGCCCAAGCCCCGACGCTACAAGCCCAGTAACATACTGGCGGACCCGAGAAGGGTCATCATGAGGCCGCCAACGAAGACCGCGATCATCGCGTAGGAAAAGACTTTCAGCGCCATGCGGGGATGCCTGCTGCGCAGATCAGCAACGGTAGCCGCCGGTGGTCTGGCCGTACTGCTTCATGGGGCGGGTCTGCTGGTCCGCATTGCCTTCCGCCGCCGAACTCATCGGGCAGCGATCGTAGATGGGGGTGTCATGGACGCCGAGCCCCAGTGCCCCAGTGGTCTCGACCTCATAGGGGGTAAGGCCGGTCCAGCGCGCACCGTTTGATGCCATGGCGGACGAGATCGGGGCGACGCCAAGGACAAGCGAAGTGACGACGGCAGCGATACGGGTCTTCATGGGTAAAACTTAGCTCCTACAAACTACAGATCCGTTTTTCGGCTCTGTTTTTCTTGTGCGAGACCTAGATGGGGCTTCGCGCGCCGCCGTGACGTGCCGCGTCGCACGCCGCGCGACGGATTAAACGCCAGGGCATTTGCGCGGCGCCGCGCAAGATCGATCGGAGCGGACCGGCCCGATTGAGCCGGCCGACCGGGATTGGGAGGGGCATGCCCCCCGGATTGGCAAGTCCACGCGGTGCAGGCCCTGGCGCTGTACGCGCGGGGAGGCATCGGTCCTCCGATCGGACTGGTCCGACAGACCGGTCAGCTCAGTCGCCGCTCGATGGGTTAGCTTGGCCTCCGGAGCAGGTTGGGTGAGCGCAGCCGGCCAACCTGTTCAGCTCCGCGCGTCTCGAGGCGCGCGGGCCGACCGACCACCCGCGGCGGCCGATCCGGCTTCTGGCTTATTGAGGCGCTGGCCGGGCTAACCGCGCGTTTTCAGGCGCGGCACTCGGGCCTGGGCCGGCCCTCGATACCGCCCGAGATGCTGCTGCAGGCGTTCTTCTCGGCGGGCTCCGGGCGGATGTTGATGGAGGCGATCGCCTGCAGCCCGCTGTCCCGTTGGCTGCAGCCGCAGGGCGTCAGCGGCGCCAGGCGCTCCCATTGCTCATCCGTCAGGACATCCCGGTCAGACCGGCGTGACACGAAGGCTCACCAAAAAAGCGGCCTTTGGTCAGATCATCGTCCTGATCGGAAGCCCCAAGCCTGCAATCCTCGCCCCACCCTGTAACGGTCTCCGCCGAAGCGGATACCGGTTCGGCGACGCGCGTTGGAATAGAGGCATGGAGCCGGGACCGATCGTAACGCGGTCGGGAACAGCGCGCGCGTCAGCCCGAAGGTGGTCTCCAGCTGTCGGGATGATTTCAAACCACGAGGCTGGAGCAGCGCCCCGGTTCGACGCCCGGGATGATGCGTCAGACGTTCTCCTGCGGATCGTTCCACCGGGGACGCGGGGGACGCCCAAGCGGGGCGCGGCGGCGTGCTCGGTACGCGTCCCTAGCATGCCGGTGTGGCCGGTTCCATCGGATACCAAAGGGATGAGGATGGGCCGTCCCCCTTACGGGGCAAGCCCGCCGGATTTGAGAGACCGATGCCCCTGATCGATCCCGCCCGGGCGCTCCTCCTGGTCATCGACATTCAAGTCCGGCTCATGCCGGCCATCGCCGACGGCGCGGGGGTGATTGCCAACACGAACCGCCTCGTGGCGGCAGCGAGGCTCCTCGACGTGCCGGCCCTGTTCACCGAGCAGAATGCCGGCGGCCTCGGCCCGACCGTGCCGGAGCTTGCCCCGGAGCCCGGGGCGGCCTTCGCCAAGATGAGCTTCGGTGCCGTCCAGGCACCGGGCTTCCTCGACCGGCTCGGGGGCCGCGACCTCGTGGTCGCCGGCTGTGAAGCGCATATCTGCGTGCTGCAGACAGTGCTTGGGCTCCGGGAGGTCGGGCAGCGCGCCTACGTGGTCGCCGATGCCGTGGGTTCGCGCCGAACCGAGAATCGCGATGCCGGCCTCGCCCGGATGGCCGCCCACGGGGCCGAGATCGTCACAACTGAGATGGTGGTGTTCGAGTGGCTCGGCACCGCCCGGCACCCGTGCTTCCGCGAGGCCGTCAAGTTAATCAAGTGAGTGGGGTCAGCCGCCGCCCAGCGCCGCGCGGGTGCGGGCGTCGGCGCCGATGTCGTCCGGCCCCTCCAGGCCCAGCACCTCGATCAGGCGCATCCGCGCGCGGCTGACTCGGCTCTTGATCGTCCCCACCGCAACGCCGCAGATCGCGGCCGCCTCCTCGTAGGTGAAGCTCTGGGCCCCCACCAGAACCAGCGCCTCGCGTTGGGCATGGGGCAGCCGGTTCAGGGCGGTCTGAAACTGCGCCATCTCCATCCGCACCTCCTGCTCGGGCAAGGAGGTCAGCTTGCCGGCCATCACGCCGTCGGCGTCTTCCACCTCGCGCTTCCGCTTGCGCTGCTCCGAGTAGAACAGGTTGCGTAGGATCGTGAACAGCCAGGCCGTGAGGTTGGTCCCCCGGCGGAAGCTGCCCGCATTGAGCCAGGCGCGCACCAGCGTGTCCTGCACGAGGTCGTCGGAGCGGTCGAGATCGTAGGTGAGCGAGAACGCGAAGGCCCGCAGGGCTGGAATCGACCCGAGCAGGAGATCGCGCATCTCGGCATCGACCCCGTGCGTCGGCGAGCCGGAATGGTTGCCGGCGGGAGCGGCTTGCAGGGTCATGGTCATCGCGGGGCCTCCGTGTCGGAGCATGCGGCGAGGTCGTCGATCAGCGTCCGGAGCCGCTCCGGGATCGGCAGGGCCAGAACATCGGCGTAATGCAGGCGCAGGCCGCGGCCGATCCGGGCGCGATCCGCGTCGCTGATTGCCCGGCGCCCAGGCGCGGAGCCTGCGGCTGCACCGTCAGGCAGGGGGGCGGTATCGTTCGCGGGCATCAACCCGCCTCCGTCCGCATCTCCGGCGCGGCGCGTCACCGCCCGCTCGTCCTTACCCTGGGTCATGATCACGTCCCGACCAGCGGCGATGCGGCCCCGACGGGGTCTGCGATCCGCCGCTACGATCTCGCGATCGGTTGCGACGGAGACGTGCTACATCGCCTTCCGGTGGCGCTGGTAGGCGCAACGGATTTAATCGGTTCTGAACTTCGTATTCATCAAATCTTAATGTCGTAATTTGCGAGCTTTGCCGTAAATTATTGACAAAGACGCCAGTTACAATTCAGAAATACTTATCCGAGCTTGGCCGTAAATCAACCTCGCCCGGGGCGGCTGAATGGACGCTGAGCATGGGCGGCACATTCCGACCCGCGCGGCCCAGGACCCAGCCGGCTCACGCTCGGTCGGAGCGGAACCCAACGGACTGTCCGGAAAAGTACTACGCGCCCGGCCCCAAGTGAAAACCCAAAGGGACAGGAGGTGTGGTGCCGGTGGAGAGGATCGAACTCCCGACCTTCGGTTTACAAAACCGCTGCACTACCGCTGTGCTACACCGGCCCGCGACACACGTGCTACCAGTCGCGGTGCTGCCGCTCAAGCGGGCCCGGGCTAGGATCCGGAATCTACCGTGTGGAATCGGCTAGCGCCCCGAGCCGCGCACCAGGGCCTTCAGGCGCTGGTCGGCCCGGTCCATGCGCTCGGCAATGCCCCGGCGGATGCACTTGTCGACCGCGTCGCCGGCGTAGAAGCCGGTCGTCTTGTCCTGGTGCCGGCAGGCCTGGATTGGTGGCCAAGCGACCACCGCGGCCACGACCAGCAGCACGACCAGGGCATCGATGACAAGCCAGCCCTTCCAACCCAGGCGAAAACCGCCCCGGCCGAAGGTCTGCGGGCCCCGCCGGCGGTCGCGCTGGCTCACCGGCTCGGTGCCGAGCCGCGCCATGCGCGCATGGAATTGGGCCTCTTCGACCGCGTCGGGGACGCTACCGGAGGGCGATGGGGTGAGGGGACGGCTGGACATGGGAGGCTCGCAAGGGTGGGGGCGGCGGGCTCTTCGCCCTGTGGCCTCAATCGATCAGCCGCTTCAAGAGGGCGAAGTTGTCCTGCATCGAGAGGACGTTGCCGATCATCTCGCTGCGCGCGCAGGCCCCCGCGCCGACGAGCCCGAGCCAGCCCGCGGCGGCGGGGCGCGTGCCGCAATCCGCGAAGCTGCCGTAGAGAAACATCGCCACGGGCAGCGCGAAGACCGCGAGCTTTACGAGGCCGAAGAGCTGCCCAAACAGGCTCCTGCGGGGGCGCCGCGGCTTGTCCCAGTCGTCGTCCCAATCCGCGTCGGCGGCGTCCCTGTCTCGACGGTCCATCGCGGTATCGTGTCCGGCCTGTTTGGAATTCGCCGGATGAAACTGCCACGCTTTCGTGAAGCGGTGGCTAAAGCGGATGTTTAAAGGCGGATGAAATCATCATTCGTGCGCCGTCGATGAACCGGAGGGACCCGCCTCAGGCGGCGAGCGCCCGCCTCACGGTGGCGCGCAGGTCCGCCAGCGAGAACGGCTTGGTCAGCACGTCGGTGACGATCGCATCGAGCCCGCGGGCGCGCTCCCGCTGGTCGGCGAAGCCGGTCATCAGCAGGATGGTCAGGTCCGGGAAATCGCGCTTGGCGGCCAGCGCCAGGGCGATGCCGTCCATGAGCGGCATGCGGATGTCGGTCAGCATCAGGTCAAACCCGCCATCGGCCTCGTTGAGCCGGTCGAGCCCGTCGCTGCCGTCATTGGCGGTCACGACGGCATGGCCGTCGATCTCCAGCCCCCGCTTGAGGAAGCCGCGGACGGTCTCTTCGTCATCCACGAGGAGGATGCGCGCCATGGGGTTCCGTAAACGTTCCTGATCCCGGGCCTGATTCCGAGGGTGTCTCACAAGATGAGACTTCAGGCCTGCTTATGGATAACAGATCACGAACGGAACCGTTGCTCTGTCAAGGCGCGAGACGGGAAAACAATCGCATCGCGGGGTGGCGCGGCGAAAATGCCGCGCTGGATCGCGGGCGCGTCAGGCCTCGTCGAAGAGGTCCGGATCGCCACTGTCGAAATCGACCACGCCCACGAAGGGCAATTGGCGGAAGGCGTGGGCCGCATCCATCCCGTAGCCAACCACGAACACGTCCGGGCAGGTGAAGCCGACGAAATCGGCGTCGATCGTCACGGCGCGCTTGCCCGGCTTCTCGAGCAGCACCGCGGTCAGCACCCGCTTGGCGCCCCGGGCCATGAGAAGATCCTTGGCGAACACCACGGTGCGGCCGGATTCCAGGATGTCGTCCACCAGGAGCACGTCCCGCCCGCGCACCTCGCTCTGCACGTCGCGCAGGATCTCGACTTGGCCGGTGGAGACGGTGCCGGTGCGGTAGCTCGACAGATGTACGAACTCCACCTGCGGCGACAGCCCGACCCGGTGCAGCGCCCGCAGCAGGTCGGCGGCGAACATGAAGCTGCCCTTGAGCACCGCGACGACCAGGAGGTTCTCCGGGTTCGCCGACAGGATCTCCTGGGCTAGCTCGGTGTTGCGCTTGGCGATTGCCGCCTCGTCGAACAGGGGGCGGACGCGCCGGTCGGGGATGCTCATCTGACGGGTCCCGGGAGTTTCTTTCTTGTGCGGGCTCGCCGCGGCGATCGGAGGTCGGTCTTACCCTCCCGGGCCCGCCGGGGGAACTCCGGATCGGGCCGCCCGGGGCGGCGCGTCAGCCGTTGTCGCCCCGGATCGCCGCGATCACCGCATCCGTGACCGCGCGGGTGGTGGCCGTACCGCCGAGATCGGGGGTGTGCAGGGTGGGATCGGCGGTGACGCGCTCGACCGCGCGCATCAGCCGGTCGGCAGCGTGCGTCTCGCCCAGATGCTCCAGCATCTGGCAGGCGGTCCAGAAGGTGCCGACCGGATTGGCGATACCCTTGCCGGCGATGTCGAAAGCCGAGCCGTGGATCGGCTCGAACATCGAGGGAAACCGGCGCTCCGGGTTGATGTTGGCGGTGGGCGCGATGCCCAGCGACCCGGCCAGCGCCGCTGCGAGGTCCGACAGGATGTCGGCGTGCAGGTTGGTCGCCACGATCGTGTCGAGGGTCTCAGGCTTGCCCACCATCCGCATGGTCATGGCGTCGACCAGCATCTTGTCCCAGGTCACGTCGGAGAAATCCTGCGCCACCTCGGCCGCGATCTCGTCCCACATTACCATGGCGTGGCGCTGCGCGTTCGACTTGGTCACCACGGTGAGCCGCTTGCGCGGCCGCGAGCGGGCCAGCGCGAACGCGTAGCGGATGATGCGCTCGACCCCGGAGCGGGTCATCATCGACACGTCGGTGGCGACCTCGTTGGCATGGCCCTGATGCACCCGGCCGCCGACGCCGGCATATTCCCCCTCGGAATTCTCGCGCACGATCACCCAGTCGAGCTCAGGCCCGGTGACGTGGCGCAGGGGGCTGGTGATGCCGGGCAGGATCCGGGTCGGCCGGACATTGGCGTACTGGTCGAAGGGCTGGCAGATTGCCAGCCGCAGGCCCCACAGGGTGATGTGGTCGGGAACGTCCGGGGCGCCGACCGCCCCGAAGAAGATCGCGTCGTGATCCTTGATTTTCTCGCGACCATCCGCCGGCATCATCACGCCGTGGGTCTTGTAGTAGTCCGAGCCCCAGTCGAAATGGTCGAAGGCGAAGCGGAAGCTCCTGTCGCGCTCGGCGAGGGCGTCGAGCACTTCGATGCCGGCGGCGATGACCTCCTGGCCGATCCCGTCCCCCGGGATGGCGGCGATGCGGTACTGCTTCATGGCGCGTCCTCGATGGTCTCGTTCGCCCGCCGCCCGTCGAGGAGCGCCGGCCTCGCGGCAGGATGGCATAGGGCCGGTGCTATGCCGACCCCGGCAAGTCGGCGCCGATCCTGGGCCCGCGGTTCCGCGGGCGGGGCACGCCTGCGCCGCGCGCGAGATCCGGAAACGCAAAAGGGGTCGGCGATCCGCCAACCCCTTGCGCAGTCGTTCCGAATGGATGGTACCACCGCCCCGGCTCGAACGGGGGACCCCCAGATCCACAATCTGGTGCTCTAACCAACTGAGCTACGGCGGCACTGGCGGGCGGTGTATCGTGGGCCGCGGCAGTTTTCAAGGCGATCCGTGCAGCTTGATGCAGGGTCGGTGGACGCAGGGCGGATTCGCTCCATAAGGGGACGACGAAACCGTAGCTCGGCCAGGGCGAATCGGGGGTAGGGGCGAGTGTGAGCGCGCGAGAGCCGGCGCTGGCCGCGACCGGGACCCCGGATGCGGCCCGGGCCTCCGAGACGCGGGCGGAGAACAGGCCGGCCCGGAAACCTGCCCGGCCGGGCCATCGCCCCCGCGGGCGCTGGACCCGCTCCCGGATCCTCCTGGCGCCCGGGCGGCTGCGCAGCCTCGTCCGGCGCAGCGAGGGCGGTCTCGTCCTTCTGGCGACCCTGGTGGGGTGTCTCGCGGGGCTGGCAGTCTCGGCCATGACCTGGGTGACGCAGGCCCTGCGCGAGGCGCTCTATCACCTCCCGGCGGGGACGCGGCTCAGCGCCGCGGACGCCGTGGCGCCGCCGCTCCTGCTGATCGGCCCCTGTTTCGGCGGCGTGCTGCTCGGGTTGCTGATCATCTCGGCGAACTATGTCCGCGGCCCGCGCAAGCGCCCGGCCATCGACCCGATCGAGGCCAACGCGCTCCATGGCGGCCGGATGTCCCTGCGGGACAGCCTCTACCTCGCCCTCCAGAACGTCATCTCGAACGGCTCCGGCGCTTCCGTGGGGCTGGAAGCCGGCTATACGCAGCTCGCGTCTGGCCTCGCCTCCCGGCTCGGGATCGCCTTCGAGGTGCGCCGGGGCGACCTGCGGACCCTGGTCGGGTGCGGGGCGGCCGGCGCCATCGCGGCGGGGTTCGGGGCGCCGCTCGCCGGGGCGTTCTACGCCTTCGAGCTGATCATCGGCACCTACACGATCGCCACCCTGGCGCCGGTGGTCGTCGCGGCGCTCTGCGGCAACCTGGTCTCTCGCGCGCTGATCCACACGCAGCCGCTGGCCGACCTCGGCGACATGCAGGCGGTCACGACCTCGCACATCACCAGCCTGGAGATCCTGCTGAGCCTTGCCCTCGGGCTGCTCTGCGCCCTGCTCGGCATCCTGATCATGCGCGGCGTCACCCTGGTCGAGCGGCTGGTTCAGGCCTCCGGCCTGCCGCGGGCGGCCGGGCCCGCCTTGGGAGGGCTGTGCGTCGGTGCACTGGCGCTGATCGCGACGCCGCAGGTACTCTCGGGCGGCCACGGCGCCCTACACATGCACTTCGCCGCCGAGGGCCAGGACCACGGCGTCGCGGTCCTGGCCGGGCTGTTCGCCGCCAAGGCGACGGCCACGGCGATCTCGATCGGATCCGGATTCCGCGGTGGCCTGTTCTTCGCCTCGCTGTTCCTCGGAGCGATCGCCGGCAAGCTGTTCGCCGTCGTGGCGCCGGAGCTCCTGCCCGCGATGGCCGGCTTCGGCCTCACGCCGCTGGCCTACGCGGTGATCGGCATGAGCGCGCTCGCTGTGGCGATCATCGGCGGCCCGCTGACCATGACGTTCCTGGCGCTGGAGGTCACCGGCAGCCTGCCGATCACCGGGGTGGTGCTGGCAGCGGTGATCGCCTCCTCGCTGACCGTGCGGAAGATCTTCGGCTACTCCTTCGCCACCTGGCGCTTTCATCTGCGCGGCGAAAGTATCCGCAGTCCCCACGATGTCGGCTGGATCCGCTCGCTGACCGTGGGCCGGCTGATGCGTCGGGATCCCGCCACCGTCGTGGTGGACACCCCGCTGCCGACCTTCTTGCGCGCCCACCCTCTGGGCTCGCCTTCCCGGGTCGTCGCCGTGGATGCGAAGGGCCGCTATGCCGGGATCGTGAACGTCCCCGAGGCGCATGCCGCCGCCCGGGACGCCGAGGCCGGCGCGGCGCCGGTTCTGGCCGACCTGCTGCACCACGCCGACCTGTTCCTGACGCCCGAGATGAACGCCAAGGACGCGGCTGCCACCTTCGACCGCAGCGAGAGCGAGGCGCTCGCCGTGGTCCAGAGCGCCGACAGCCGCCAGGTCCTGGGGCTCCTTACCGAGAGCCACACGCTTAAGCGCTACAGCGAGGAATTGGACCGCCAGCGCCGGATGATGGCAGGCGAATCTGCGTGATTGTCAGGATGGGGTGTTGACCGCAGGAGCGCGTGCAACACCCTGGCACCGTGCAACCCAGGCCCGGTACGCGGCCCCCGACGCGACACCCGAGAGGATCCATGGCCGGTCAAGACAGCAGCTCGCAGCGCCGCTACCGCATCGCGGTGATTCCGGGCGACGGCATCGGCAAGGAGGTGGTGCCCGAGGGCGTGCGCGTGCTCGAGCAGGCGGCCAAGCGGCACGGCTTCGCGCTCCAGCTCGACTGGTTCGATTTCGCGAGCTGCGACTATTACGAGCAGCACGGCCGGATGATGCCGGAGGACTGGAAGCCGCAGATCGAGACGCACGACGCGATCTATTTCGGCGCCGTCGGCATGCCCGAGCGCGTGCCCGACCACATTTCCCTGTGGGGCTCGCTGATCCTGTTCCGGCGGGAATTCGACCAATACGCCAACCTGCGCCCGGTGCGCCTGATGCCCGGGGTGAAGTGCCCGCTGGCCGACCGCAAGCCCGGCGATATCGACTTCTGGGTGGTTCGGGAGAACACCGAGGGCGAGTACTCGAATGCCGGCGGCCGGATGTTCGCCGGCACCGACCGCGAATTCGCCCTGCAGGAGACGATCATGACCCGCCACGGGGTCGACCGGATCCTGAAATTCGCCTTCGACCTCGCCCAGACACGGCCGAAGAAGCACCTGACCTCGGCCACGAAGTCGAACGGCATCTCGATCACGATGCCGTACTGGGACGAGCGCGTGAAGGCGGTGGCCGAGGGCTATCCGGATGTGCGGTGGGACCAGTACCACATCGACATCCTGACCGCGCATTTCGTGCTGAACCCGGACCGGTTCGACGTGGTGGTCGCCTCCAACCTGTTCGGCGACATCCTGTCGGATCTGGGCCCCGCCTGCACGGGCACGATCGGCATTGCGCCGTCCGGCAACATCAACCCGGAGCGGGTGCATCCGTCCGTGTTCGAGCCGGTCCACGGCTCCGCCCCCGACATAGCCGGCCAGGGCATCGCCAACCCGATCGGCCAGATCTGGTCGGGCGCGATGATGCTGGAGCATCTCGGCGAGCACGAAGCCGCCCGGGAGATCGTCAGCGGGATCGAGCGGGTGCTGTCCGAGCGGACGCTGCGCACGCGCGACCTCGGCGGCAATGCCGACACGCAGGCCTGCGGGAAGGCCGTGGCGGAGGCGTTGGGGTAGCTTCCCCGACCTCACATCCACCCCTTCATCCTGAGGAGCCCGCACCAGCGGGCCTCGAAGGAGCCTGCCAGGGATCGCAAGAAAGCTGGCAGGCTCCTTCGAGGGCTACGCTGCGCGTCGCTGCCTCAGGTTGAGGGACTTGGGTTGGACGGTCGTCGCGTTCAAAAAGATCAACGCGGGCGGCGGCGGACGCTCACCACGTTGCTCGCCTGCTCGACCTGACCGGAGGAAGCCGGCAGCGTCGCGAGCGCGGTCTTGACGATGGTGGCGGCGTCGAGCCCGGCCTCGGCGTACATCTTCTCCGGGCTGTCGTGGTCCTGGTAGGTGTCCGGCAGCGTCAGCGTCCGCACCCGGACCCGGCCCGCATCCAGCG
>NZ_JAKSYN010000049.1:0-18500 GCF_022829565.1 Methylobacterium sp. J-001
CTGGGCTGGGGACCGCAAGGCGCCGATCTTCCGGCACACGCGGCTGGGCCGGGACGGGCGCAGCTTCGGCTGCCTGAAGTTCCGCTCGATGGTGGCCGACGGCGAGGGGGTGCTCGCCGCCCATCTGGCCGCCAGCCCGCGGACCCGGGCGGAGTGGGCCGCCACGCACAAGCTCAGCGACGATCCGCGCATCACCGCCATCGGACAGGTCCTGCGCAAGACCTCGCTGAGCGAGCACCGCCGGGACGGTGCGCAGCATGATCGCGATATCCCGGCGCAGGCTCCAGCGGCTAGCATAGTCCAGGTCCAGCGCCACGCGCTCGGCGTAGGTCGTGTCCGAGCGCCCCGGTACCTGCACAAACCCGGGCCCCCGCACAGGCCCGTGCGGACCGGCGAATGTCCGTGACGCGCTCCGCGCCGGGCTCAGGCCGCGCGATCGGCTTGCCGGGCTACTTGCCGCCGCGCTGGGCAAGCACCGCCGGGACGGTGCGCCGCCTGATCGGGATGTCCCGACGCAGGTGCCAGCGGCTGGCATAGTCCACGTCCAGCGCCACGCGCTCGGCGTAGGTCGTGTCCGCGCGCCCCGAGACCTGCCACAGCCCGGTCACCCCCGGCGGCACCGCAAAGCACGTGGCGAACGCCCGGCCGTAGCGGGCGACCTCGGCCTGGACGATCGGGCGCGGCCCGACCAGGCTCATCTCCCCGCGCAGCACGTTCCAGAGCTGCGGCAGCTCGTCCAGCGAGGTCTTGCGCAGGACCTGGCCGATGGCGGTGATGCGCGGATCGTGGCTGAGCTTGTGCGTGGCGGCCCACCCCGCCCGGGCCCGCGGCCTGGCCGCCAGATGGGGCGCGGGCACCCCCTCGCCGTCGGGCACCCTCGAGCGGAACTTCAGGCAGCCGGAGCTTCGCCCGTGCCGGCCCAGCCGCGTGTGCCGGAAGATCGGCGCCTTGCGGTCCCCGGCCCACACCAGCGCGGCGATCACCAGCATCAGCGGCAGAAGCAGGAACAGCGCGGTGGAAGCCACCCCGATGTCGAGACCGCGCTTGGCCGCCCAGTCGAGCCGCAGCCCCCGCGCGACAAACGGCGTCTCCGGCAGCATCGCCTCCGCCACCCCGCTCACCTGACCGGCAATCTGATCGGCCACATCGGACATCTCAACCCTATGGTGCGGCGCAGAAGCGCCCGTGGACGTGGTGGATTCGGCATGACCCTGCATGGTCTCAGATCCTCGGTTGAGGCCAATGGCGGGTGGTTAATGATTAGTTACGACGGGGCTTATAAAGGCAGGAAATAGGGCTGGCAAGCCGCAGGATATTTTATTTACGCCGCATAAACAGGTTAGTTTTGTAAAAAACTGCAGCTCAGATTGGGATTAAGCAGCCTTGCGCAAGATTGCGAGGCAAACCTTACGTTCAGTAGTTGATACTGAATCACTGGCGCAGTCCGGCCGAAACAACGGACGCAACAACAACTTACATGGCATGCGATTGTGCACCGCACAGATGCACCGCCCGAGCGCCATCGGACAGGCGATCGTGCTCGGCGAGTCGCCCCGTGCTGCTGCAGCACTGCCGCCCCCAAAACGAACGACCCCCGGAAACCGTTGCATCGGAAAATCGGTCGCCGAACGATCGGCGCCCGGACCTCTCGTGGCGTTCGCGATCCCCCGGAGCGCGAGGCCCGATGCCCGAGGCGGCGAGTGGGCAGCCACGCTGATCCCGCCCTGCAAGTCCCTCCGCGCTCCAGAGCCCGGCTCGAGCCCACATCGACCGGGGCTTCGCGCCGACGATGCGTGTCTTCATCGACCTGATCGCTCAGGTCGCGAATTACGCATACCGGCCATGCGAATACCGATTTCGAGCCTGCATTCGGCTAAATGGCCGCTTTTCACATCAAACTTTTCGCACGTTGTTGCGGTTCGTAGAATGAGTGGCATCGTGCCGATAAGAAATTTGCGGATTCGGCTATGTGTCTATCGCGGCGACAAGGCATAGGATTGCAAATATTCGCTGCGGCGATCCTGGGTATCGTTCCGGCGAGAGCCGAGATGCGCATCGAGGCTGCGAAGATCACCGCCGGCGATCTCTGGGTCCTGGGCAATGCCGGCGAGCCGGATGCTGACATCACCCTCGACGGACAGTTCCCCCAGCGGACGGACAGCCGGGGTTATTTCGAGTTTCACGTCGTCTATCATCCGGCGACCTGCATCGCGACGCTGCGGACACCTAAGCAGGCGCGCAGCATCGTCGTGGGTGATTGCGGCCAGCAGGGCCCCGGTCTCCCGGGCCCGCCCGGCCCACGCGGCGAGGCCGGATCCCGGGGCGAGCCTGGGCCGCAGGGCGCGATGGGGCCGCCCGGCCCTCCGGGCGTCGACGGTTCCGACGGTGCACCGGGCGAACGCGGCGTGCCGGGGCCCGCGGGTCCAGTCGGCAGCGCCGGACCGGGCGGACCGCCAGGTCCTCGGGGTCCGCAAGGCATGCCCGGCCCAGCCGGCAAGGCGGCGGCGCTGCCGGGCGTCGCCGCCCAGCCCAGGCCGTCACCGGCCCTGACCGGTTCGGTCGCCCAGCCGCGCCCGGCGCGCGCCCCGCGCGAGCCGGCGCCTGCCCCCGACGACGTCACGCGATCGGATCCCGGCGCGGGGGTCGCAGCCGAGGATCGGTATTGAGCCGACCGGCCTCGTCCAGCACGTCGCCCCCCCCCCGCCGGCTCACGGCCGCAGGGCCCACCATTGCGCCGAGCGCAGGGACACGGCCCGAGTACCAAGTGTCCCGCACGAACGCCGCGGCGCATCCGTGTGGCATCAACCCGTTCGAACCATGAACGAAATCGCCCTTTTCGAGCCCCGCATCGGCGGGCCCGGCAGCGTCAGCGCCGTTGCGGCGTCATGTGTCACCTTAATGCCCCAACGCGGCACATTCCGACGCCGAAGCCGGGCAAGCCCGAGCCAAACGGGCGGATTTGCGCTAAGCGTAACGGTGGGGCGGGCTTGAATCGGATCCCTGCGTAACGCCGTACCTTGGCCGTTTTCGTGGCGGACATCCGGACCGTTAAGAGACCGCAAGGGCTTGTTAATCGTGACAATACGTCCACCAGCGAGTTGCCCCGCTCTCCGAGTCTTCGGAATAGCGTCCGGACTTGCACTCTTGGCGACCAATCCTTCTCTTGCCGAGACTTTGGAAAGCGCACTCGCGAAAGCCTACCAGGGCAATCCGACCCTGAATGCCGGCCGGGCCGGCGTCCGCGCCATCGATGAGAACGTCGCGATCGCCCAGGCGGGCTACCGTCCGCAGGTCAATGTCGCGGCGTCGATCGGCGTGCAGTATCTGCAATCGCGTGGCAGCCTGGCGGCCGGCGTCGGTGGCGGGTCCAGCACCGGAGCCACCACTGCGACCGGCGGAACCACCGGAACGGCGCTCTCGGGAACGACCGCCGGAAGCTCGAGCCTGAGCGGAAGCACGGGCGTCGGCTCCGGTCTCGGGACCACCACGGGGATCGGGACGACGAGCACCGCGTCCGGCCTCACGTCCGGAACGTCCGCCAGCCAAGGCGCCACCGGAACTGGGCCGACCGACGTGGCGACCACGGCGGTGACGTCGAATCGGACGGTGCGCACCACCTACCTGCCGAGCACCGCCAGCTTGACCGTCTCGCAGACGCTCTTCAACGGGTTCCAGACCGACAACAACGTCCGCCGGGCCGAATCGACCGTCTTCAGCCAGCGGGAGACCCTGCGCTTCACCGAACTCACGGTCCTCTACAACGCCGTCCAGGCGTACATGAACGTGCTCAGCAACACGGCCACGCTCGAGCTCAACCGGAATAACGTCGAGGTTCTCGAGGAGCAGCTCCGGCAGACCCGGGACCGCTTCAATGTCGGCGAGGTGACCCGCACGGACGTCGCCCAGGCCGAGGCGCGCCTCGCCGGCGCGCGTTCGCAGGTCAGCACCGCCGAATCGAACCTGCGCACGAGCATCGGCGTCTACCGCCAGAACATCGGCGTGGAGCCGCGCCAGCTCGCGCCGGGACGGCCGCTGGACCGGTACGTCCCGGCGAGCCTCGACGCGGCGATCGGCATCGGTCTCCGCGAGCATCCGCAGGTCGTCTCGGCGATCCACGCCGTCGATGCGGCGGAAGCGCAGGTCAGGGTCCTCGAAGGTCAACTGGCCCCGCAGGTCAGCCTGCAGGGCTCCCTCAGCCAGTTCTACGATCAGAACGGACCGAACACGAGTTTCTTCGTCGGCTTCGTGGGCGGCCGGCTCAACATCCCGATCTACGAGGGCGGCCAGACCTACGCGCAGATCCGGCAGGCCAAGGAGACGGTCGGCCAGTACCGCATCCAGGTCGATCAGGTCCGCGACCAGGTCCGGGCGCAGATCGTCGATTTCTGGGGCCGGCTGGAGGCCGCCAAGGCCCAGGTCATCGCCGCCCAGGCCCAGGTCCAGGCCAACGAAGTGGCGCTCAACGGCGTGCGTGAGGAGGCCCGGGTCGGCCAGCGCACCACCCTCGACGTGCTCAACGCGCAGCAGGAACTGCTGAACTCGCGGGTGAACCTGATCCTGGCCCAGCGCGACCGGGTAATCTTTTCCTACGGCGTGGTCCAGTCGATCGGGCAGCTCACCGCCCGCTTCACCGCGTTGCCGGTGGAGTACTACAGCGCCAAGATCCACTACGATCAGGTCAAGGATCTGTGGTTCGGCCTGCGCACCCCGGACGGGCGCTGAGGTCTTTTCCACGGGGAGTGTGGTGCAGGCGCGCTTGCCGCGACGAATTGGCATGGAATACTGTTTGACGAGCGGCCCGATCGGGTCATCTTCCGAATATCCCATGCCTGAGCGCGCCTGTTGATGAGTGCAGCGAGCCCCAAGATCCCGGACTCGAAATTCCAGGACAAGGCTGCCGAGAAGGCGCATGAGCCTTCGATGGAAGAGATTCTCGCCTCGATCCGGCGGATCATCGCCGACGATCAGGCGGCCAAGCCCGCCGAGACCGCATCCGCGCCCGAGCCCGACGACGTGCTCGACCTCGCCGAGGTCGCCGAGCCGGTGATGCGGCCTCGCGCCGTCCCGCCGCCGGAGCCGACGCCCGCCCCGCTCGACTTCGACGCGATCGATTTCGAGGATGAGGCGATCGCCGAACCGGAGCCCGAGCCGGCGCCCCCGCCCGCGCGTCCGAGCCCGCCGCCGCAGCCCCAGCCGGTGTTCCAGGCACCGCGACCGGAGCCGGAATCCGAGGCCCTGGTCTCGCCGGCCACCGATGCCACCGTCAACGGCGCCTTCAACCTGCTGGCCCACACGGTGCTGACGCAGAACGCCCGCACCCTCGAGGATCTGGTCAAGGAGATGCTCCGGCCGATGCTCAAGTCCTGGCTCGACGACAACCTGCCGGCCGTCGTCGAGCGGCTGGTGCGCGCCGAGATCGAGCGGGTCTCGCGCGGCCGCTGAGCCGACCGCCCCTCCGTCCGGGGCCTGCCCGCTGCCGGGCATGTGTTGACGGACGCGGCCCGACGGTCGAAAGCGGGTCCAACCCTGTTGGACAAGCCTTCGGCCCATACACGCGATGATGGACAAGACCTTCGAGCCCGCCTCCGTCGAGGCGCGGATCTCCGCCGCCTGGGCTGAGGCGGACGCATTCCGGGCCGGCCGGCCCGAGCGCGCCGGCGCCACGCCCTACTGCATCGTGATCCCGCCGCCGAACGTGACGGGCTCGCTGCATATGGGCCACGCCCTCAACAACACGCTGCAGGACGTGCTCTGCCGCTTCGAGCGCATGCGCGGCAAGGACGTGCTCTGGCAGCCCGGCACGGATCACGCCGGCATCGCCACCCAGATGGTGGTCGAGCGCCGCATGATGGAGCGCCAGGAGCCCGGCCGCCGGGCGATCGGCCGGGCCGCCTTCGTCGAGAAGGTCTGGGCCTGGAAGGCGGAATCCGGCGGCGCCATCGTCAACCAGCTCAAGCGCCTCGGCGCCTCTTGCGACTGGTCGCGGGAGCGTTTCACCATGGACGAGGGCCTGAGCCGCGCGGTGCTCAAGACCTTCGTGGACCTGCACCGCCAGGGCCTGATCTACCGCGACAAGCGGCTGGTGAACTGGGACCCGAAGTTCCAGACCGCGATCTCGGACCTCGAGGTCCAGCAGATCGAGACCAAGGGCCATCTCTGGCACTTCGACTACCCGGTGGTCGATGAGACCGGCGCCGAGACCGGCGAGATCATCACGGTCGCCACCACCCGGCCCGAGACGATGCTGGGCGATACCGGCATCGCGGTCCATCCCGAGGACGAGCGCTACACGGCGCTCGTCGGCAAGCAGGTCCGCCTGCCCCTGGTCGGCCGCCTGATCCCGATCGTCGCCGACGCGTATTCGGACCCCGAGAAGGGCACGGGTGCGGTCAAGATCACGCCGGCGCACGATTTCAACGACTTCGATGTCGGCCGGCGACGCAATCTCGGGGTGATCAACATCCTCGATCCCGAGGGCCGGATGCTGCTCGACGGCAACGCCGCGTTCCTGGCCGATACGGTGCCCGAGCCCGAGGCCCTGGCGCTGCACGGACTCGACCGGGCGGCGGCGCGCAAGGCGGTCGTCGCCCTGATGGAAGCGCGCGGGCGCCTGCGCACCATCGAGCCGAATACCCATGCGGTCCCGCACGGCGATCGCTCGGGCGTGGTCATCGAGCCTTATCTCACCGACCAATGGTACGTGAACGTCAAGCCGCTCGCGGAACGCGCGCTCCAGGCCGTGCGCGACGGCCAGACGAAGTTCGTGCCCGAGAACTACGAGAAGATCTTCTTCCAGTGGCTCACCAACATCGAGCCCTGGTGCATCTCGCGCCAGCTTTGGTGGGGCCACCAGATCCCGGTCTGGTACGATTCCGAGGGCGGGATCTTCGTGGTCGAGAGCGAGGCCGAGGCCCTGGCCCTGGCCGAAGCGACGCACGGGCACCCGGTGGCGCTGACCCGGGACGAGGACGTCCTCGATACGTGGTTCTCCTCCGCGCTCTGGCCGTTCTCGACCCTGGGCTGGCCGGACTCGACCCCGGAATTGGCCCGTTACTACCCGACCAACGCCCTGGTAACCGGCAAGGACATCCTGTTCTTCTGGGTCGCCCGGATGATGATGATGGGCCTGCACCTCACCGACCGGGCACCGTTCGAAACGGTCTACCTGCACACGCTGGTGCGCGACGCCTCCGGCGCCAAGATGTCGAAGTCGAAGGGCAACGTCGTCGATCCCCTTGAGCTGATCGAGCAGGTCGGGGCCGACGCCCTGCGCTTCACCCTGTGCGCGCTCGCCGTCCAGGGCCGTGACATCAAGCTGTCCGCCGACCGGGTTCAGGGCTACCGCAACTTCACGACCAAGCTCTGGAACGCCGCCCGCTTCGCCGAGCTGAACGGCTGCCAGCTCGACCCCGCCTACGATCCGCGGGCGATCACCGGGGCGATCAACCGCTGGGCGCTGACCGAGGCTGCCCGCGCCGTGGACGAGGTGACGGCGGCTCTCGAAGCCTATCGGTTCAACGATGCGGCAGGCGCCGCCTACCGCTTCGTCTGGAATATCGTCTGCGATTGGTACCTCGAATTGGCCAAGCCCGTGCTGCAGGGCGAGGGCGTTGATCCGGCCGTCCGCGCCGAGACCCAGGCGACGGTCGCGTTCCTGATCGATCAGGTCGCCAAGCTGCTGCATCCGTTCATGCCGTTCCTCACCGAGGAACTCTGGGCGATCAAGGGCGCGGCGCTGCCCGAGCGTGGCCTCCTGGCGCTGGCCGCATGGCCGGATCTGGCCGGGCTCGCGGATGCCGGCGCCGAGGCCGAGGTGGGCTTCGTCGTCGATCTCGTCAGTCAGGTTCGCTCGGCCCGCTCCGAGACCAGCGTCCCGGCTGCGGCGCAGATTCCGCTGGTGATGGTCGGGGCGTCCCCGGAGGTCCGCACCCGGGTCGACGCCTGGCGGGACACGCTGCTGCGCCTGGCCCGGCTCTCCGAGATCACGTTTACCGAGACGCCTCCGAAGAACTCGGTGCAGCTCCTCGTGCGGGGCAGCGTCGCGGCGCTGCCGCTCGAAGGCATCGTCGATCTCGCCGCCGAGGTCGCCCGCCTGAAGAAGGAGCAGGGCAAGGCGCAGGGCGAGATCAAGAAGATCGACGCTAAGCTCGGCAACGCCGATTTCGTCGCCCGCGCGCCCGAGGAGATCATCGAGGAGAATCGCGAGCGCCGGGAGGCCGAGGCGGCGCGGCTGGTGAAGATCGAGGAAGCGCTGGCGCGGCTGAGCGGGGATTGATCGCTTACGGCTGACGGGAGGAACGGTTCGGTAAAAACCCATTTCATCGGGTATCGTGAGCTATTCTCGGTCGCCACCTGATCGGGAATAGCTCCGAACGCGCCCTGGGAAGCCTGCAAGATCGCTCGAATCTCAAGGCCTTGCTTGAAAGAATGCCGTCAGCTCAGGTGACAGGACCCAGTGAGGTCATGCGTCTAATGACAAAACACGCACTAGACGGACTTGGCATCGGCTACGTCGACGCGCATCTGCTTACTCCGGCCAAACTCATGCCGGGCTCCAGGGTCTGGACACGTGACCGACGCTTGGCTGCCGTAAGCGATCGGCTTGGGTTATCCTACCAAGTGCTTCACTGAAGCCATCGATACGAGCGCTTTTCCGCGGTTTCAGCGACGGGTGCCGAGGGGACCCACGAACGGGTTGGGCGCGCTCGCGCTGCCATACGAATCGCTGCTCGAGCTGCCGAAACCGTCGCCCGTCGGGCCGCGCGGGTGGGTGGAATAGTCGGGCGGCACGTAGATCCCGGCCCGGTTCCGATAGCCGAGCTTCAAGTTGGCCGGGTTTCCGGGGGCAGTGCCGTCCTCGTAGCGCCTTGTATCGACGTCCTCGATGGAATGGGACTTGGTCTTCGGGGGCTTCAGCTTGGTCCGTTCGCCGACAGCGGGCTTTGCGTCGAAATAGTTCCGATAATCCGAGTACCGATCGGCTGCCATAGCGCCGGTGGCCGAACCCAAGAGCAGGATCACCGCAAATACCGTCTTCATCGCCCAATCCTCACGCATCTCACGCGACGCCAGCCTGCAGAGCCAAACGTTATGGCCGCCTGCCGGGAACGATCGGAGTGTAGCGCCACCGCCCGAGCACGCCGGTGACAGGTGGCACAAGCGAGGGATTCCGCCGGAGTCACCCTCCCGACTCGGCGCTGCCCGGTCGCCGGCCGGGGGCCGGCCATGGCCGCCTCGCCCCCGAATCGGCCCACATGTCCAAACCGTAATTCGACCGCCACGCCGAGGTCAGGCGCTACCCTCTAGACCAATCGCATCGACCGCCGCGTCCCCGGCGTCGTCCCGATCCTATGCAAGAGGTTGCGATCCCCATGACCGAGACCAGCCCCCAGACCCCGATCTCCGGCCGCACCTCGCGCCGCGCCCTCGCCTCGGTGGCCGCCGCGGCGCTGATCGCCGGCGGTGCCCTTGGAACCACCCTGCCCTCCGTCACGCCGGCCTACGCCCAGGCCCTGCCGAAGACCCCGATCGAGGCTCCCGAGCATCCCCCGGGCTCGTTCGCCGGCATCGTCAACAAGGTGAAGCCGGGCGTCGTCTCGGTGAAGGTCAAGCTCGATGATTCGGCGAGCAGCGACGACGAGGACGGTCCAGGCCAGGGCTCCGGCCAGGGCCAGAACCTCCAGAACGTGCCGCCGCAGCTGCGCGAGTTCTTCCGCCGCTTCGGCCAGAACGGCCCGGGCGGCGGCCAGCCGCAGCAGCGCCAGGGCTCACGCGGCGCGGTCGGCTCCGGCTTCATCATCTCGGCCGATGGCTACGTGGTGACCAACAATCACGTGGTCGATCACGCCAAGACCGTGCAGGTGACTCTGGACGATGGCCGGACCCTCGACGCGAAGGTGATCGGCAAGGATGCCAAGACCGACGTTGCGCTCCTGAAGATCAACGAGGGCTCGAACTTCCCCTACGTCCAGTTCGGCAAGACCGCCCCGCAGGTCGGCGACTGGGTGGTGGCGATCGGCAACCCGTTCGGCCTCGGCGGCACCGTTACCGCCGGCATCGTCTCGGCCCGCGGCCGCGACATCGGTGCCGGCCCCTACGACGACTTCCTGCAGATCGACGCCCCGATCAACAAGGGCAATTCCGGCGGCCCGACCTTCAACGTCAACGGCGAGGTGGTCGGTGTGAACACCGCCATCGCGTCCCCGTCCGGCGGCAGCGTCGGTCTGGCCTTCGCGATCCCGGCCGAGACCGTCCAGGCGGTGGTCGATCAGCTCCGCACGGACGGCAAGGTCGCCCGCGGCTACCTCGGCGTGCAGATCCAGCCGGTGACGCAGGACATCGCCGACGGCCTGGGCCTCGACAAGGCGAAGGGCGCCCTGGTCGATCATGCCGAAAGCGGGACCCCGGCGGCCAAGGCCGGCCTGAAGGCCGGCGACGTGATCGAGAAGGTCAACGGCGATACGGTCGATAGCGCCCGCGAGCTCTCGCGCCGCATCGCCGGCATGAAGCCCGGCGCCAAGGTCGAGCTGAGCTACCTGCGCGGCGGCAAGGCCGACACCGCGACCGTGACGCTCGGCGCCATGCCCACCGACGGCACCAAGGTCGCCACCCGCGAGGATGATTCGGGCAACGGCCAGCCGCGGCTCGGCCTGAACCTCGCCCCGGCCGCCGATGTCGGTCTGTCCGAGCAGGGGGTTGCCGTGGTCCAGGTCGATCCGGACGGTCCGGCCGCCGCCAAGGGCATCGAGGCCGGCGACGTGATCCTTGATGTCGGCGGCCAGAGCGTGACCCGCCCCGCAGACGTGGCCGCGCAGATCCGGGCGGCGGAAGCGAGCGGTCGCAAGGCCGTGCTGATGCGGGTGAAGAGCAGCAAGGGCCAGACGCGCTTCGTGGCGGTCTCGCTCAATAAGAACGCCGGCTGAGGCCGATCTCTACCCGGCGCGGGGGGCTCTCCCCTCCCCGCGCCGTCTCGCGCTTCCTCCCGACTGACGCCGGCCGAACAGGCCGGCGTTTTTTGTTGCGGCGTGCTGTCCGATGCGCCTGTGATCGTCTCTCGGCTATGGGACCCGCACCGTCATCCCGCGCGTAGCGAACCGACCCAGGGACACGCCACGCGCGTGAACGGCGCGCCACACTGGGTCGCTTCGCTGCGCTCGCGATGACGGTGAGAGTGATTGCGGACCGATCAGCCGGAAACCGGATGAGACGGTACCGGAATCCCCAGCCCCGGCCCCAACCGCGCACGGCACTTCCCAAGGGACGCAAACGCCGCGTTCGAATCACGCGCCAGCCGCATCAGGTCGCCAAGCCGCGCCCGGCCCCGGGCGAAGGCGAAGAACACGGCGGCGATGTCGGGCTCGCCGTCCGGCGTGAGGGCCTGGGCCGCGAAGGCCGGCAGCGCCTGGTTGGCGGGGTCGCAGATCACCCGCAGGGCCGCGAAGGGCAGACCATGCCGGCCTGCGAAGGCGGCGGCGACGTGGGATTCCATGTCGACGGCGGCGGCGCCGGTCTGGGCGCGCAGCTCGGCCTTGCCGTCAACCCCGAGCACGGCCGTATCGACGCCCGCCAGATCGGCCGGGATCACCCGGGGACCGAGTCCGGACAGGACGTTGAGGATGGTGGCAGATAGGTCGAGATCGGCGGCACGCCGGCCTTCCTCGCCGACGATACCGGTGCCCACCGCCACGTCGCCGGGCTTCAGGGACGGGTCGAGGCCACCCGCAATGCCGAAGCTGATCACCGCCCGGCAGCCGGGCTGCGGGCGCGCATCGAGGAGCTGACGGAGGCGGTGCGGGTTGCCGCCGGCCCCCACCGCTTCGACGCCCTCCCCGGCGGCGAGGCGGCGCTCACGGGCGAGACCGGTGACGGCGAGGACGGGCGCGGCGGGATCGATCATCGCGC
Source organism: Methylobacterium sp. J-001 (assembly GCF_022829565.1). Classification (NCBI taxonomy): domain Bacteria; kingdom Pseudomonadati; phylum Pseudomonadota; class Alphaproteobacteria; order Hyphomicrobiales; family Methylobacteriaceae; genus Methylobacterium; species Methylobacterium sp. J-001. The sequence continues at coordinate 11,902 of NZ_JAKSYN010000049.1, forward strand.
GCTGGTGGACCAGTCCGGCGAGCTCCGCAAGGAGCCGCGACGGCCGGGGAGCCGGTGTCGCGGGATCGTCGTCGGGGGAAGCCACGTGCAGAATACCGGGGTTCGCGGGTCGGTGGGACAATGCGAGCCGCCGGTGGGACCGGCCCAGCGGGCCGGTCCCATGAGCATCACATGCCGAACTGCACGCGCCGGCTGTTGGTCCGCTTGAGGTTGCGGTAGCGCGCCATCGCCCAGAGCGGGAAGAACTTCGGGTAGCCATGGTACCGCAGGTAGAACACCCGCGGGAAGCCCGTGGCGGTGTAGCGTTCCTCGTTCCAGAACCCGTCCGCGCCCTGCGTGCGGGTCAGGAAGTTGATGCCGCGGGTCACCGCCGGGTCGTCGACCGCACCGGCCGCCATCAGCGCGAGCAGCGCCCAGGCGGTCTGAGAGGCCGTGGACGAGCCCGCCTCGAAGGCCGGATCGATCTTGTAGGAATTGGCGTCCTCGCCCCAGCCGCCATCCGGGTTCTGGATCCGGATCAGCCAGGAAACGGCGCGTTGGATCCGCGGATCGGCCGAATCGACCCCGGCGGCGTTCAGCGCGCACAGCACCGACCAGGTGCCGTAGATGAAGTTCATGCCCCAGCGGCCGTACCAGGAGCCGTCCTCCTCCTGGTCGTTCAGCAGGTAATTCACGCCGCGGTCGAGCGCGCGGGACGTCTCGCGGGTTTCACCGAGCTGGGCCAGCATCCCGACCACCCGGGCGGTCACGTCCGCGGTCGGCGGATCGAGCAGCGCGCCATGGTCCGAGAACGGGATGTGGTTGAGGTACATGTGGTTGTTGTCGGCGTCGAACGCCGCCCAGCCGCCGTCCTCGGACTGCAGCCCCTCCACCCATTCCCGCGCCCGGGCGATCGACGCCTTGTAGTCGGGCATGCCGGCCACTAGCCCGTGCTGATGCATGGCCCGGTCCATGGCCATCACGACCACGGCGGTGTCGTCGAGGTCGGGGTAATGCGCGTTGGCGTATTGGAAGGCCCAGCCGCCGGGGCGGACCTTCGGCTTGCGGGCCGCCCAGTCGCCGACGATGTCGAGCACCTGACGGGGCTTCAGCCAGTCGAGCCCGGCGCGGGCCTGGGCCTCGGCCTCGGGGCTGCCAGCCTCCAGCAGAGCGTGGGCGGCCAGCGCCGTATCCCAGACCGGCGAGACGCAGGGCTGGACGTAGGCCTCGTCGGCCTTCTCGACCACCAGCTTCTCAATGGCATCGCAGGCGACCCGCACCTGCGGGTGATCGGGCCGGTAGCCCATCACCTCGTACATCAGCACCGAATTGACCATGGCGGGGAAGATCGCCCCCAGGCCATCCTCGCCGTTCAGGCGCTCGCTGACCCAGGCCCGGGCCTTCTCCATGGCGCGCTGGCGGCTCTTGCGCGGCAGGCGATCCTCGACGAGCTGCAGCATCCGGTCGATGAAGCCGAAGATCGGCGTCCACGGCCAGGTGGCGTGCGGGGAGCCTGGCCAGGTCCGGACGCTCTCGGGCGGCGTGATGAACAGCTCCTGGACGCTGATGCCGCGCGGATTGTGGGCGCGGGGCTTGGTCGCCTGGAGGACGAACAGGGGCACCACGGTGGTACGGGCCCAGTAGCTGATCTTGTCGAGGTGGAACGGGAACCACTTCGGCAGGAACATCACTTCCACGGGCATCACCGGCACGGCGCGCCAGGGCACCTCGCCGTAGAGGGCCAGCATGAAGCGCGTGAAGACGTTGGCATTGGCCGCGCCGCCGCGGGACAGGATCGCCTCGCGGGCCCGGCGCATATGCGGCGCCTCGATGTCGTCGCCGATCATCTTGAGGGCGAAATACGCCTTGACCGTGCAGCTCATGTCGAACGGCCCCTCGTGGACGAGGGCCCAGCCGCCGTGCCGGCCTTGGGTGCGACGGAGGTAGTTGCCGATCTTGGCCTCGAGGCCCTCGGCGACCGGTGTGCCGCGGAAATGGTGGAACAGGACGTACTCGGACGGGATCGTGGCATCCGCCTCGAGCTCGAAGCAGATATGCCCGTCGTCATGCGCCAGGTTGATCAGCGAGCGCGTCGCCTGCGTCACGCCGCGCTCAACATCGTCGAGCGAGATCCCCTGGGTCTTCGAGCGCTGAAGCGGCTCGACCTTGCTTACGGCCTCTCTCATGGTCCTCGCCTCGAACGGCCGCTGCGTTGCGGCCGCCATGCCTCAAGCGGCGCCCAATGCGCCTAACACCGGCGCGCCTACCCCGGCACGCACGGAAGATCCGTGACGCAGGGCACGCGCGGCCGTCTTGCCAGAGCGGATCGCTCCCTCGATCGTCGATGGCAGACCGGTGGCGGTCCAATCACCTGCCAGGACGAGGTTCTCGTAGGCGGTTTCGGCCCCCGAGCGACGCGCGGCCTCAGCCGGTGTCGCGGCGAAGGTCGCACGCTTCTCCTTTACGATCTGCCAGCTAGGCAGTTCCGGGGCAAGATTGCACAAAGCCGAGATCTCCCCCCAGATCTGGCGGGCGAGGTCTTCCCGCGGCACGTCGAGGAGCCGATCGGCACCGCTGATCGTGACCGAGTACCGGTCCGGATAAGCGAAAAGCCACTCTGTAAGAGAGTTTACGACGCCGAGGATCAGCGGACTGCCGGGTTTCGGGACCATCGCGAAATGCGCGTTCACGATCGAGCGGAATTCCACTGGGGCGAGGAGACCGGGCAACACCTCCCGGGCCACCCAGGGCGGCAGGGCGAGCACGATCCCATCCTCGGGGCCGATCGCCTCCGGACCATCCGAGAACAGCAGTTGCCCGACTCGGCCGTCGGCGCCGTCGAGGCCGCGCAGGCGCCGGCCGAGGCGGATCTCGCAGCCGCGCGCCGTCAGATAGCGCAGGGCGGGGTCCACGAAGGCGTAGGACAGGCCCTCCACCGCCACCAGGGGACGGCAGGCCTTGCCGCCGGCACCCAGGGTCTCGCGCAGGATCCGGGCCGCCAGCCCGACATCGCTGTCCCGCGGCTCGGTGTTGAGCGCGGCCAGAAGCACCGGGTGCCAGAGCCGGGCGTAGAGATCGCCCTCGCACGCCATGCTGTCGCCGATCGTGCCGCCCGCGCCCTCCGGCTTGCCGGAGGCCGCACGCAGGATCCCGAGCGGGGCGAGATAGTCCCGGGCGCGGGTGCCGGGAACGCGCCGCGACGGGCTCATCACCCACCAGGGCAGCCGCCCGGCATTGGGACGCAGGCACCAGCGATCGCCGGTCTTCAGGTCAGCGAAGTCGAACGCCGCCTCGTCGGGGCCGGTGAGCGCATCGGCGGGGGCGTCGACGGTCTTGAGGAAACCCAGGGCATCGGCATTGCCCGACAGCAGCAGGTGGTTGCCGTTGTCGATGGTCAGCCCGAGGGCCGGGTCGTAATACGAGCGGCAGCGTCCGCCGGCCTGCTTGGCGGCCTCGTGCAGCACCACCTGGGCACCGGTCTCGGCGAGCGCGACGGCTGCGGAAAGCCCGGCCAGGCCGGCGCCAACGACGTGGATGCGTCCCATCAGATCAGGCCATGGCGGAGGGCGACGGCGAGCAGTGCGAGCTTGCCGGGCTTCACCCGGGCGCGGGGCATCGCCCAGCCGCGGGCGATCACCGCCTTGAGGTAGAGGTGGTAGGCCGCCGCCATCAGCCGGGCGGCCTTGGTCGCCTTGCGGGGGCTGCGCCGGATGATCTCCCAGGTCGCCTGGTAATGATCCTCGGCCTCCCGGGCCACGGACAGGCAGACCTCGCCGATCCGCGGATGGCCAATCGCCTCCAGGGGCGTCGGATCGGTCAGGCCGATGGCGGCCAGCTTTTCCCGGGGGAGGTAGAGACGGCCGCGCTCGGCATCCTCGTCGATGTCCCGGAGGATGTTGGTCAGCTGGAGCGCCCGGCCCTGGTGCCAGGCGAGCCGGATGCCGTCCGCCTCCGGCATGCCGAAGATCCGCACCGACAGCCGCCCGACCGCGCTCGCGACCCGGTCGCAGTAGAGATCCAACGTCTCGGCATCGGGAGCGACGATGTCCTCGACGGCATCCATGGCCATGCCGTCGATGACCGCCTGGAAATCCGCGCGCTTGAGGTCGTAGCGGCGCACCGGCTCGACGAGGTCGCGCACCCGCGCGGCCGGACGACCGGCATAGAGGGCGTCGATGTCGGCGCGCCAGCGGTCGAGTTCGACCTGCCGGACCGCCCGTGTGCCGCCATCGTCGGCCACGTCGTCGACGGCGCGACAGAAGGCGTAGACGGCATACATCGCCTCGCGCCGCTCCTTCGGGAGCAGGCGCATGGCGGTGTAGAAGGACGAGCCAGCGGCCGGCAGAGCCGGGGCGGCGGCATCCTGGGCGGGGGCGGTGGTGGCAGTGGCGCTCACGAGCGGATTCCCTGAGCCGCGGCCCGTACGGTCCGGCCCCGGAAGGGTCGGCGCGCGAGGGTGGCGGCGACGCCGCCGAGCGCCGTCAGGGCGAAGGCGGCCTTGCCGTGATGAACTTTGTCCGAGAGTGGATCGCGCGTGGTCAGCCCCTTGGCCAGCACCACGGCAAGGCGGTGGATCGCGGCGATCTCCAGAGACAGCCGCAGATCGTCGATCAGGTCCGGCAGGACGGCGCCCTCGTCGAGGAGGTCGAGGCAGCGTTGCGCCAGTTCGGCGATCACCGCCCGGAGCTGCGGGCTCGCCTTCGGGGCGCCCAGCATCGCCACCGTGGCGCCGTGCCGGTCGATGGCATCCTGCGGCAGGTAGACCCGGTCGAGGCCGGTGAAATCCTTCCCGCAATCCTGAAGGTGATTGATGATCTGCAGCGCCGCGCAGATCGCGTCGGAGGACTTCCAGACCCGGACCGGGTCCTCGCCGTGCACGTCGAGCACGAAGCGCCCCACCGGCATCGCCGAGTAGCGGCAGTAATGGATCAGCTCATCCCAATTGGCCGTGCGGTTCTTGCGCGCGTCCATCCGGAACGCGTCGAGCAGCTCGAGCGCGTGGCGGGGCGGCAGGCCGCGGGCGGCCAGCTCGCGCTTGAGCGGCTCCGCCTCGGGATCAGACGGGCCGGCCCCGGTGAGCGCCTCGGCCAGCCGGTCGAGCAGCGCGAGCTTGCGCTCGGATGTCAGGTCCGTGTGGTCGGCCACGTCGTCGCCGGCGCGGACGAAGTTGTAGAAGGCCAGGATCGCGCCGCGGTGGCGCGGATGGATCAGGTGCGAGGCGACGGGGAAGTTCTCGTCGCGGTGACCCTTGCCGGAGCGCGCGTCGGTTGCGGTGTCGAGCTGGCTCATCCGAGATACCCGGCCTGGCGGAACCACGCGATCGCGTCGGACAGGCCTTCGCGATAAGGCCGTGCGGTGTAGCCCAGCTCAGCGCGGGCCTTCTTGTCGGAGAAGAACATCCGGTACCGGGACATGCGGATGCCGTCGATGGTGGCGAACGGCTGGCGGCCGGTGACCCTGGCGGCGAGCTGAGCGAAGAACGCCACCGGGTAGACCGCAGCGCGCGGCAGGTTCACGGTCGGCGGCTTGCGGCCGACCATGCCGGCGATGTCGGCGAGCATCTGCGAAAGGAACACGTCCTCGCCGCCCAGGATGTAGCGCTCGCCGATCCGGCCCTTGCGGAGCGCCAGCAGATGGCCGTGGGCCACATCGTCGACATGGGCGAGGTTGAGGCCGGTATCGACGAAGGCCGGCATCTTGCCGAGCGCGGCCTCCTGGATGATCCGGCCGGTCGGCGTCGGCTTCACGTCCCGGGGGCCGATCGGCGTCGACGGGTTGACGATCACGGCCTGCAATCCGTCCCGGGCGATCATCTCCTCGACCACGCGCTCGGCCACGACCTTGCTGCGCTTGTAGGCGCCGATGGCGGTCTCGGGCGTCAGCGGCATGGTCTCGTCGGAGGGCGTGACCCCGTCGGCCGGCGGCTTGATGGTGGCGACGCTCGACGTGTAGACCACCCGCTCGACGCCGGCATCGAGGGCGGCGCGCATCATCAGGCGGGTTCCGTCGCGGTTGGTGCGGACGATTTCCTCCATGTCCGGCGCCCAGAGCCGGTAATCGGCGGCGGCGTGGATCAGGTAGCGCTGGCCGCGCAGGGCAGCGGCCACGGCCGCCGGATCGCGCATGTCGCCTTCGGCGATCTCGACATCGGTCCAGGTCAGGTTCCGGCGCGGGCTCGTGGTACGCACGAGGATGCGCACCGGGAAGCCCGCCCGGCGGAACACGTCGACCAGGGCTGAACCGAGGAACCCGCTCGCGCCGGTGATCAGCACGGGGCCGACCTCGGACGGGCCGGAGGAAGTGGCCTCTACCATCACATGTCTAAAGCGTTGCGGAATGCCGGCGCGGGCGGGGGACCCCGCCGCGCCGCGCTTGTGTCATCGAACCGCGTGAGCGGCAAGCGAGGCGCAGGACCGCGTCCCCGCATCATTGCGCCGGCCGTCAGGCCAGGCGCAGGCGCGAGCGGCCTTCCTTACGCTCCGGCAGCGTCGCGAGCGCGGTCTTGACGATGGTGGCGGCGTCGAGCCCGGCCTCGGCGTACATCTTCTCCGGGCTGTCGTGGTCCTGGTAGGTGTCCGGCAGCGTCAGCGTCCGCACCCGGACCCGGCCCGCATCCAGCG
>NZ_JAKSYN010000115.1:0-209181 GCF_022829565.1 Methylobacterium sp. J-001
GCCCGCCCGACACAGGCGGACAGCCAGACCGGATCAGCCGCACAACCTTGGCGCGGGGTGGAGCAGCCCGGTAGCTCGTCAGGCTCATAACCTGAAGGTCACAGGTTCAAATCCTGTCCCCGCAACCAAACTCACCGACACAACCACGCGACCACACAACCAAGCCGGTTCGCTCACGCGGACCGGCTTGGTCGCGTTGAGGGCCCCCACGGGGCACTGGATTGTTTCGTGGACGGGAAGGCCGCTGCTGTGGAGCAGGGGAGGGGGCTGATCGCCAGCCCCATCGGTTTCTCTGTCAGTCGAACGTGATCACGATCTTACCGAACGGACCGCGATCCAGATGATCGAGGGCGACCGGCACGTCTTCAAGGCCGTAACGCCGATCGATCACCGGCTTCAGGTTCAGGACGTCCACGGCTCGGACTAGATCCTCCAGCGCACGGCGGTGGCCGACGCGGATGCCCTGGATGGTGGCGGATTTGAGCATGACATTCGCTGCAGCAGCCGAAAGATCGAATCCTTCGATCACGCCGATGAGCGAAACATGTCCATCGATGGCGACTGCTTCAAGCGACTTGGCAACATGCGCCCCGCCGACGAGTTCGAGGATGTGGTCGATCCCACGATCCGCCGTGAGCCGGTAGACCGATCCGACCCAACCGTCTCGGTCGATCACGTGATTAGCGCCGAGAGCACGGACGTGCTCGCGCTTCTCCGCAGACCCGGAGGTGACGAAGGTCTCGGCGCCGTGGGCCTTGGCGATCTGCAGGCCGAACAGCGCGACGCCGCCCGTGCCCTGGACCAACACACTCTGGCCAGCCCTCAATTGCCCGCGCTCGACCAGAGCAAACCATGCTGTGAGACCTGCGCAGGGCAACGTGCTGGCTTCCGCAGAGTCGAGGCTTCGCGGCGCGGCGACGACCCAATCTTCGGGCAACGACACGTATTCCGCCAGGACGCCCGGATGACCGCCGCCGAGTGCGCGGGCGTCCAGCGTCTTCGCTGATCCTGCGGACCGTCCGTCGATCCAACCGGGAAAGAAGGTCGTGATGACCCGATCGCCCGAGCGGAACCGGGTCACATCTTCACCCATGGCGGCAACGGGTCCCGCAAGATCGGAGGCGGGGGTGAACGGAAAATCGAGGGCGAGGCCCATCCCATGTTCGATCACGAGCTTGTCGCGGAAGTTCAACGCGACAGCTGCAGCCTTCACCAAGACGTGCCCAGGCCGGGGCTCGGGTATCGGCACCCGCCTCAGCTGCAGGCTCCCGCGGCCGAAGCCGGTCATCTCCCAACGCCGCATCATCGTCATCGCAAATCTCCGATCTCCTGAGATCGAAGATGCGTAGCGTTGATCTGCGCGGCTCAGTGGCGTTCATTTGGACCGAGATCGGTGCGCGCGGAGCAACAATGATCCCGGGTGATATCCTGGCAGACCTGCCGGCGTTCATTGCGGCGGCCGAAGCCGGCAGCTTCTCGGCCGCAGCGTCCAGGCTGAATCTCACACGCTCGGCCGTCGGACGCAGCATCGCCCGCCTCGAGCATCGGCTCGGCGTCCGACTGTTCCACCGCACGACCCGCTCGCTCGTCCTGACGGATGATGGGCAAACGTTCTTCGAACATGGTCGGCGGGCGCTCGCCGAGGTGCAGACCGCGACGGCGCTGCTCGATTCCGGCCGGCGCATCATCGCGGGACGGCTGCGTGTTTCGATGCCCGTGCTGTTCGGACGGCTCCGCATCGCGCCGATCCTGATCCGGCTCGCAGAAGCGCATCCGGCGTTGGAACTCGACCTCAATTTCAGCGACCGGTTGGTCGATGTGGTCGACGATGGCTTCGATCTGGTGGTGCGGAACGGACAGCTGCGGCACTGGCCCGGCCTCATGGTGCGGCGGATCGCATACCAGCTGATGCGGGTCTGCGCGGCCCCGCGCTACCTCGATGGCGCCGGTGTTCCCGCTTCGCTCGCCGATCTGCCGCGCCATCATGCGGTGCTCTATGGCCGTCCCGGCTACGCCCGCTCGTGGCTGTTTCCGCAACCAGGGGGCTCAACGACGGAGATCGTGCCGCCGAGCCGCATGCGGTTCGACGAGGTCGGCGCGATCCGCGATGCAGCGATCTCCGGCCATGGTCTCGCCTGGCTGCCGTATTGGCTGATCCGTGACGACGTGGATGCGGGCCGGCTCGTCACGGTGCTCGATCATCTGCCCGCACATGTCTTCGAAAGTCACGCGCTCTGGCCGCAGACCCCGCATCTGCCTTTGCGCGTGCGCATGGCGATCGATGCGTTGGTGGCAGAACTTCAAGAGGAATCCACGTTGCCGAGGGGGAGCCCTGCCAGGCCGGAACCAATTTCGCCCTTGGAAACCATGTCGCTCTGACGTCCTCTAAGCCCAGGCGTGAATTTCCGGACTCCTGGGCGCACGCCGCATCCCCGCCCCATCATCGGCTTGGTGTTGGCCCTTGGCACCGAGACCGTTAAGGTAGGCTAGGCTACGCTGACGTGGCCTTGGGGGGATTATCGATGACCGTGCAAGCGAGCGGTGCTGCCGACTTCGATCGGAGCTGAAGACCGCGTCTTGCGCGTGTGCATTCGCCTGAGCCGATCGATCTTGCCCGGTGCGCCGCGTTCGCTGCCGCGCTTGATGCTTGTTGCGGTGGCGTCCGTGCCGCTCCTCGCGGCGGATCCCATGCCGGCGCGGGCCTTCGATCTGTTCGGTTTGTTCGGCTCTGAGCCCGAGCCGCCTGCGCCCAGCGCGACCGCGATGCCATATGCTGTGCGGATCACCGGCACCGACGATTCCGACGTTCTTCAGGCGCTTCAGGATATCTCGACACTCTATCGTCTGCGCCAGGATCCGCCGCCTGACGCGGAGGGGCTGCTGCGCCGGGCCGAAACCGATCTGCCCAAGCTGGCCGATGTCCTTTCGGGCTACGGCTATTATCAGGGTACGGCGGCGATCCGGATCGATTCGGTACCGGTTGTGGGTCAGGCCGCGAGTGCTGCCGCAGTGAGCGCTGCCGAGCGATGGCGCAATCGCGGCCTCGTGCCGGTGCGGATCGCGGTCGATCTCGGGCCGCTCTACACCTTGCGCCGGATCATGGTGCGCGATGTCGCCGGCCGGCCGTTCCCGGACGACGTGCTCCCCCAGCGGTTTACCCGGGTGGACGACGGTGTGCCGGCCCGCTCGGCCACGGTGCTGGCCCGCGAGGCCCGGATCGTCGACCAGTTCCGGGCGCAGGGGCACCCCTTCGCCAAGGTGGTGGCCCGCGATCCGGTGGTGGACGACACCGCCCATGTCATGGACGTCACCTTCACGGTGGAGCCCGGGCCGTTGGCCGGGTTGGGGCCGGTGGCGGTGAATGGTGCGCCGGGGATCGACCCGGCGACGATCCGGTCCTTCATCTATGCCGAGCCGGGGGACCCGTATTCGCCCCAGGCGGTCGCGGCGATCCGCAAGTCGCTGACCCGGATCGAGGCGATCGGCGCCGCGCGGGTCCGCGAAGGGACGGCGCTGGACGCCGACGGAAACCTGCCGCTCTTCGCCGAATTGACCGAGCGCGAGCGCAATCTCGTCGGCGTCTCGGCGCGGTATTCCACGGTCGATGGGCCCGGGGTGCGCGCCTACTACGCCAATCGCAATCTCTTCGGCGGCGGCGAGACGTTCCGGCTCGACGCGGACATCTACTACCTGGGGTTGGGCAACGATCCGTTCGCGACCCAGCGCAAGATCGCCGGGATCGGCACCAACGGACTCGGCGGGCGCCTGTCGGCCACTTATGTCCAGCCGGCGCTCGGCGGCACCCGCAACGACTTCCTGGCCAACGCCTTCATCACCCGCGAGGTCCAGCAGAGCTACCTGGTCGATGGCGGCGGGGTTTCGGCGGCGATCCGGCACCGGTTCTCGGACACGTTCTCGGCGCAGATCGGGCTCGACGCGCAGGCCGGGCGCTCGAAGGATGCGCTCGGCACGGTCAATTACCGGCTGATCGGCGTACCGGCCTCGGTGACCTACGATTCCACCGACAGCCTGCTCGACCCGACCAAGGGGTTCCGGGCGATCGCGTCGCTGGCGGCCTATCCCGGGGCGATCTCGTCGCCCGGGATCGTCGTCGCCAAGGCGCAGGGCTCGACCTACTATTCGCTGGACGACGAAGCCCGCTACATCCTGGCCGGGCGGATCGGCTTCGGCTCGGTCTCCGGCGCGCCGCTCGGCGACATCCCGGACAATTTCCGCTTCTTCGCGGGCGGCGGCGGCTCGGTGCGCGGCTACCCGTACCGGACGCTCGGGCCGATCGGCCCGTTCAACCTGCCGATCGGCGGCCGCAGCCTGCTTGAAGCCTCGCTGGAGGCGCGGATCAAGATCACCGACACGATCGGGGTGGTGCCGTTCTTCGACGCGGGCACCGCCTTCGCCTCGGCGCTGCCGGATTTCGATGAGAAGATCCGGAAATCGGTGGGCATCGGCCTGCGCTACTACACCGGCATCGGCCCGATCCGCGCGGACCTCGCTTTCCCGCTCGACCCCTACAAGGGCGGCCATGTCCGCCCGGCCGTCCTGTATCTCAGCCTGGGGCAGGCGTTCTGAATGGCTGGTTTTTTCGGGAGACGGGGCGAGCTCAGGATTTCTCCCTCCCCCCTCTGCGGGGGAGGATGGGTCGGCCGTCAGGCCGGGTCGCGAGAGGGGAGCCCGGCGTCGGGAACGATCGCGACCGGCATGAAGGGCTCCGCCCTATCCTGCGCCGTCGCTCCCCTCTCTCGCCCCCCTTCGGGTGGCCCCCTCCCCAGCAGGGGGGGGAAGGGCGCCGCGCGGGTCCTGATCGCCCTGTGCCTGATTCTGGGATGCGCGATCTTCTCCGTCGCTCCAAGCACGACCCACGCCGACGACGCGGAAAAATCCGTGCTCGGCGGGCTGCTGTCCCGGGCGCTCTCCACGCCCTCGTCGCGGGTGGCGATCGGCGCGGTCGACGGCGCGCTCTCGTCGGACGCCACCATCCGCGACGTGGCGGTGAGCGACCGCGACGGCGTGTGGCTGAAGATGGACCGGGCCCGGATCATCTGGCGGCGCCTGGCGCTGCTGTCGGGACGGCTCGAGGTCGACAGCCTGGAGATCGGACGGATCGAGGTGTTGCGCCGGCCGATCCCCGGCCCGACTCCGCCGGAGGCGAAACCCGACGGCAAGCTGCTGCCCGACCTGCCCGTGAAGGTCGAGATCAAGGGGTTCAAGCTGGCCGAACTGGTTCTGGGCGAACCCGTGGCCGGCCAACCGGCCCGGCTCTCGGCAGAGGGCAAGGCGCGGCTCGGGGCCGCGAGCGAAGGGCTCGATCTGCAGGCCCGGGCTCAGCGCCTCGACGCCGCCGGGCGCTTCCTGCTCGCCCTCGTCTACGTGCCGCAGGGCGACAAGCTGGAGCTGACGGCGAATTTGGTCGAGCCCGCGGGGGGGCTGCTGTCGAAGGCGGCCAACATCCCCGGCACGCCGCCGATCGATTTCGAGCTTGCCGGCACCGGCACCCTGGATGCCTGGAACGCCCATCTCGATTTTGCCGCCGGCCCGGATATCGGCGCCAAGGGCGGCGCCAAGATCTCCCGGATCGGGGCCGAGCGCCGGCTGGCCCTGGATCTGGCCGCGCGGATCGAGGGCTTGGTGCCGGGTCCGGCCGCGTCGGTCTTCGCCGGCACGACCCAGCTCGAAGGCGGCTTCGCCTTTGCCGATAGCGGCGCCTTCCGGATCGATCGGCTGGAGCTGACCTCGCGCACCGCGCGGCTCGCCGCTGGCGGAAGCCTGACCAAGGACCGGATCGCCGACCTGACGCTGCAGGCCCGTGCCCTGCCAACCGAGGGTGCGGTGACCAAGGCCGGCGAGGCCGAGATCGGCAAACTGGTCTTCGACGGCAGCGTGAAGGGGCCGATCACCACGCCGACGGTGCGGGGCAATCTCGATGCGGCGGGCCTGCGCAGCCGGGATTCGGCGCTGGACCGGATCGAGGCGCGCCTCGGGGTCGAGCCGCAGGGCGACGCGTCCGCCCAGCGCTTCGCGATCACGGCGGACGGCAAGGTCGAGGGCCTGCGCCTCGCCGATCCGGCCCTGCGCCGGGCACTCGGCAGCCGGGCGCAGCTGACCCTGCGGGCCGCCTCCGGGCCGGACGGGGTGATCGACGTGTCGAACCTTCGGGTCGAGTCCGACACGGCGAAGGCAAGCTATGCCGGCCGGGTTGGGCAGAACACCCTGACCGGGACCCTCGATGCCGCCCTGCCGGATCTGGCCGTGTTTTCGGGGATCGCCGGACGCGGGCTCGCCGGCAGCCTGGACGCGAAAGCGCGACTGAGCGGCGATCCGGCCCGGAAGGCGCTGGCCGCCGACCTCACTGTTACCAGCACTGGCCTGGCCACCGGTATCGCGGCGGCCGACCGGGTGCTCGGCCGCGCACCGACGCTCCAGGGCCGGGTGTCGCAATCCTATGACGGCTACGGCTTCGACCATCTGCGGCTGGAGGGCACCGGCCTGACCGCGACCCTGCAGGGCGAGGCGACGTCGGCGACCGCCGATGTCACCGGCCGCGTGGACCTCAAGAGCCTGGGCGATCTCGACGGCCGCCTGACCGGCCGCGCCGGCATCGACGCGCGCATGACGGGGTCTCTGGAGCATCCGCAGCTGGCCGCGACGGTCACGGCGCCTGCCGCGACCGCGGAGGGCAAGCCGATCCGTGACTTGCGGGCCGAGGCCGTCCTTTCCGACGCCCTGCTGGCGCCGGACGGTACGCTGACGCTCTCGGGCGACGTCGCCGGCAAGGCGCTGCGCGGCGGGGCCCATGTGGCGAAGGCCGGAATGGACTGGGTCCTCGACCGGATGGACCTGAACCTCGGCTCGGTGGCGGTCTCGGGCAACGCCACGGTCGCGGCAGACACGTGGCTGTCGGCCGGTACCCTCGCGGTGAAGGCGTCCAACCTCGCCGACATCTCCCCGCTGGCTCCGGAGCCCCTGGCCGGGCAACTCGACGCCACGGTGACGCTGGCCCGCGACGGCGGCCGCCAGGACGCGGCGATCCGGGCGACCGGGGCCGCCTTGCGCTACGGTGCCTACGGCCTGAACCGCCTCGATGCCGCCCTGAAGGGCCGCGATCTCCGGGCTCACCCGGTCCTCGACGGGCGCCTGGACGCCGACCGGCTGCTCGCGGCCGGCCAGCAGATCGACACGGTCCGCCTCGCCGCGATCGGGAGCCCGGCGGGCAGCGACGTGACGCTCACCGCCAAGGCCCGCGGGTTCAACCTCGACGGCGCGGTGCGGCTGGTGCCGGCCGACGACACGCGCATCGACATCCAGCGCTTCTCGGCCGCCCGGGGCGGCGACCGCTTCGCTCTCACCGGCCCGGCCTCCGTGACCCTGCGCGACGGTGGTGCGGTGATCGACGGGCTGTCGATTGCGGCCGGCTCCGGCCGGGTGACGCTCGCGGGCCGCGCCGGCCGGACCCTCGATCTGAAGGTGGCCATCCGGGCGCTGCCTCTCTCGCTCGCCCGGATCGCCGCGCCCGACCTCGCCCTCTCGGGCACCCTCGACGGCGACGCCGACCTGCATGGCCCAGCCGCGAGCCCGGAGGGCCATTACGCGCTCACGGTCTCCAAGCTGGTGGCGCCGCAGACCCGCCAGGCCGGGCTGCCGCCGGTGGATGCCAGCGCCAAGGGCAACCTGTCGGACGGGCAGGCCAGCCTCGACGGCCGGGTTACGGCCGGGCGGGGTGTCGCCCTGACGGTGACCGGCGCGCTGCCGGTGGAGACCGGGGGACCGCTGAACCTGCGCGCCCGCGGCACCCTCGACGCGTCGCTCGCCAACACGCTGCTGAGCGTCGGCGGCCAGAGCGTCACCGGACGGATCGCCATCGATGGCGGCGTCACCAGCACTCTGGCGGCGCCCCGGGCCGAGGGTTCGGCCGTGCTGACCGGCGGCAGCTTCACCGACCCGCTCAACGGCATCCGGCTCACCAACATCGATGGCCGCGTGACCGGCCGGGGCGACAGCGTCGTGGTCGAGCGCCTCACTGCATCGGCCCGCAACGGCGGCCGCCTCTCGGTCACAGGTCGCGTCGCCCTGGAGCCGGATTTCCCCGGCCAGTTCCACGTCACCGCCGACAAGGCGGAGCTGGTCTCCAGCCCGCTGATGACGGCGGTGTCGAGCGTCGATCTCAACCTAGCCGGCCCGCTGGCCCGGACCCCGCGCATCAGCGGCCGGGTCGACGTCGTGTCGATCGACGTCGCCGTACCCGACCGGCTGCCCGCCACGGTCAAGCCGCTGCCGGGGGTGCGCCACGTCAACACTCCGCCGGAGGTGCGGGCGCGGCTGGCGCAGCGCGCCGACCGGAAAGCGGCGGCGAAACCCGGACGGCGCTCGACCAAGCCGGCCGTGCCGTTCGACGCCACCCTGGACGTCCGGATCGACGCGCCGAGCCACATCTTCGTACGTGGGCGCGGCATCGACGCCGAGCTCGGCGGGTCGCTCCGGGTCACTGGGACGTCACGGGCGCCGAACGCGGTCGGCGGTTTCGGCATGCGCCGCGGGGTGTTTCAGCTGGTCGGGCAGCGCCTCGATTTCAGCCGGGGCAACCTGACCTTCGCCGGCAGCCTGACCACGCCGGAACTCGATTTCGCCGCCGAGACCAAGGCCGGGGACGTCACCGCCCGAGTGGCGGTGAGCGGCTACGCGGACGCCCCCCAATTCAGCCTGACCTCCGATCCGGTGCTGCCGCAGGACGAGATCCTGTCGCGCCTGCTGTTCAAGAAGGCGGCCGGCGGATTGTCGCCGTTCCAGGCTCTGCAGCTCGCCCAGGCCGTGGCGCAGCTCTCGGGTGGCGCCGCCGGGCCGGACGTGTTCGAGCAGGCCCGCAAGGGTCTGGGGCTCGACAGCCTCGACGTCTCGACGGGCGCGAGCGGCGGCCCGGCTTTGGGCGCCTCGCGCTACATTTCGGACCGGGTCAGCGTCGGCGTGAAGGCCGGCGCCAAGCCCGCCGACACGGCCGTGGGGGTGGATTTCGACGTCACCCGCCGGATCAAGCTGAAGGGCGAGGCGGGGAGCGACGGCCGCACCAGCCTGGGTGTGGGGGCGGAGTACGAGTGGTAGGGGGTTTTCGTCGTCCCGCGCTCTGGAATTTGACTGTCGAGACCTGACACGCGCTCTCCCTCCCCCCTCTGCGGGGAGGGAGAGCGCCCATACCGTTCGATCAATGATCGGGCCGCGCGTCGCCGGGCCAATGCGCAAATCCACCTTCAAAACTCGCGCCGGTTCAAAAAGCTCGGCCGATGATCCGTTGGCGCGCCGGGGCAAGTCTGCTTAGGTGTCGAAGCAAGCGGCGCGATCAGCCGACATTCGGGCGGGAACCACGAAGGGCGATGGACGAGCTTTTCGAGCCGGACGACAATCCCGAGGTGCCGGACGGCGGCTTCCTGCGGATGCTGCCGATCATCAACCGGCGGGGTCTCCACGCCCGCGCATCCGCGAAGTTCGTGCAGACCGTGGAACGCTTCGACGCCGTGGTGACGGTGACGCGGGCCGGCGAGACCGTGGGCGGGCGCTCGATCATGGGCCTGCTGACACTGGGCGCCGCCATGGGCACCCGCATCGCCGTCACGGCGGTCGGCCCGGATGCGCAATCCTGCCTCGACGGCATCGAGGCCCTGCTGGCGAACCGCTTCGGCGAGGACGAGTAGGCCCGTTCAGATCGCCTTTCCGGGCCAGGTGCACAGGTCCGAGACCGGGCAGCGCGTGCAGGCGGGATTGCGGGCCGTGCAGGTGTCGCGCCCGTGCCGGAACAGCCAGATGTGGGCGCCGTCCTTGAAGCGCTCGGGCACGGCCTCGGCCAGCCCGTCCGCAACCGCATCGACCGTCGCGCCTTCCGCCAGCGGGATCCGGTTCGAGACCCGGAACACATGGGTGTCCACCGCGATCACCGGCTCGCGGAACGCGAAATTCGCCGTCACCTCGGCGCTCTTGCGGCCGATGCCGGGCAGGCGGCGCATCTCGGTCGAGCTGCGCGGCACCGCGCCGTCATAGGTCTCGATCAAAGCCGCCGACAGCTTGACGATGTTGCGCGCCTTGGACGGCCCGAGCCCCACAGGCCGGACGATCTCGGTGATCTGCGCCTCGCCCAGATCCAGCATCCCGGCCGGGTCTTTCACCCGTGCGAACAGCGCGTCGGCGATCCGCGCCACCGTCGGGCCCGTAGATTGGGCCGAGAGCAGCACGGTCACCAGCAGCCGGAACGGATCGGTGTCGTCGAACCCCGCCTTCGGGTCCGGGTCGGCCTCGGCCAGACGCGCCATCACGGCCTCGACGCGGCCGGCCTCACCGGGGGCCGCCGCTGCGCGGGTCCTCGTCCGGCGGGGCGTGGGTCGGAGTCCGTGGAGTGTGTCGCGCGCCATGCGGACCAGCTAGGGCCGTGGCGGCCGGCTCAACACGCGGCGGATTGACGGCCCCGCTCAGCCCCGCACCCGTCGCCAGGCGACCGGACCGGCGCCAAGGTTGACCATTCCGGCGACGATCGCATCGATCCGGCGCAGGAGCGCCAACCGAAGCGCGCCCCTCCGGGCGGAGAGGCCGCGAGCGATCCCGCCCTGAGCAGGTGCTGACGGTGCGGCGACGGCGCGCACACCATCCTCGAACACCGGCACGGCCACGGCCGGCGGCGCCCAGCCTTCTGGCCGCACGCCGAGCACGTTGTGCGCCGGGATCGCCCGCGGCTGGCGGGGGCGATCCGCTGCGCGGGACGGCGCCCGGCTTGCGCCCGCGGGCCGAACCGGGCGGCCGAGCACCGCGAGGCGGGTGCGGATCGCCCGGTCGATCGCCGCGGCGGCTTCGCCGTCGGGCAGGCCGGAAGCAGCGGGGACACTCTGCGCATCCCGGTTCCAGGCCAGGACGAGCGGCGGGCGCGGCCGATCCGATGGCGCCGGCAGGGCCGTCGTCTCCGAAAGGCCGCCCTGTATCACGGTGAAGCGTCGCGCCATCGCCTGTCCCGATCCCTCGACCAAGTGTCCCATTCCGGGACGCGGGGCGCCCCGGAGGCGCCGTTCGGGTCGGTGGCTTCAAGGACGGTGCCGCCCGGGGATCAGGGGCCGGGGATCGCCAGCGGGTTGTCGGTGAGCGCGGCGGCGTCGGGCGCGTCCACCCGCGGACGACCCAGGAACGCGTCCCACAGGCGCTGGACGAAGGCCGGGTCGAGATCGCGCAGGATCAGGACGAGCCGGGAGGTGTGGTCGGGATCGGGCCAGGCCGGCAGGGTCAAGGGCGCGTGGAATACGTGCTGGACCCCGTGCACGACGATCGGGCGCTCCGGGTCGTCGGCGAGCGCCACGATCCCTTTGAGCCGGAGCAGCTTCGGCCCGTGGCCGGAGCGCAGCAGATCCATGAACATCTCGAAGGCCGGGCGCGGCACCGGCGCGGCGCTGGTCAGGCACACAGCCTGGATCGACGCGTCGTGGCGGTTCACGTCGTTGTGGTGGTGATGCTCGTGCGCCAGGGCTTCGTCGCCGAGCCAGGCGCGGACGTCGGCGCCCTTGCCGTCGAGGCCGAACAGGCCGCCGAGCAGATCCTCCGCGGGCGCATCCGGCGGCAGGATCGGGGCCGCCGGGTTGAGGGCAGCGAGCCGCGCGCGGATCCCGGCGGTGTCGCCGGCGAGGTCGGCCTTGGTCAGGACGATCCGATCGGCCACCGCGGCCTGGCGCACGGCCTCCGGGTGGGCATCCAGGGAGGCGGCACCGGTCATGGCATCGACCACCGTCACCACCGCCTGCAGGCGGTACCGGAGCACGAGATAAGGATGGTAGATCAGCGCGTGCAGGATCGGCGCGGGGTCGGCGAGCCCGGTGGTCTCGATCACCACCCGGCGGAACGGCTTGATCCGGCCGTTGTCGCGCTTGCGCAGCAGGTCTTCGAGGGTGGCGATCAGGTCGCCCCGCACCGTGCAGCACAGGCAGCCGGCGCCGAGCAGGACCATGTCCTCGTCGATGGTCTCGATCAGCAGATGGTCGAGCCCGATCTCGCCGAACTCGTTGACGATCACCACCGTGTCGGCGAGCGCCGGATCGCGCAGCAGCCGGTTCAGCAGCGTGGTCTTGCCGGCCCCCAGGAAGCCGGTGAGCACAGTGAGCGGGATCGGCTCCGGTCGGCGCGGATCCGGGGCGGGCGAGGCGGTCAGGGACATGACCGCCGAGATGGGGTTTTTCGGGGTCGGAGGCAACGCGCCGGAGCGCGATGCCGAGAGGCCGCTACTCCTCGGCGGCGGCCTTCTTGCCCTGAGGCTTCTTCACCTCGGCCCTCTTGGCCTCCGGCTTGGCCGGCGCCTTGTGGGCGGCGGGCTTCGAGAGGCCCTTGCCGGGCTTGGCCTCGGGCATGCCCGGCGTATCCGCCGCCGTATAGGCGCTGGCGTTCCGCGGCAGGCCGTGGGCCGGCTTCGCCGCGACCTTCGCGGCCGGCTTGGCCGCAGCCTTGGCGGCGCTGGCCGCCTTGACCTGCTCAAGCCGCGCCTCGCGGGCCTGCTTGGCCGCCTGCAGCGCGGCCTCGCGCTTGGCCTTGGCGGCTTCCAGCCGGGCGGCCCGGGTGTTGGCGGCGGCCGTCTTCTGCTCGGATTCCTGCGCCGCCAGGATCTGCTGGCCCTCGGCCGGGTTGCGGCCGATCCAGACCGCGATCGGCTGCAGCGGCGCCCGCGGCGGGAGCGTGCGGGCGCGCAAAGCCGGGCTGGAGAAGGCGGCCATCGCGAGCGCCGGGGAATTGGCCGCGGCGCCGCCGATCAGCTGTGCCGCCGAGCCGGGGGCGCTGACGGCGCCGGCGCCGTCGTCGATCGCCGGGGGCTTCTTGCCGCCGCAGACGTAGGGGCGGATATCCGGCGGCCCACCGAGGGACGAGGCCGGCAGGGCGTCGAGGGTCGGGCTGGTCCAGCCGGCGCTCTGGTTGAAGGCGTAGTCGAACAGGTCGGCGGCCTTCACGTCGCGCTCGCGCGGGCTCGGCTGACCCATCACGATGGTGATGACCCGGCGGCCGTTGCGCGAGGCGGTCGCCACCACGTTGAAGCCGCCCGAGCAGATGAAGCCGGTCTTCATCCCGTCGGCGCCGGGATAGCGGCCGAGCAGGCCGTTGTGGTTGGCCATGACGGCGCGGCCGAACTGGATCGCCGAGATCGAGAAGAGGTCGTGGGAATCCGGGAAGTCGCGGATCAGCGCGCGGGCGAGCACCGCCATGTCGCGGGCCGAGGTCCACTGGCGCGGGTCGGGCAGGCCGTTGGGGTTGGTCCAGCGGCTGTCGCGCATGCCGATCC
Organism: Methylobacterium sp. J-001; assembly: GCF_022829565.1. Lineage (NCBI taxonomy): Bacteria > Pseudomonadati > Pseudomonadota > Alphaproteobacteria > Hyphomicrobiales > Methylobacteriaceae > Methylobacterium > Methylobacterium sp. J-001. The sequence continues at coordinate 13,295 of NZ_JAKSYN010000115.1, forward strand.
GCTGCGCGGTCTCATTCATCAGGTCGGCGAAGCCCTCGATCGAGCCGCCGAGATTCTCGCCGATCGCGTAGGCGATGTCGTTGGCCGACTTGACCATGATGATCTTGAGGGCGTTGTCGAGGGTGAGCTGCGTGCCCGGCTTGAAGCCCATCTTGGAGGGCGGCTCGGACGCCGCCGCCGCCGAGATCGTGATCATCGAATCGAGCGAGACCTTGCCCTGCCGCACCAGGTCCAGGGCGACGTAGGTGGTCATCAGCTTGGTGATCGAGGCCGGATACCAGGGATCGGTCGGCGCCTGCGCGTAGATCACCTTGCCGGAATCCACATCGACCACGAGGATCGGCGAGGTCACCGCGTTGGCGGCCTGGATCCCGATGAGGCTCGTGCCGAGAAGCCCCGTCAACGCCGCGAATCCGACGGTCACGCGCCGGAGGAGAGAAGAGGACATTCGAGCCCGACTCGTCAGAGGATCGCCACGGCGGCGCCGCGAGGCACCAATCTTCCGGCCGGCCGGCCGGGATGCGTGCAGCCCGGACCGCCGGGGGCGGTCGTCGTGCTGCATCACGGCATGAACGTCTCCACCGTGGCAAGAGCAAGGCGGGACACAACCGCGGGTCTGCCTGGCTCGGGCACCAGTGGTCCACAGGCCGCATGCCGCTTATGTGCGGAGGGCTGTGAGGCGAACAGGTTTCGGGAAAAGCGGTGGCTTACGCGGTCAAGGAGATCTTCCACACCCTTCAGGGGGAGGGCGCCCAGGCGGGCCGCGCGGCGGTGTTCTGCCGATTCGCCGGCTGCAACCTCTGGTCCGGGCGTGAGGCCGATCGCGCGGCGGCGGCCTGCCGGTTCTGCGACACCGATTTCGTCGGCCTGGACGGGGAGGGCGGCGGTCGCTTCGCGGATGCCGCCGCCCTGGCATACGCCATCGCCCGGACCTGGGCCGGGGGCCCGGAGAGCCGCTACGTCGTGTTCACCGGCGGCGAGCCGCTGTTGCAGCTCGACACACCCCTGATCGAGGCGGTGCATGGGCACGGGTTCGAGATCGCCATCGAGACCAACGGCACCCTGCCGGCGCCCCCGGGCATCGATTGGATCTGCGTCAGCCCCAAGGGTGCCAATCCCCTTGCGCAGACGAGTGGTCATGAACTGAAGCTGGTCTATCCCCAGGCCGATGCAGACCCGGCGGATTTCGTCGGCCTCGCCTTCCGGCACCGCTTCCTTCAGCCGATGGACGGGCCGGAGCAGGGCGCCAACACCCAGGCCGCCATCGCCTATTGCCGCCAGGACGCCCGCTGGCGGCTGTCGCTGCAGACGCACAAGATGATCGGAATCCCGTGAGCGTGGGAGTCTGATTGCCGTTCGATCATCCACCCTGTCATCCCGGGGCCGCGAAGCGGAGCCCGGGATCCAGAAACGCAACTCGCTCAAGGTTTTGCGCCGTCGGCGGCTCTGGATTCCGGGCTCGCCTGCGGCGCCCCGGAATGACAAGGCGCTTCGTACTGAGACCGAGCGGAGCAACGATCGATGGGTGCCCCCCTTCCATTGCTCGGCATCGCGCAAGCCCCGCCCTTCCCATCCCGCGAAAAATCAGGAACGATCCCCGCCGCCTTCCCGCCCCTGGACCGGTGCCCTTGAGTCTGGACGATCCATCGCCGCTCGCCCGCGCCGCGCCGGAGGGCGTCTGGCCGATCGATCCGGACCCGCGGGTCACGAGCCTGGCCGGGCGCCAGCACTGGCGATTCCGGGCAGGGCGTCCCGTCGCGGCCGAGGTCGCAGGCGTCGCGATTCCCGCTGACGATGCCCGGATCGCCCATCTGGGCATCCGGCGAGACCGGCAGGGCCGGCCGTTCCCGGCCGCCTTCGCGCACTCGCCCGAGACGGGCGCGCCCCTGGGACCGCCGGTCCCGGCGCTGGCCCCGGAGATCCTCGATATCGATCTGGAGAGCGCGACGGAGGTACCGCTGCCGAGCGGCGTTCCGGCGCTGGTCCGGGCCGGACACCCGGCGGCGCTCTACCTGTTCCAGGAGAACCTGGGCGCGTTCGAGGAGTGGGACGGCCGTAACTTCGTCGGGCTCGGACGGTTGCCGCCGCACCCGGTGGGTTCCGGCATCACGGCGGGCCGCCGGGGCATCGCCTACACCACCGCCGCGGTGCTGGTCAGCGTGCGCCTGCCCCAGCTGACGCAAAGCCTCGTTCACACCGAGGCTCGGGTACCGGGCCTGCGGTTCCTGTCTGCCCCAAGCCGGCAGAGCGGCAGCCTCCTCGCTCTCGGCGAGCGTGGCGGCCGTCTCGTCCTCTGCCGGAAAGATGCCGATTCGACCGCCCTCGACTTGCGCGACCTCGGCTGCGCTGCCCCCGATGCGGATTTCGCCGGCCCTTGGACCAACCGCCTCAGCGATACGTTCTGGACCGGTCCGGACGGGTTCGTCGCCTGCCGGACGCTCGGCGACGAGACCACAGTCGCGTCTTGGCCCGCAGGCTTCGCGCCGATCATCGCGCAGGCCTCCTGGCGCGACCGCGCCGACCTCCACCACCAGCTCGGCATGCTGGAGGGCCGCTATCACCTCGCCGCCCTGGCGTCGGATCCGGCGCTTCATCAGCTCGACGGGCCGCATCTCGCGGCCGGGCCCTGTACCTATTCCGGCGCGGAGCGGTTCGACGTGCCGTGGCAGGCCGCCGAGGAAGCGCTCAACCTCGGCGCCCATGCCGGCAACCTGCTGGTGCCCCTTCTGGCGCTGGCCCGCGACACGATCCTGCTCGCTCTCGACATTCCCGGCCCCCGCGGCGGCTTTCTGCGCGGCGAGAGCTTGCCGGCACCGGTGACCGGCCACGTCCTCCATCACGCCCACGGGGCCGGCCTGCGCCGCCTGCCGGTCGGTCTCGCGGTGTCGCGGATCGGCGATGCACGGGCGCTGCTGCACGACGGCGTGCTCTACCTGTGGAGCCGGTCGGCATGCCGCTGCCACGCCCTGCGGCTGCGCACGGCATGAGCGCGTTCCTGCGGGCCGTTATGATACTCGTCCTTGCGCTCGGCGGACACGCCTGGGCCGAGACGCCGGTGCGGCAGGTCTTTCTTGTGCAGGATACCGGCTGGATGGAGCCGTTCCTGACCGCGGAGGGCTCGCAGTTCCGACCTCTGGTCGAGGCCCTGGTCGCGGCGGCCCGGGTCCCGGGAGCCGATATGGCCGTGGCGACCTTCGACCAGGACGGGCAGGTCCCGGGCCGGCCCTCGCCGCGCATCCTGTATGACGGCGCCTACGATGCCGCGCGGGTCCGGGCGGCGATCGCTGCGATCGATCTGCCGCGCAAGGCCGGCAGCGCCGCCTATGCCGATGCCGATTTCAACGGCGCGCTGCTCGGGGCGATCCGCACCGGCCTGCGCGGCCGGGACGGCGTGATCTGGATGGTCACCAACAACAAGAACAGCCCGGGCAACAGCGCCGAGGTCGCACGCAACACCGCCGCCTTCTATACGGCGCTTCGCGAATCCGACGCGATCAGCCGGATCGTCGCCTACCCGGTGCGGATGCCCCTGAAGGGGCGCAACTTCTCGGAGGGCGGCTTCGTCATCTATGGGATCGGCTACGGTGCGGCTGGAGGCCGTGCGCTCGAAGCCGCCGTGGCTGCGCCGGGCCTCAAGGCCCTGTTCAACCATCCGCCCGTGAGCCTGAAGCCGGTGCTGGCCGGCGGCCTAACCCTGCGCTTCGACCGACTCGACACCGGCGGCCTGCAGGCCGGGCTGGAGAACGGCGTTCTGGTGGTGCGTGGGGCGGACGCGACCGCCGGCACGGCCCTGCGGCTCACCGCCCATCTGCAGAACGGCCTCTACCCGCAGCGCGTCGCCGCAGCCCGGCTCGCCCTGAGCTGGAGCGAGGTCGGCACCGAGGCTGGGCTGGCCCAGGCCACGGTCTCGCCCGCCGAGATCGCCGACCTGGCGTCGCAGGCCGAGAGCGGGCCGCTCTCCGTGGTGCTGACCCTGCCGCCGATCCGGCGCCCGAGCGGCCTTGCCGGATTGCTCTCCGACGGCCGCACGGTGGATGGAACGCTCACGCTGCGGCTGGCGGACTTGCGCCTCACACTCGATCCGGCCTTCCTGGAACGGGTGCGGCCGATCTTCGGCAGCGGATTGTTGTCCGGGGACCAGATGGGCGGGCCGGTTGGGGATGGGAGCGCCGTGGAGGGCCGGCTGCCCGGCCTGTTCCGGGACTATCGCGGTATCTCGGAAGCCTCGGTGAGCCTGCCGGTGCGGATCGAGGCGGCGTTCTCGCCCTGGCCGTTGATCGCCGCCGCCTCGAGCGCCCTGGCGCTCGTCGGCGCGGCCGGTCTCGGGGCCCTCGCGCTCGCCCGGGCACGGGTCCAGACCGTGATGCTCGGCACCGTTCCGAAGCGGGTCAGCCTGCGCCCCTACCGCACCCAGACCCTGCGCGCGCCCGACGGCAGCCGCTGGCAGGTGCGGGCGGGGCTTTGGGGGCCGGCCCGCGCCACCCGCCTTCAGGAGCCCGGACCCGACGCATGATTTTTTTGTCGATCGATCGCGTCGGGCCTCCGGGGATCGTCCGCGTCCAGGCCCGGACCGGGCAGGATTTTACAATCCCCGCCCCGCAGACCCCGAGCCCGCAGGCGGAGCCGCTGCCGACGCCGCCCGCCCAATCCACCACTGGGGCGAACCCGTTCAGCACCCTCGAACGGGGGCCGACCACCACGGAATTCGCGCTGGGCGCGGCGGCCCTGGTGGTGCTGGCTTTGCTGTTCCTGTTCGTCCGCCAGGGGGTGCGCGCCCACCTGATCAACCGCCGGGCGACGCTCGACGCCGCCGACGGCGCCAGCTGGATGCTGTTCTCGGCGCTGATGCTCACCGCGGCGATCCTGGTGAGCGCCACGGTCGGCCGGCTCTGGCAGGCCTGGGCCGGGCTCGCGGCCGGCTTCGCCCTCTGCCTCGTGCTGTTCGGCGCCGCCCTGGTGCTGTTCCTGCGCGCACCCGACCGGAGGCGCTGAGATATGGCTGACGCCCGGCCCGCCGAGACCGAGACGCTCCTGAAAGTCCGCCCGACCGTGTTCGTGGCGCTGGGCGGCACCGGCATGGAGGTGCTGCTGCGCCTGCGCCGCCGCATCCTCCAGGCCGACTGGAACGGGACGCGGATCAGCGCGCTGGACCAGTTCCCGGCCGCGTCCTTCCTGTATTTCGACACCGACACCCTGGAGGCCCGCGAGGCCGGCCGGGCGGCGGCCACCGACGCGCTCTCCGCCAAGGTCGCGTTCCGCGAGGGCGAGACCCTGCAGAAGGCGGTCAATCTCGCCCGCTACCAGGCCGAGCGGCGCAGCTACCCGCATATCGATTCCTGGCTTCCCGCCCGGGACCTGTCGCGCATCGACGCCTCCAAGGGCGCCGGGCAGATCCGGGCCATCGCGCGGCTGCTGTTCTTCGACGAGGTACGCAACTTCCAGGACCGGCTCACGGCCAAGGCCGGCGCGGTGCTGGCCAACGTCTCGAACGAGGCGCAGCTGCGCGCGCTCGGCCTCGACACCGCCACGGATCTGCGCGTCGTCGTGGTCGCGTCGGTCGCCGGGGGCACCGGCTCCGGGGCGGTGATCGATGCCGGCTACGCGATCTCCTCGCTCGAGACGCCCAAGCGCCCCGACGCGGTCGACCTCTTCCTGGTCCTGCCCTCCGGCTATGTCGGCGCCAACAAGGACCGGGTCTTCGCCAACGGCGTCGCAACCCTGTCCGAGCTCGAATACGCCATGCGCGGCAATCCGGAGCCGCCCTATGTCGAGAGCTGGGGCGACCACGCGCGGGTCGCCCGCGGGGTCGAGCGGCCGTTCAGCGACGTCTACCTGTTCGACACCCAGAACCTCGCCGACCAGCGCACCGGCGCGATCGGCGACCTCTACGACATGATGGCCGACGTGCTGTTCGAGGATTTCGGCAATTCCGAATTCTCCGGCCGCAAGCGCTCGACGGGGGTCAACCAGACCCAGCACAAGATGCGCAAATGGGCGCCGCCGAGCCCGGACCGCGCCGGCCGATCCGCCCTGTTCTCGCTGAACTACTCCGCGCTCGGCCAAGCCGTGCTCGCCACCCGCGGCAGCCTCGAATTCGAGGAGCACGCCGCCCGGGCCGGTCTCGGCATGGTCGAGGCGTTCTTCGGCGTCGCCCGGGGGCAGGGCGAGCGCCATGTCCCCACGGTCGAGGAGCGGGACCGCTTCGCCGCCGACCGGCTCGCCCTGCGCTTCTCCGCCTTCGAGGCCTTCCCGAAGGTGCTGCGGCCGGCGCCCCCCGGCATCCCCGAATACGACCTCGTCGGCACGCTGCTGCAGCGGGCGGACGGCTCGTCGATCCAGGAATCGGTGGCGCTCGGCGTCGAGGAGGCGGTGGACGCGATCAAGGCCGAGATCGCCAGCCCCCGGGACTGGGCGCCGAACCTGCGCAAGGAGGCCGAGCGCCTGCGCGACGACATCCTGGGCCGCACCGGCTCGGGCGCGGCCTACGGCCCCCGCGGCGCCGAGGTTCTGGATGTTCGCGCCAAGCTCGAAGCGGCTTGGCTATCCGACCGAGACGGCGCGCTGCCCGCCGCACTCTACCGCCTGCTCGACGACCAGGAGCGCGGCGGCCTCGACTATGCCCGGGCGCTGATCGAGGGCGTGAAGGACCTGATCGAGGCCGATGGCGGCGGCGCGCTCGCCCGCCTCAATGCCGCCGCCGACACCTATGCGCGGCTCGCCGACGAGATGCTGGCCGAGCATTTCTCCGCCTCGCTCAGCCGGCTCGACCAGGTCCGCCCCGGCCTGATCTTCTCCCACCGGCGCGACGCCGAGCGCTACCTGGAGCAGGCAAGGGAGGATCTGCGCGGCTCCTGCGTCCTGCGCATCCGGTCGGTGGCTGCCCGCGAGGCGGCCGAGCTGCTGCGCCGGGTCTCGGCCAAGCTCGGCAGCCGGACCGGGCGCGACCCGGAGACCGGCGCCGCCCGCTACGACGGGCTGCTCGGCGCCCTGAACCAGGGCCACGAGGATGTCGGCCGGCTGATGCGCGAGCTGCGCCTCGACATCGCCGAGATCCGCAACGCCATCGAGCGCCCCTCGGGCGGCACCTTCCTGGTCCTGCCCTCGGGCGACCTGCCCGATAAGATCGCCGTCGCCCCCGCCGAGCAGCTCGCCTGGGCCCGCGAGGCGTTCCGGGCCTATGGCGGGTCGCGCGCGATCTTCGCGCTGCTGCGCGAGGAGGAGACCCGGGCCGACCTGCTCAACGCCGTGCGCGACATGGCCCGCCGCCGGCTCGGGCCGCACCGCGCCCGCATCCCCTCGGCGCTGGACGCCCTGCGCGAGCTACCCCCCGCCCGGCAGCGCGAGACCCTGGAGCTGATGCTGCTGCGCTGCATGCCCTGGATCTACGCGCGGTTCGACGCCTTCAGCCCGGGCGGCGACCAGTTCAAGACGATCCTGGCGGTGGAGGGCTCGCGCGCCTTCCAGGCCGAGTTCGGCCCGATCCTGCGGGCGAGCCTGCCGCCGGTGCTGGGCGCCGGGGAGATCGGCTTCCTCGAATCGAGCCAGCGCGGCCGCATCGTCTGCTACTGCGAGCTGTCCGGCGTGCCGCTCGACGTGCTCGGCCCCCTGCGGCGCGACTGGCGCACCGCCTACGCGCAGGAGCTGGACCGTCTCGACGCGATCCCGCTCCACAACCACAAGGACTATCTGCGCTTCCCGGACCCTGTCGCGCCCTCGGCCGAAGAAGCCGACGCCCTGCGCGAGACCCTGTCGCTGTTCCTGCGCGCGGTCTGCCTCGGCCTGCTCCAGCGCGCCCCCGAGACCGGGCTGTGGCGCTTCGCCTTCGAGCCCGGTGACTGGCGCAGCGTCGGCTCGGAGCGGACCCTGCGGCGCAAGCTGTTCGACCGGGTCCAGCGCGGGGCGATCGCGGCCCAGCTCGCCGAGGCCGAGGCGGCCCTGTCGCCGGTCCAGAACCTCGCGATGGCGGCGCTGTTCGCCTGGACCGCCAAGCGCGCCTACGCCCCCCGGCGCGAGACGGTGAATTTCGACGCCGAGGCAAGGGTCGGCGGTATCGGCAACGCCGTGGCCGACGCGCTCAGCCGGGGCTGGCGCCAGGGCGCCGTCGAGGCCGGCGGCCTGCCGGGCGATCCGGACCGGCTGTTCGACGCGCTCCTCACGCAGATCGAGGCCTGGACCAAGCCGATCCCGGGCAGCCTCGCCGACGTGCCCGCCGAGGAGGCCAACCGCGACCCGTCCTACCCGCCGGCCCTGCGGGCCGTGGACAAACGGGTGATCGAGCCCGCTTCCTTCACCACCGAGGCCCTGCTCCGCCTCGCCAGCCCGGCCGCCCCCGCCCCGCCGCCACCGTCGCCGGGTGCTCTCTTCTACGTCTACCGGGACACGGTCGAAGGCCCGTTTTCGCTCGCCGAACTCGTGGCCCAGGCCCGGGCGGGCGCCCTGAGCGCGGCCACACAGATCCACCCGCAGGGCGGAGCCTGGATCGCCGCGGGCGATCACCCGGCATTGGCCCCACTGCTGGCGCCGCCCCCGCCGCCGCCAGTTCGCTGAGGCTGCGCTCGGTGGACGATGGTGGCCGACGGCTTCTCGCCGGCCGCACCGTCATTGCGAGCGTAGCGAAGCAATGACGGCGGTGGCGCTAAATGCCCATCGCCAAAACCTGCGCTCGCGCCGCCCGGATCGCCGAGCGGGCGAAGCGGCTGTTCGTCAGCGCCGGATCGGGCTCGCCGCCGGCCAGCACGGTGTGCCGGAGCGCGGTCAGTGCCGGATCGCCCCAGGCGTCGAGGAGGCGCCCGAAGGCGGCGTGGCGGGCGGCGTCGAAGCTGGCCCGGCGGCCTGAAGCGTCCTTGGCGGGATGGGCCGGATGCAGGGCCGCGCAGGGCACGAGGCCGGGCGGGATCGGCGCGGTCGCGGCATGGGTCCGGCCGAGCCGCAGGAGCTTCGGCAAGATGTGGGTGTGCGGTCCGGGGGCGCTGGCGCCGCCGTCGGGCGGGATCGGCGTAAAGACCTCGATCCGGCCGAAACGGGCGAGGAACACCCGGTGGGGGCTCGCCGCGACGAGCAGGGGCCCGACTGGATTGCCGGGGGCGAAGATCGGCCGGCCGGCGGCTTCCCGCAGGCGATCGATGAGGCCGGGATCGGTCACGCGCACGCAGGCATCGACCGCCCGGAGACCGAGGCCGAGATCGAACAGGATCGCGTCGCGATCCTGCGCCCGCGCCGCCGCCGCGTCGGGCCCGAGCTCGGCCAACACCGCGCGTCGGCTCATGGCGCAGGCCGACGCGGGCAAGCACAAGGCGACCGCCTGGCTCCAGCCGCCGGTGAACCCGGTCTCGTAGGCGAAGGGCACCAGGTCCGGTGTCACGGTGAGCGCGACCGCGCCGCGCTGGGTCGCCAGGCCGATCCCGCCATCCTCGCGGAACGCCGTCGGTTCGGCCGGATCCCGGGAGAAGGCGGCCACCGCCCCATAGGCGCCGAGGCTCCAGGCGCAGGCCGGGTCGGCGAGGTGGTCGCGCAGCAGGGACTCGACCGATCCACCCGTCATCGGTGCCCCATAACGCAAGACTAACCTTCGTAAAAACCGCCCGGGACACCGTCCCCGCAGGCAGCACGCCTTGACACGGCGGGCGAATGACCGGAAGTCGCGGATCGATCATCGAGGTTGTTCTCGGCGCGACGGGCGTGACGCCCGGGACGACTGAGGCGGAGATATCCGCGGGCCCGGCCGCCGGCATCCGCGGGAAAGGGCGCGCTGGCATGGACGTGATCGAGACAGAGATTCCGGACGTCAAGCGCATCAAGCAGAAGCGCTTCGGCGACAGCCGCGGCTGGTTCTCCGAGACGTTCCGAGCCGACACGATGGCCAAGGCCGGGATCACCACACCGTTCGTGCAGGACAATCAGTCGTTCTCGGCTCCGCAGGGCACGATCCGCGGCCTGCACTTTCAGATCGCCCCCCAGGCGCAAGCCAAGCTGATCCGCGTGCTCCAAGGCACAATTCTCGACGTGGCGGTGGATATCCGCAGCGGCTCGCCGACCTACGGCAAATACGTGGCCGTGACCCTCGACGCCGAGAACGGCGAGCAGCTCTACATCCCGCACGGCTTCGCCCACGGCTTCTGCACCCTGACCCCCGACGTCATGGTCGCCTACAAGGTCGACGCCTATTACAGCCCGGAGCACGACCGCGCGCTGGCCTGGGACGATGCCGAGATCGGGATCCCGTGGCCGGTCTCCGGCGCGGCCGCGATCCTGTCCGACAAGGATCGTCGCGCGCCGAAGCTCGCAGCGCTCGGCCAGGTGTTCTAAACAGCATTCTGAACCGGCGTTTCCGGCCGCCTAGCGGCGGGGCCGTATTTTCGTCACGCCGGGCGGGCTTTAGCTGCCGGCGGCTCATTTCCATACGCGATCGATCCGAGGGGGACCCACCATGCGCATTCTGGTGACCGGAGGCTGCGGCTTCATCGGCTCGGCGCTGGTGCTGCATCTCGTCAACGATCTCGGCCACGAGGTCTGCACCCTCGACGCGATGACCTACGCGGCCAACCCGATCTCGCTGGCACCACTGGCCGACAACCCGCGCCACCGCCTGGTCGAGGCCGATATCTGCGACCGCGCCGCCGTGCAGGCCGCCATCGACGCCTTCAAGCCGCAGGCGGTGATGCATCTGGCCGCCGAGAGCCACGTCGACCGCTCGATCACCGATCCGGGCGCCTTCGTGCGCACCAACGTGATCGGCACCCAGACCATGCTAGACGGTGCCCGGGGCTATTACGAGGCCCTGCCGGAGGCGGAGAAGAAGACCTTCCGGTTCCTCCACGTCTCCACCGACGAGGTCTACGGCTCGCTGCCCCCGGAGGCGTTCTTCACCGAGGACAGCCGCTATGACCCGCGCTCGCCCTACTCGGCCTCGAAGGCGGCCTCCGACCACCTGGCGCGCGCCTGGCACGAGACCTACGGGCTGCCGGTTCTGGTGACCAACTGCTCGAACAATTACGGGCCGCGGCACTTCCCGGAGAAGCTGATTCCGCTGATGATCCTCAACGCCCTCGAGGGCAAGAAGCTGCCGGTCTACGGCGATGGCCTGAACGAGCGCGACTGGATTCATGTCGAAGACCACGCCAAGGGCCTGGTCGCCGTGCTGGAGCGCGGCCGCATCGGCAACACCTACCTCCTCGGCGGTAGGGCGGTGCGCAACAACCTCGCGGTGGTGAAGGCGCTGTGCGCGGCCTTCGATCGGCTGCGGCCGGAGCACGGCCCCCACGAGCAGCTGATCAGCTTCGTCGCCGACCGGCCGGGCCATGACCGGCGCTACGCCATCGACTGCACCAAGGCCGAGACCGAGCTAGGCTGGAAGCCGCAGAAGACCTTCGAGCAGGCCCTGGAAGACACCGTGGCCTGGTATCTCGACAACGAGAGCTGGTGGCGCCCGATCCGCGAGGGCCGCTACACGGGCGAGCGCCTCGGGCTGACCGGCTGATGGATATCCTGGTCCTCGGCGGCGCCGGCCAGGTCGGCACCGAGCTGCAGGCCCTGGCCTGGCCAGCCGGCGTATCGGTGCACGCGCCAAGCCGCGCCGAGCTCGACATCACCGATGCGGGCGCCGTCGCCCGGACGTTGGACGCACGCGATTACGGCGCAGTGATCAACACCGCCGCCTACACCGCGGTCGACAAGGCCGAGGCCGACGTGGTCGAGGCTTGGCGCCTCAATGCCCTAGCCCCGGCGATCCTGGCAGCGGCGGCCGCGCATAAGAAAATCCCGCTCGTGCACGTGTCGACCGACTACGTCTTCGCCGGCACCAAGGCCGACGGCGCCTACGCCCCGGACGAGCCGATCGACCCGCAGAGCGTCTACGGCGCCAGCAAGGCCGCGGGCGAGCTCGCCGTGCGCAGTGCCAACCCGCGCCACGCGATCGTGCGCACCGCCTGGGTGGTGAGCCCGCACCGGGGCAACTTCGTCAAGACGATGCTGCGGCTCGCCGGCGAGCGTGACGCCTTGACGGTGGTCAACGACCAGCATGGCTGCCCGACCTCCGCCTCCGACCTCGCCGCCGCCCTGGCGGTGATCGCCGGGCGCTTGGCCGAGGATGCGGCCGCGCCCACCGGGACGTTCCACTGCGTCAATGCCGGCGCCACCACCTGGGCCGGCTTCGCCGAGGCGATCGTGGCGGGCTCCGCCCGGCGCGGCGGCCGGTCGATCCCGGTCACCGGCATCCCGACCTCGGCCTACCCGACACCGGCCCGGCGGCCGGCCAATTCGCGCCTGTCCACGGACAGCCTGACGGCGGCCTACGGCATCGCGCCCAGGCCCTGGCAGGCGGCGCTCGACGACATCCTGGACCGGCTCGTCGGGCCGGTCACAGACGGAGTTTCCAAGCCATGAAGGGCATCGTTCTGGCCGGCGGATCCGGCACGCGGCTGCATCCGGCCACGTTGTCGATCAACAAGCAGCTGCTGCCGGTCTACGACAAGCCGATGATCTACTACCCGATCTCGGTGCTGATGCTGGCCGGCATCCGCGAGATTCTGATCATCTCCTCGCCGGAGCACCTCGACAATTACAAGCGCCTGTTCGGCACCGGCGAGCAGTTCGGCCTGCAATTCAGCTACGCGCTGCAGCCGCGGCCGGAGGGCCTCGCCCAGGCCTTCGTGATCGGGCGCGACTTCGTCGGGACCGACGACGTGGCGCTGATCCTCGGCGACAACCTGTTCTTCGGCGCCGGCATGCGGGAGCTGTTGAACCAGGCGCGGTCGCGCAAGGACGGCGCGACGGTGTTCGCCTACCATGTCGACAACCCGCAGGCCTACGGCGTGGTCAATCTCGACAAGACCGGGCGCCCGACCAAGATCGTCGAGAAGCCGCAGAACCCGGAATCGACCTGGGCGGTGACCGGCCTGTACTTCTACGACAACCAGGTGCTCGACATCGCCGCCGCCGTGAAGCCCTCGGCCCGGGGCGAGCTGGAGATCACCAGCGTCAACGAGGCCTATCTCGAGCGCGGCCAACTCTACGTGGAGCGGATGTCGCGCGGCTATGCCTGGCTCGACACCGGGACGCATGACAGCCTGCTGGAAGCCAGCGAGTTCGTCCGCACGCTGCAGAACCGCCAGGGTCTCCAGGTGGCCTGCCTGGAGGAGATCGCCTTCCTTCAGAACTTCATCACCCGTGACCAGCTGATCGCCCGCGGGGAGATGTTCGCCAAGACCGCTTACGGCCAGAACCTGCTCCGCCTCGCCCGCGAGAGCGAGGATGAACTCGCGTTGCGCTGATGCGCGAACGAGACATTCGGGACCGGCGGTCCCGGATGTCCTGAACGGCGAACGCCTACTTCGGGCTGCACCCGATGCAGATGCCCTGGGAGATCTTGTCGTCCTGGATCTGCTGCTGGGTGCGGTCCCGGCGATCGTTCGGGGTCGCTGCGCCGGCGCCGGAGGCCGGCGGCATGGTCTGGCCCACCGACGAGGTGTGCGGCGCCGTGATGGTCGAGGTCGGCCCCCCGCCGGTGCCAGTCTGAGCCTGCGCCGATGCGGCCGTCGTAGCGAGTATCGGAAGCAGGGCCGAGAGGCCGAGGATCGTGATCGTGCGGGTCATCTGTCCGGATCTCCTTGATCCGACCTAACGCGAGCGTGACCGCCCGGTTCGTGCGTCCGCACGAACTCTCCCTTTGTTCGCCTTTGCAGAGCCGGCCCGGGGCCGTATCACGGGCCGCTCACCCCCGATCCAGTGTCGAAACCCCGGAGCCGCCGCGACGATGCGGGACCCCAACGCGATCGACTTCTGGCGCGGCTTCGCCCTGGTGACGATTTTCATCAACCACATCCCGGGCAACACCTTCGAGCGCTACACCTTCTCGCAATACGGCATCTCGGACGCCGCCGAGCTGTTCGTGTTCCTGGCGGGCTGGTCGATCGGCATCGCCACCCGCGGGCGCGACGGGAAGCCGGAGCCGGCCGGCAAGAGTGTGGTCCGGCTGCTCGCCCGGACCGTCGAGGTCTACCGCGCGCAGCTCACGATCATGCTGCTGGCGCTGGCGCTCATCGCCGGCTCGGCGCTGCTGCTCGACAACCCGCTGATCCTCGAATGGCACAATGCCGGCGGCTTCTTCGCGGACCCGATCCAGTCGGTCTGCGGCATGGCGCTGATGACCTACCAGCTCGGGTTCTTCAACATCCTGCCGCTCTACGTGCTGCTGATCGGCATCGCGCCGGTCTTCGTGCTGGTCGGCCGCCTCAGCCTGATCGCGGCCCTGGCGCTGTCGGCCGGTATCTACCTGGCGAGCCTCGTCTTCGAGTGGAACGTCCCATCCTGGCCCGGGGAGGGGGATTGGTTCTTCGATCCGTTCTGCTGGCAGGTTCTGCTGGTGCTGGGCTTCGTGCTCCAGGGCTGGACCCTGCGCTCCGACACCCTGCGCCGCTGGGCGCGACGGCTGGTTCCAGCCGGCTTCGCCATCGTCACCGTGGGCGTCGTGCTGGCCGTGACCGGGATCCGGCCGGATCCGCTAATGGTGCCCGAGCCCCGATTGCTGTTCACGTTCGAGAAAACCTACCTGACACCGGCGCGGCTTCTTCATTTCCTGGGGGTATTGCTCGCCTTCGCGCCGCTCTACGCAATTCTGGCTCCCCGAATCGGGGTCGTCGGGCGCTATCTGAGTCAGCTGGGTCGTAATTCCCTGGCGGTCTTCTCCATGGGGTCGATCCTGAGCCTGATCGGGCAGCTCGTGCGTTTCCAGACCGGCGGCGGCGTGCTGGTCGATATGCTGGTCGCCGGAAGCGGCCTGGTCGGTCTGGGGTTCACCGCATGGTTCGTCGAATGGCGCACCCGCAGCAAGTCGTCCCGGCCCCGGCCGTGAGGCGCGCACGCGCCTCGGGGCCCCGCTGGGCGCTGGCCGCCCTGGTCCTGGCTTTCATGACGCCGGCCGCGGCTGCAGAGCAGCCGGCGGATCCGGGCTCGGGCGACCAGCCCGGCCTGTCGCAGGAATGCCGGGTCCCCGGCGCGCAGCTCTACACCATGGCCAAGCTGGGCGCGGTCCGGACCGCGCTCAGCGAGAACCGCGCCCTCAAGATCCTGGCGATCGGTGGCAGCGCGGCGCCGGGAGCCTCGGCCTCGTATCCGGCCAAGCTCGAAGCCGCCCTGGAACGGGCCCTGCCCAAGATCGACGTGACCATCGATCATCGCGGCCTGCCTGGGGAGATCGCCTCGGGGGCGTCCGAGCGCCTGCGCACCATGGTGGCGGAGGCCGAGCCCGATCTCGTGGTCTGGCAGGTCGGCACCCACGACGCCATCGCCCGGGTCGATGCCGACGCCTTCGCGAGCGAACTCAGCGAGGCCGTGGCCTGGATCCGCTCCCACGGAATCGATGTGGTGCTCGTCGATCCGATCTATACCGCCAGCATGGCCGCCGACGTCGATTACAACCGGATCGTCGACGCGGTCCGTACCGTGGCGGCCCAGCAGCAGGTGCCGCTGGTGCGCCGCTACGAGGCCCTGCACTACCTGTCGAGCCGCAGCGACAAGGGCGAGGGGCACATGCTCGGCCGCCAGTTCCGGCTCAACGATCTCGGCCTGCGCTGCATGGCCGAGCACGTGGCGCTGACCATCGCCACCTCGCTGATGCGGACCGAGCCCGCTCCGGACCCGAAGCTTGCGCCGGCTGCACCGCCCTTAACCGAGCCGCAACGCGCCCCGGGCTAGACCGTCAAAACCCGAGACCGTTCTCCTGCGGTCACTGACGTATCGCCCCGGATATCGGATCTCGGACGACGCTTCGGCGGGTTTGACGGGTCATCATCTGTTTCCGATCCGGCGGCCGCCGTTCGGGATGATGCTCCAGCGCCTGGCATGGAGCGCGTGGTGTCAGCGACAGCCCTCCCGGCCCTCAGCAAGCTTGCCGCCGCCGGCCAGCGGCTCCACACCCTGCGCGATGGCCCGGCACGGGCCGCGCTCGCGGTCTTCGCGATCCGGGTCGGTGCAGCCGGCTTCGCCTATGCCGCCCAGGTGCTCGCCGCCCGGCTGATGGGCTGGGACGCCTACGGGGTGTTCGCTGCGGTCTGGGTCTGGACCGCGATGCTCGGCCACACGCTGACGCTCGGTCTGTCGCAGGGCGCCTGCCGCTTCGTGCCCACCGATCAGGCGCGGGGCGATCTCGATCTGGCTCGCGGCTATCTCCGGACCGGCGCCCTCGTCACCGGCGGGGCGGCTTTCAGCATGGCCGGCCTCGGCGCGGCCCTGCTGTGGCTGGAGCCCGGCCTGTTCGCGCCGGCCTATCGGGCGCCGATCGCGGTCGCGCTCGGGGTGATGCCGCTCTTCGCGCTGCAGGATTATCTCGAAGGCGTCGCGCGCAGCCAGAACTGGGTCGGGCTCGCTATCGCGCCGCCTTACCTGCTGCGCCAGAGCCTGATGATGGCCTGCATGGTCGGGGCCGTGCTGCTCGGGGCGCCGCCCCGGGCCGAAGTCGCGATGGCCTGCATGCTGATCGCCGCCGCCATCGCCACGGCCCTGCAGGCCGGCCTGCTCCTGGCGCGGCTGCGGACGGACCTGCCGCCGGGGCCGCAGCGCTACCAGTGGCGGACCTGGCTCGGCACCAGCCTGCCGATCGCCGGGATCGATCTGGCCAATGCCGGCTTCACCTTCGTCGACGTCATCGTGCTCGGCGCCCTGGTGAGCCCGGCCGAACTTGGCCTGTATTTCGCCGCGACCCGGATCCAGCAATTCGTCGTGTTCGTGCATTTCGCCGCCAGCGCGGCGACGCTCCAGCGCTACAGCGCCGCCCACGCCCGGGCCGACCGCCCCCTCCTCGCCGACCTCGTGCGCCGCCAGGGCCGGCTGACCGCAGCCGCCACCGCCCTCGTCGGCGTCGGGATCGTAGGCGCAAGCCCCCTGCTGCTGGCGATGTTCGGCCCCGGCCTCAACTCCAGCGTGCCGATCCTGGCGGTGCTGGTGGCCGGCAGCGTCGCCGCCAGCCTGTTCGGGCCCGGTGAGGATCTCCTGACCATGCTCGGCGGCGAGCGCCTCTGCGCAGGCATCACCGCCGCCATGCTGATCGCTGCCGCGCTCCTGTGCCTGCTGCTGATCCCGCCCTTCGGCCCCCTGGGTGCCGCCTTCGCGGTGACGCTGGCGACGATCGCGCGCGCCGCGCTGCTCGCCCGTGCTGCCGGCCGCCTGCACGGGCTGCCGACCCCAATCTGGTCCGCGGGAGCGATCCGATGAGCCTTTTCGCTCCCGCCGCGCGCCGAGAATTCCCGGACCTGTCGGTCTCCGTCGGCCCCGCGCCGGATCCGGCGGCCTGGGATGCCCTGTTCGCCTGCGCCGCCGGTCCGCATCCACATTACACGCACCACGCGATCACGGCGCATCGGGAAGCGGGGCTGCTGCCGGAGGACTTGCGCTTCGTCACGATCCGCCGCGGCGGCGATCTCGTCGCGCTCCTGCCCGTCACGCTGCGCCGCGACCTCACCGGCCTCGGCGGACGGGTGGCGCGGCCGTTCCTCTCGCCACTGGTGACCGCCACCGCGCCCCTGGTGATCGACGGGTCGGGGCGCGAAGCGGCGGTGGCCGCCCTGGTGACCGGCCTGGAAGAATGCGGCCGGGCCTGGCGCTGGCCGCTCCTACCGATGGACGACGGCGCCGTCCCAGACATGCTGGCCGCGATGCGCGCGCGCGGCTGGGCGATCGGCGTCGTGACAACGTTCGAGCGCCCGGTGATGGCGCGCCGGGCCGATCACGACGCGTTCCTGGCCGGACACCCGAACAGGTCTCGATTCAAGGATCTGCGCCGTCGCGCCCGCCGGCTCGCTGAGATCGGCACCGTCGCCCATGTCAGCGCCACGGGCGGTCGGGAACTGGCGGGGCTGGTGGCGGATTTCCTCAGCCTCGAGCAGAAGGGTTGGAAGGGTCAGGCCGGCACCGCCATGGCCTGCCGGGCGGACACGGCCGCGCTGGCCCACGCCCTGTTCGGCCAGGCATCGGGTCCGGTCGGCGTCCGGGCCGACGCCCTGACTCTCGACGGACGATCGATCGCGATCAGCCTTGCCCTGGTCGGCGGCGGCACCGCGACGCTCCTGAAGACGGCCTACGACGAGGATCTGCGAAGCCACGCCCCCGGCCTGCTGTTGGAGGCCGAGATCGTGCGCACCTGCCACGAGACCGGTTTTGCGGATACACTCGATTCGGCGACGCTCGAGGGTTCGGCCCTGGAGAGCCTTTATCGCGAACGGACATCCGTTGCAGAGATCATCGCCCTGCCGCCGGGAGATCGCACCCTCTCCCTGGAGCGGCGGCTGCGGCTCGCCCGGTTCGAGCACCAGGCCCGGGCCACAGCCAAGCGGGCTTTGCGGCGGCGCTGAAACGCGGCCCTATCGGTTGCGGTACGGACCCTCACCCTGGACCTGATCGTAGACGCCGTGCCCGGTCCGGGCCCGGTAGGCGCGGCCGGCAATCTGGCCGGGGGTCGGCGGCGTGCCGGGCTGGGCGAAGCTTGTCTCCGGGCGATAGGCCGGGCCCCAGCCGATCTCCTCGTCGCCCGCCGGGTCCTTGCCGGGGAAGCCGGTCGCGTAGCCGACGCTCTGGGCGAAGGCCGGGGCCGCGGCGAGCCCGAGCAGGCCCGCGAGGGCGAGGCGGAGGCTGGTCCTGGAGCGCATGGATCGTCTCGTCGATGGTCGATCCGCATCGCGGATCCTCTGAACGGGAAACGCCGGTCGGGGACGCGCGTTCTCGGGGGCGCATCCGTGTCGCGGGCGAGCCCCCGAACCCTCGTCCCGGACGACGCCTCACCGCGGAGGCCCGGGTCGCCATGGAGGATTGGAAGGCGGGTTTTCGAGCCGAATTGCGGGCCATCGAGATCGCCACCGCCGATGCGGCGGCGTCGGTCCTGCCGGACCTGCTGCGGCGCCTGCGGCATCATGAGGCCGGGCTCGGCGGCCCTGTCCTGCTGACGCTCTACCGCCGCTGGCGGATCCGGCGTCTGGCCCGGGCGGTGGCGGATGCGCGCTGGCAGGTGGAGCAGGGCCGCCTCGCGCGATCGGGCGGGCTCGATCCGCGGCGGTGAACGCGGTCTCAGGCGGCGACGGGCCGACGGGCGCCCGGCCGGGACGCCGTGGCACGGGCGGGCGCGGACCGATCCTTCTGCTCGGGCGTCGGAGCCGGCAGGCGTACCAGAACGACGGTGCCGACCGTTTCCTCGGAGCGGATCCGCAGGGAGCCGCCATGCAGCTCGACCATGGATCGGGTGATCGCGAGCCCGAGCCCCGAACCCTTGTGGCTGCGGGTCATCTGCGCCTCGACCTGGGTGAACGGCCGGCCGAGCCGGGCGAGGTCGGCGCGAGGAATGCCGATGCCGCTATCCTCGACGAACAGGTGGGTGCTGGCGCCCGCCCGGCGGACGCGGACCGCCACGCGGCCACCGGCCGGCGTGAACTTCACGGCGTTCTGGACGAGGTTGGCCAGGATCTGCTGCATCGCGCTCGGATCGGCCAGCAGATCGATTCCGGGCTGTACGTCCAGACCGAGGGTAATTCCCTTCTCACGGGCGGCTGCCTCGACCAGCCCGAGCGCGGAGGTGACGGCAGTTTCGGCGGGAATGGCCCGCGGATTCAGCCGCACCCGACGCGCCTCGAGACGGGCCATGTTGAGAATGTCGTCGATCATCGAGAGCAGGTGCGAGCCACTCTCACGAATATCGCGGCAATACTCGGTGTAGCGCGGGGTGCCGAGGGGGCCGAGAACCGCGTTCTCCATCACATCGGCGAAGCCGATGATCGCGTTGAGCGGCGTACGCAGCTCATGGCTCATATTGGCCAGGAACTCGGACTTAGCCTGGCTGGCAGCCTCGGCGGCGGCCTTCTGGTCGAGATAGCGCTCGGCCAGATCGGCGAGTTGCTGGGTCTGGAGCTCGAGGGTGCGGCGGGAGCGCTTGAGGTCCTTGACGGTCTCGATCAGCTCGCGCTCCGAGGCCTGGAGCTGCTCCTGGTGGCGCTTCAGGCTGGTGATGTCGGTCCCGACCGAGACGTAGCCGCCATCCTTGGTGCGTCGCTCGCTGATCTGGAGCCAGCGGCCGTCGGTGAGTTCGGCCTCGAAGGTCCGGGCGGCCATGCCGGGGAGGGCGAGGCCGGCCTCGGGGGATTCCCTGCGTACCTGGGGCAGGACACCCCGGCCCATCACGTCGGTGTAGCTCCGGCCGGATTGCGCGTCCTCGGGGCTGAGGGCGTGGAGGTGGCGGAACTTCGAATTGCACAGCACCAGCCGGTTGCCGGTATCCCAGAGGACGAAGGCCTCCGAGATCGCCTCGACGGCGTCGCGCAGGCGCATGTCGGAGGCCGCGTTGGTCTCCTCCAGGGCGCGCTGCTCGGTGATGTCGGTGGCGATGCCGACGAGGTGGCGCCCGCCATCGGTGGCATCGGGCATGACCTCGGCCCGGGCGCGCAGCCAGACATAGGCGCCGTCGGCCCCGCGCATCCGGAAGGCGTGGTCGACGCAGGTCTGGGCGGCGGCGAGGCCGCGGGCGAGGCTGTAGAGATCGCCATCGTCGGGATGGACCAGGGCGTTCACCGCCCCGAAGGAGAGATATTCGTGCTGCCGCTGGTAGCCGAGCAGGGCATACATGGAATCGGACCAGTAGATCCGGCCCCGGGCGATGTCCCAGTCCCACAGCCCGCAGGCGCCGCGGCGCAGGGCGGTCTCGAGACGGCCGCGGATCTGCTCGCGGGCGCGGTCGGCCCGGGCCGCCTGCCGGCTCTGCAACCCGTAGGCCAGGCCGACGCCGACGATCACCAGGATCGCGGCTGCGACCAGGACGATCTGGTCCCGGGCCCGGGCGCTCCAGCCGCGCATCAGCGGCTCGATCGGCTGGAGCACGGCGACCTGACCGGCCCCGTTGGGCAAGCTGTGGATGGCGGCGAGCACGCTCTCGCCGCCGGGCAGGTCGAGGGCCATGGCGCCGGCGCGCTCGCCGAGGCCGGAGAGCGGCTCGCTGTCGCCAAGCACCTGGGCCAGGGTGGTGGCGTCGGCGGGAAGGGGCGGGTGGGCGGCGGCGATCCGAGCATCGGGCCGCACCAGGAGGAGGCGCCGGCCCGGATGGCGCTCGCTCTCCGGCATCAGGACGCGCAGATCGGAGGCCCGACCGCCGGCCGGTGCGATCGCTCTCGCGGCCAGCCGGGCGAAGCCCTCGACCTCGGCCTTGGCGCCGGCCAGGATCTCGGCCCGCTGACCCTGGATGTGGAGCGCCGCGAGACCGACCAGGCAGGCCAGGAACACCGCGAGGATGCCGGGCACGGCGTAGCGCAGCCACCGCTCGACCAGACCGAGCCGCGGATCCCGGACGCGCATCGGCCAGGAAACGGCGAGACTCGATTCCGCACGCGCGGAGAAGGAAGCGGAAGCCGCCTCCGGCATGGCCGAACCTCACCCATGGGAACTGCGATCCGTCCGCGGCGTCTCGCGCCCCCCGAATCTGACTGGATACAACCATCTTCGAGGGGCGCTTGTCCACGGATTTTTTACCATTCGCCCTTGACGCAACCCCTGCGCTACGACTCGGCCACAGAATCGTTTTCTACCGCAGGTTCAATAGGTTAGCCGCCTCCAAGGGTGCGCGCGACGATGTCGGCGGAGTCCCGCGAGAGGCCTGGGATCGCCTTGATTCGATTAAGCATTTCGCCGGCTTTGCCGGCCCGCGATTTTTCAAGCCGACGCCACGATCCGAAGGCCGTCAGCAGCCGAGCGGCAACCTGTGGGTTCATCGAATCGAGGGACGCGACGGTGTCGGCGACGAGCGCAAAACCGGCCCCGTCGGGCCGAGCGAACTGGGACGGATTCCCGAACGCGAAACTTCCGATCAGCGCACGAACCCGATTCGGGTTGGTCATGGTGAAGGCTGGATGGGCCTTGAGACGCGTGATTCGCTCCAGAGTGCCGGGTTCGGGGATCTGCGCCTGAATGGCGAACCACTTGTCGAGGACCAGCGGCTCGTCCGCGAACCGGTCCGCGAAGGCCGCGAACGCGTCCTCCCGGGCCTGGCCCGGGATCAACGCCAGGGTACCGAGCGCCGCCAGCCGGTCGGTCATGTTGGTGGCGTTCGCCAGGCGTTCCGCCCCGCGCACCGCCCCGGCTTCGGGATCACCGGCTGCGATCAGGTCGAAGGCGGCGTTGCGCAGGGACCGGCGCCCGGCCGAGGCTGCGTCCGGGCTGTAGGCCGCGCCGTCGGCCGGCGCGAGGGCGGCGTCGAGGTGCTCCAGGCGCGGCCGGAGGGCGCGGCCGAGGCGCGCCCGCAGGTCGAACCGCGCCCGGTGGATCGCGTCCGGATCGACGTCCGCTTGCAGGGCGTCGGCAGCCTCGCCCTCGCTCGGCAGGGCGAGGACCAGGGCGGCGAAGGCCGGATCGGCCAGCGCCTCGTCGTCGAGGAAGCGCCCCAGGGCCTCGGAGAAGGCGTCGGCCCGGGCGGGATCGGGGTCGAGGATCAACCGCAGAGCGACATCCTGCGCCGCCTGCCAGCGGTTGAACGGGTCGCTGTCCTGCGCGAGCAGCCGCATGCGCTGGGCGTCGGTGAGCTCGAACTCGAGCCGCACCGGGGCCGAGAAGTCGCGCAGCAGCGAGGGCACCGGCTCCTCGGTGACGTTGTCGAACACGATCTCGGCCTCAGCCCGATCGAGGATGTAGACTTCGTCCTGCACATCCGGGCCGGCGGCGCCCGTGAGCGGTCCCGCAGCGCCGACGAGGCCGAGCGCCACCGGGATCACCAGGGGTGGCGCGTCCTGGCCGGCCTCGCCCGGCAGGCTCTGGGCGAGGCGCAGGGTGCAGCGGGCGGTCTGCGGATCGTAGGCCATGGCGACGGAGAGGCGCGGTGTGCCGGGCCGCTCGTACCAGCGGGCGAAGGCCGAGAGGTCGCGCCCGGTGACCGCCGCGAAGGCGGCCAGAAAATCCTCGACGGTGGCGGCGCGGCCGTCATTGTCGGCGAAGTAGCGATCCATGCCGGCCCGGAACGCCTCCGGGCCGATGAGCGTGCGCAGCATCCGGACGATCTCGGCGCCCTTGTCGTAGACGGTCGCCGTGTAGAAGTTGTTGATCTCCGCATAGGCCCGCGGCCGCACCGGATGGCGCAGGGGGCCGGCATCCTCTGGGAACTGGCGCGCCCGCAAGGAGCGAACCTCGGAGATCCGGTGGACCGGCCGGGAGCGCATGTCGGAGGAGAATTCCTGGTCGCGGAAGACCGTCAGCCCCTCCTTGAGGCAGAGCTGGAACCAGTCCCGGCAGGTGACGCGGTTGCCCGACCAATTGTGGAAATACTCGTGGGCGATGATCGCCTCGATCGCCGCGTAATCCCCGTCCGTCGCGGTCTCGGGACTCGCCAGGACGTATTTGTCGTTGAAGATGTTGAGGCCCTTGTTCTCCATGGCGCCCATGTTGAAGTCGGACACGGCGACCACGTTGAACACGTCGAGGTCGTAGGGACGGCCGAAGGCGGTCTCGTCCCATCGCATCGAGCGGATCACGGCATCGAGGGCGTAGTCGGCGCGGGCCTCCTTGCCCGGCTCGACATAGACGGCGCAGGTGACGGCGCGCTCCTCCATCGTGGTGAAGCGGGTCTCGACCTTGCCGAGCCGGCCGCCGACCAGGGCGAACAGGTAGGCGGGCTTCGGGTGCGGATCGTGCCAGACCGCGAAATGCCGGTCCGCGCCGACAGCACCGGACTCGACCAGGTTGCCGTTGCCGAGCAGCACCGGCGCCTCGGCCCGATCCGCCTCGATGCGCGTGGTGTAGACCGCCATCACGTCGGGGCGGTCCAGGAAATAGGTGATCCGGCGGAAGCCGTCGGCCTCGCACTGGGTGCAGTAGACCCCGTTCGAGCGGTAGAGGCCCATCAGCTTGGTGTTGGCAGTCGGATCGATCTCGGTGACGAGGCGCAAGACGAATGGCTGCCGCGGCGGGGCGTGCAGGCTGAGGCCCGATGGCGTCCTCGCATAGGCGTCGGCCGCCAGGGCCAGGCCGTCGAGGTCTGCCGAGACCAGCCGGAGGTCGTCGCCGTCGAGATGGAGCGGCGCGCCCGCGCGGCCGGCCGGGTTGGGGCGCAGGGCCAGGGTCGCGTCGATCCGGGTGGCGTGGGGATCGAGGCGGATGTCGAGATCGACGCGGTCGATCAGGTAGTCGCTCGGCCGGTATTCCTCCAGGCGGATCAGCGGCGGCGTCTCGGTGCGCATTCGGCTCTCTCTCCGGATCGGGTTCGAGCCCGTTCTGGTCCCTCGCGGGGCCGGGCGCAACGCGGCCGCGGCGCTTGCAGTCAGGGGGATTCTGCAGCAACGGCCTTCAACCGCCACAGCCCGCCGATCAGCCCGAGATTGACCGCAGCGAGCAGCGCCAGAAGGCCCCACAGGGCGTCGGGCCCGATCCGGACCAGCAGGAACGCGCCGAGCGGGGGCGCCAGGGCCTGGGCCATCAGACCGGGCCGGGCCAGCCGGCCGACCAGCCCGGCGTAGTGCTCGGGGCCGAACAGGACCAGGGGCACGGTGCCCCGCGCGATCGAGTAGACCCCATTTCCGGCCCCGTAGATGGCGAGCGCCAAGCCGATCACCGGCCCATGGGATGCGAGCAGCACAAGACCCAGTCCGACCAGCGCGAAGGCGGCGGTCAGGGTCCAAAGCGGGTGATGCCGGCCGCGGTTGGCGATCTCGATCAGCCGCGCGGTGACCTGCGACGGCCCGATCAGGCCGCCATACGCGACCGCTGCGGCGAGGGTCACGCCGCGGGCTTGAAGCAGGGTCAGCAGGTGGACCGAGACCAGCGCCATGATGGTGCCGCCAAGCACCAGGATCCCCGCCATCAGCAGGACGGCCCGGGCCTGCCACGCTTCCAGCGGCACGACCGGCCGCGCCCGACCGGTCTCCGGCACCGCCCGGGGCGGGGCCGACGGGATCAGGGCGAGCACCAGCGGCAGCGTCACCGCGAGGTGCAGCGCAGCATAGGCGAAGCACGTCCCCCGCCAGCCGATATGGGCGACGAGGAAGGCCGAGAGCGGCCAGCAGACGGTGCTCGAGAACCCGCCCACCAGCGTCAGGGCCGTGATCGCGGAGCGCGCTTCGGACCCGTACAGCCGCCCGAGGGTGGCGTAGGCGGGATCGTACAGGCCGCACCCCATGCCGAGGCCGAGGATCAGCCAGCCGGCCAGGAACACCGGGAGCGTCGGGGCAAGGCCCAGCACCGCGAGGCCTGTGGCCAGCAGCACGGCCGCCGTGGCCAGGACCGGCCGCCCCCCGTGCCGCTGGATGGCGGCGCCCACCCGCGGCGACACGACGGCCGCCACCAGCAGGCCGATGGACAGGCCGCCGACGATCCAGGCGAGCGACCAGCCGGTGTCGCGGGCGATCGGCTCGGCCAGCACCGCAGGGATGTAGTAGGTCGAGCCCCAGGCGAGGATCTGCACCACGCCGAGCGCGCAGATCACCGGCCAACGGCGGGTCCGGTCGGTCACGGGATCAGCTTGTCCCGAGCACGGGCAGCCACAGGGCCAGCGCCAGCAGGGCGGCGAGCAGCACCGGCACCGTGATCACAAGGCCGACCCGCATGTACTGGCCCCAGCCGATCCGGTAGCCCTTGCTGGCCAGCACATGCAGCCACAGCAGCGTGGCGAGGCTGCCGATCGGGGTGAATTTCGGGCCGAGGTCGCAGCCGATCACGTTGGCGTAGATCATGAGCTCGCGCATCAGCGGCGACAGGTCGGGCGCCTGCTGGATCGCCAGGGCGCCGATCAGCACGCTCGGCATGTTGTTCATGATGGAAGACAGGATCGCGGCGCTGAAGCCCGCCCCGAGCGTCGCCGCGAGCGGGCCGTATCCGGCGATCCAGACCAGGCCGCGCGCCAGCGCGTCGGTGAGGCCGGCATTCCGGAGACCGTAGACGACGAGGTACATCCCGAGGCTGAACAGGACGATCTGCCAGGGCGCGCCAGCCAGCACCTTGCGGATCGGCACGACGCCGCCCCGCCAAGCCAGAGCCACCATCGTCGCCGCACCCGCGCAGGTGACCGCCGAGACCGGCACCCCGAACGGCGCCGTGACGAAATAGGCGACGAGCAGCAGGCCGAGCAGCGGGAACGCCGCCCGGAACAGGAGCGGGTCGCGGATCGCGTCGCGGGGCGGTTCGAGCTGCCCGGCCGGATAGGTCGCCGGCACGGCCGTCCGGAAATACAGTCCCAGCACCACCAGGGTCGCGGCCAGCGACACCAGGTCGACCGGCACCATCACGGCGGCGTAGCGTCCGAAGGGGATGTCGAAGGCGTTGGCCGAGACGATGTTGACGAGATTGGAGATCACCAGCGGCAGGCTGGTCGAGTCCGCCACGAACCCGCAGCCGACGATGAAGGCCAGCGCGGCGGCCGGCTTGAAATCGAGCTTCACCAGGATCGCCAGCACGATCGGTGTCAGCAGCAGCGCCGCACCGTCATTGGCGAAGACCGCGGCGATGGCGGCCCCGAGCACCAACACCAAGGGGAACAGCAGGCGGCCCCGCCCGCCGCCCCAGCGTGCGACATGCAAAGCCGCCCAATGGAAGAAACCGGCCTCGTCCAGCAGCAGCGAGATGATGATCAGGGCGACGAAGGTGAAGGTCGCGTCCCAGACGATGTGCCAGACCACCGGCACGTCGGCCGGCTGGATCACCCCCGTGGCGAGGGCGACACCCGCACCGATGAGGGCGCTCCAGCCGATCCCGAATCCCCCCGGCTGCCAGATGACGAACACCAGGGTGACGGCGAAGATGGCGAACGCGAGCATGCGGGCGGGACTCTTTCCGGCGCCGGCTCAGGCGAGACCGACGCGGCGGCCGACTTCGTCGACCACCGGCTCGCCGTCTTCCTTGATGAACGCGCCCTGCTGCGGCGGCAGCAGCTCCAGCACCAGCTCGGAGGGCCGGCACAGCCGGACGCCCTTGGGGCTGACCACGAGCGGCCGGTTGAGCAGGATCGGGTGCGCCTGGATGGCATCCAGCAGCTGGTCGTCGGTCAGAGCCGCGTCGCCGAGGCCGAGCTCGGCATAGGGCGTGCCCTTCTCGCGCAGGGCGTCGCGGACCGACAGGCCGGCTCGGGTCAGGAGCTGCTTCAGCAGCGCCCGCGCCGGCGGGGTCTTCAGATACTCGATCACGTGCGGCTCGATACCGGCGTTGCGGATCATCGCCAGGGTGTTGCGCGAGGTCCCGCAGGCTGGGTTGTGGTAGATCACCACGTCGAAGGCGCGATCAGGCATGGTCCACCTCGTTGGGTCTGGGGCCGCAAGCGGCCAGCGCGGGCGCGCAGATCTCCGGATGCCCCTGGCAGCAATCCGTCATGAGAAATTCGATGAGGCCGGATAGGACCGGATAGGCGACGCTGTAGATGATCGAGCGCCCAGCCCGGCGGGACCCGATCAGCCCGGCCTGCTGCAGCTCCTTCAGGTGGAAGGAGATGGTCGAGGCGGAGACCCCGATGGCATTGGCCAACGCCCCGGAGGCCATCCCGTCCGGCCCGGCCTTCACCAGCGCCCGGAGGGCCCGCAGCCGGTGCTCCTGGCCCAGGGCCATGAAGGCCGCCAGGGCTTGCGGTTCATCCATTTTCGTTTCAACATTCAAACGATGTTTTGAATATACGAGACAGCGCCTACGTGGACAAGCCCGAACAGCCCTTCGCCGACGGTATCCCGCATCTCAGCCGGTCGCATTTCGTTGTGCCGGATGCAGCGCAGCTCGCGGTGGCGCAGCCATTCCCGCACGCGCCGCGCTTCCTGATCCTGTACGGCTCCCTCCGGGCGCGCTCGTTCAGCCGCTTCCTCGCCTACGAGGCGGCGCGCCTCCTCGAAGCCATGGGCGGGGAGGTCCGGATCTACGACGCGCACGGCCTGCCGCTGCCCGACGACACCACCGCCGACCACCCGAAGGTGCAGGAGTTGCGCGCGCTCTCGGTCTGGTCGGAGGGCCAGGTCTGGGTCTCGCCGGAGCGGCACGGCACCCTCACCGGCGTGATGAAGAGCCAGATCGACTGGCTGCCGCTCAGCGAGGGATCGGTGCGGCCGACCCAGGGGCGCACGCTCGCGGTGATGCAGGTCTCGGGCGGCTCGCAAAGCTTCAACGCGGTCAACAGCCTGCGCCTGCTCGGCCGCTGGATGCGGATGATCACCATCCCCAACCAATCCTCCGTACCCATGGCGTACAAGGAGTTCGACGAGGCCGGCCGGATGAGGCCGGGCCCGCTCTACGAGCGCGTGGTGGATGTCTGCGAGGAGCTGATGAAGTTCACGCTGCTGACCCGCGAGCGGGCCGATTTCCTCGTCGACCGCTACAGTGAGCGGAAGGAGCGCGCGCCGGAGCGGCTGCAGGCCGCGGCGGCCGATATCGGAATCGGGAAGCCGTGACCGACGCGGGCAGCCTACTCGGCCGAGGACGCGCGCTCTAGCTAGGACACCGACCGGCCCGGCCGGTCATGTCCGTTTCTGCCGAGGACGTCGTGACAGTCCTCGCCCCAACTCAAGGGATAGCCGCCTGATGGAATACCTGCACACCATGGTCCGGGTGGCCGATCTCGACCGGGCGCTCGCCTTCTACGTCGATACGTTCGGCCTCAAGGAGGTCCGCCGCGTCGAGAACGAGAAGGGCCGCTTCACCCTGGTCTTCCTGGCCGCCCCGGGGGATGTCGAGCGGGCGCAGGCGAGCAAGTCGCCGCTGATCGAGCTGACCTACAACTGGGATCCGGAGACCTATTCGGGCGGGCGCAATTTCGGGCACCTCGCCTACCAGGTCGACGACATCTACGCCTTCTGCGCGCAGCTGAAGGACAAGGGCGTGACGATCAACCGTCCGCCCCGCGACGGCTACATGGCCTTCGTGAAGTCGCCGGACGGGATCTCGATCGAGATCCTGCAGAAGGGCGCCGCCAAGGAGCCGCAGGAGCCCTGGGCTTCGATGGAGAACACCGGCAGCTGGTAATCGACGCGCGACTCTTGACCCGGACGGCGGCGCGGGCGCATCTGCCCGCGGATCAGCCGGCCGGGCGGCCGCTCCGGGTGCATCAGCGTCCGGGGAGGAAAGTCCGGGCTCCATGGAGAGACGGTGCCGGATAACGTCCGGCGGGGGCGACCCCAGGGACAGTGCCACAGAGAGCAGACCGCCCCGGATACGTCCGGGGTCAGGGTGAAAGGGTGCGGTAAGAGCGCACCGCGGACGCGGCAACGCGGACGGCACGGCAAACCCCACCGGGAGCAAGACCGAATAGGGGCGGCGCGCCCTTCGCGAGAAGGGCAGGCCCGCTCTCCAGGCCAGTCGCCCGGGTTGGTTGCTCGAGGCGGTCGGCAACGACCGTCCCAGAGGAATGGCCGCCACGTCGGCGCGCGCGAGCGCTCCGGCCTTACAGAACCCGGCTTACAGGCCGGCTGATCCCACCATCCGATAAGCGCGCTGCCCAGGCTTCCGACGCCTGCACCCGCCGCCTGCCCATGGGGTGGCCATGGGGCCCACGAGGCGCAAAATTCGCGCCCGGCAAAAACCTTCGGTTAACCGTACGGGGGTCAGATCGGTCGGCTCGCCAACGCCAGGCTCGCGCGTTGACGATCCTCCGAGGCCCATGATACCCGGCATCCTCCCGTCAACGGCGTGTATCGGATCGCCGGGCGTAACCTGCACAGGTGCAGGTCCCGTCCGTGCGCGGCGTTTCGCGCGCTCTGCATCCGGTGCCGTTCCCGTCACGCGCGCCGCGCTCGCGCGGCCCGGCACAGGGCACCATGAGACGCACGAGCCGCATCCGCGCCGGAGACCCCGGATCGCGCCGAAATCCCGACTGTCCCCGTACCGGCCCGGCGAGGCGCGCATGATTCGGCGCCGCCCGCCGGCCGAGACGGCCCCCGCCGCGCACCGCTCCGGCATCGCCGCATCCGACCAGCCGCATGTGCCGGTGCTGCTCGACGAGGTCGTCGAGTCGCTCAAGCTCGACGGCGGCCTCGCCGTCGACGGCACCTTCGGGGCCGGCGGCTACACCCGCGCCCTGCTGGCGGCCGATCCGACGCTGCGCGTGATCGCCATCGACCGCGATCCCACGGCGATCGCCGACGGTCAGCCCCTGGTCGCCGAGGCTGGTGGACGCCTGCGCCTCGTCCCCGGCCGGTTCGGCGATCTCGACGCCTTGCTCAGCGAGGCCGGCGAGCCCCGGGCGGACCGGGTGGTGCTCGATATCGGCGTCTCGTCGATGCAGATCGATACACCGGAGCGGGGTTTCTCGTTCCGCAACGACGGCCCCCTCGACATGCGCATGGGCAATGACGGCCCCAGCGCCGCCGACCTCGTCAACGAGGCCGACGAGACCGTGCTGGCCGACATCATCTACCATTACGGGGAGGAGCGGCGCTCGCGCGCCGTGGCCCGGACCATCCACGAGGCCCGCCGCCGCGGCCGGATCGAGACCACCGCCCAGCTCGCCGAGCTGGTCGCCAGCGTGGTCTGGGCCGAGCCCGGCAGCCACATCCACCCGGCGACCCGGACGTTCCAGGGTCTGCGGATCGCCGTCAACGACGAGCTCGGCGAGTTGGTGCGCGCGCTCCACGCCGCGGAGCGGATCCTCGCCCCGGGCGGACGGCTGGCCGTGGTGACGTTCCACTCCCTCGAGGATCGGATCGTCAAGCAGTTCTTCGCCGCCCGCAGCGGCCGATCCGCCCAAGGCTCGCGCCACCTGCCGGGCGGCCCCGCCGAGACGATCCGCAGCTTCCGCCTCGTCACGAAGGGTCCGGTCCTGCCGGGCGAGGCCGAGACGGCCCGCAACCCGCGCGCCCGCTCGGCCAAGCTCCGGGCCGCGGAGCGCACCGAATCCGAGACGCCCGAACCGCTCGCCGCGCTCCACGCGCTCGCGAGCCTGCCCGAAGCCGCCCGCGGGGGCCATCGCCGATGATCCGCCTGCTGAACCTCCTGGCGGTCGCCGGCCTCGTGGCCTCGGCGATCTACGCCTACTCGATCAAGTACGACACGCTCTACCAGGGCGGTCAGGTCTCGAAGCTGCAGACGGCGCTCCACAAGGAGCGTCAGGCGATCGCAGTGCTGCGCGCCGAGTGGCAGCTGCTGACCCGGCCGGATCGATTGCAGGCCGCGGTGGACAAGCACCTGGCCCTCGAGCCGATCGGGACCAGCCACCTGGCCCGCCTGTCGGACCTGCCAGCCCGCCCGGAGCGCGGCGACGAGATCGGCCGGCTGCTCGCTGCGACCGCGACGCCGAAAGATAAGGGCGGGATCGAGCCGCGCACCACCGGCGCGATCACCCGCACCGTCACCACGACCCGCACCCCGAATACCGCTTCGAGGTAATCACCCGTGTCCGAAGACGCCGACCACACCAGAGACGCGGCAGCCGAGACGCAGATCTCGGAGCACGACGCACAGGCCCAAGATGCGTCGGCCCAAGAGGCGTCGGCGCAGGAGGCGCCAGCTCACGATGCGGCGCACTACGCCGTGTCCGAGCACGATGCGGCCGCCCTCGAGGCCGCCGCCCGGGCGGTGCATCCGGACCTGCGTGCCGCCCGCGCCAAGGCGTTCGTGCGGAGCATGTTCCGGCTCGCCATCGAGCGCTCGCATATGCGCGTCGCCCTGGTCGGGCTGGTCTTCGTCGGGGTGTTCGGGACGATCTCGGCCAAGCTCCTGATGATGGCCGTGTTCGGCGATCCGCCCAGCCAGGAGCACCGGGTCGCGGCCGCCTCCTCGACGGCGTTCCGGCCCGACATCGTCGACCGCAACGGCGAGATCCTGGCCACCGATATTCGCACCGTCTCGGTCTTCGCCGAGCCCGGCAACATCTACGACAAGGACGAGGCGGTGGAGCTGCTCACCGCGGTCCTGCCGGAACTCAACGCCTCGGAGCTGCGCGCCAAGCTGTCCTCGCGCAAGGACAAGAAGGGCGCGGGCTTCGTCTGGGTGAAGCGCGAGCTGACGCCGAAGCAGCAGGCCGAGGTCCACCGGCTCGGCATCCCGGGCATCGGCTTCCTGCCCGACCACAAGCGGGTCTACCCGAACGGCACCGCCGCCGCCCACATCCTCGGGGCGACCAACCTCGATGGCGTCGGCATCGCCGGCATGGAGAAGTACATCGACTCCACCGGCCTGCAGGCGCTCAACAGCTTCGGGCTGGTCAACAAGCAGGCCGATCTCAAGCCGGTGCAGCTCTCCATCGACCTGCGCGCCCAGTTCGCCGTACGCGACGAGCTGGCCTGGGGCATCGATCACTTCAAGGCCAAGGCCGGCGCCTCGATGATCCTCGACGTGAAGACCGGTGAGGTCATCGCCCTGGTCTCGATGCCGGACTTCGACCCGAACGACCCGAAGGACGCGCTCTCGCCCGACCGCATCAACCGCATGAATGTCGGCGTCTACGAGATGGGCTCGACCTTCAAGGCGATGACGCTGGCCATGGCGCTCGACTCCGGCAAGTACAACGTCAACTCGACCTTCGACACCCGCGGCGGCGTGCTGAACTGGGGCCGGCAGAAGATCCACGAGTATCACGGCACCAACCGGGTCATCACCATGCCCGAGGTGTTCACACACTCCTCCAACATCGGCTCGGCCAAGATGGCGCTGGGCGTCGGCGTGCCTGGCCACAAGGCCTTCCTGAAGAAGATGGGCTTGCTCGACCGGCTGCGGACCGAGCTGCCCGAGAGCGCGGCCCCGATCGTCCCGTCCCGCTGGACCGAGATCAACACGATCACCATCGCGTTCGGCCACGGCATCGCGGTGGCACCGATCCAGGCGGCCGCCGCGGTGGCGGCGATCGCCAATGGCGGCGATCTGATCACCCCGACCTTCCTGAAGGCCGCCCCCGAAGACAAGGCGCGCGCCACGCACGTGCTCTCGGCTCAGACCTCCGAGGCGATGCGCTACATCATGCGCCTCAACGCGGCCGAGGGTTCGGCCAAGAAGGCGGCGATCCCGTACTACTTCGTCGGCGGCAAGACCGGCACGGCCGAGAAGGTGATCGGTGGCCGCTACATCCACAACCGTCTGTTCACCACCTTCATGGCGGCGGCGCCGATGAACGACCCGAAATACCTGTTCGTGACGATCATGGACGAGCCGCAGGGCCTGCCGGAATCGGGCGGTTACGCTACCGCGGCCTGGAACTCGGGCGTGGTCACCGGCAAGGTGATCGAGCGGGTCGCCCCGATCCTCGGACTGCCGCCGCAGTTCGAGCCGCCAGTGCGGCCGTTCCCCCAGATGGTCAAGCTCAACGCCTACCACATCAACCAGCTCGGCGGCCCATGATGGTGCAGCGATGACCGCCCGGCTCGCCGATCTCTTCCCGGAGGCCACCGGTCCGACCGCCGACCTGACGGTGACGGCGCTGACCGCCGACAGCCGGCAGGCGGCGCCCAAAAGCGTGTTCGTCGCCGTACCCGGCACGAAGGCCGACGGGCGGTTGTTCGCCGCCCAAGCCGCCGGACGCGGCGCCGTTGCGGTGGCCGGGGAGGGGGATCGCCCCGCCGACCTGCCCGAGTCCGTCGCCTGGATCGCGGTTCCGGATGCCCGCCGGGCGCTGGCGCTCGCCGCCGCCCGGCTCGCCGGTACGCAGCCCGGGGCCGTGGTCGCGGTGACCGGTACGGCAGGCAAAAGCTCAGTCGCGGATTTCGTGCGCCAGATCCTGGCCCGCCTCGGCCGCGACGCGGCGAGCCTCGGCACCGTCGGGATCGTCACCAATCGCGGTGCAGAATACGGCTCGCTGACGACCCCAGACCCCGTCACGCTGCACCAGACCCTGGCCCGGCTCGCCCGCGAGGGCGTGACCGAGCTCGCCATGGAGGCGTCCTCACACGGGATCGAACAGCGCCGCCTCGACGGCGTACGGCTCACGGCTGCGGGCTTCACCAATCTCGGCCGCGATCATCTCGACTACCACGCGAGCATCGAGGAATACCTCGCGGCCAAGCTGCGCCTGTTCACCGACCTGCTGCCGGAAGGCTGCCCGGCGATCGTCAACACCGACGGGGCGTATGCCGATCAGGTGATCGCGGCTTCCGTGGGTGCCGGCCGTCCGGTCCGCACGGTCGGGCGCGCGGGAACGGAAATCCGCCTCGTCTCGGCGCAGACCGAGGGCTTCGCGCAAGCCGTGACGCTCCTGCATGACGGCGTGACCCGGACGGTGCGTCTTCCGCTGGTCGGCGATTTCCAGGTCGCGAATGCCCTCGTCGCGGCCGGGCTGGCGCTCGCCACACCCGCCGGCGCCGCCGATCCGGACGGCGTGTTCGCGGCCCTCGACCACCTCACCGGCGTGCCGGGCCGGATGGAGCGGATCGGCGAGGCGCGGGGCGGGTTGTGCCTCGTCGATTACGCCCATAAGCCCGAGGCGCTGGAGAGCGTCCTGACCGCGTTGCGGCCGTTCGCGTCCGGACGCCTGATGGTCGTGTTCGGCTGCGGCGGCGACCGCGACCGGGGCAAGCGCCCGCTCATGGGTGCGATCGCCGAGCGGCTGGCCGATACCGTCATCGTCACCGACGACAATCCGCGCACCGAGGATCCCTCGGCGATCCGCCGGACAATCCTCGAAGCCGCTCCGAGGGCTGAGGAAATCGGCGACCGGGCGGGGGCGATCCACGAAGCCGTGCGCCGCCTCGGACCCGGCGACGTGCTGGTCGTGGCCGGCAAAGGCCATGAAACCGGCCAGATCGTGGGAGATCGCACCCTGCCGTTCTCGGACCACGAGATCCTGCGGGCCGCCATCGCCGAGGCGACAGCGTGACGGTGACCGGGGACCGACCATGACTGCACTCTGGACCCGCGACGCGCTCGAAGCCGCCACCGGCGGGCGCCTGATCGGCGGAAGTCGCCCGATCACGGGCGCCTCGATCGACACCCGCACGATCGAGCCCGGCGACCTGTTCTTCGCAATCCGAGGCGAGACCCGTGACGGCCACGATTTCGTCGCCGACGCACTCCGACGTGGAGCCGGAGCGGCGGTGATCAGCGAGGCCCGCGCCGCAGACCTGTCGGCGCACGGTCCGGTCTTGGCGGTCCCGGAACGGGGCGCCGACCCGGTCCTGACCGCGATGACGCGTCTGGGCGAGGCCGCCCGGGCGCGCACCGACGCCCAGGTGGTGGCGGTGACCGGCTCCGTCGGGAAGACCGGGACCAAGGAGGCCTTGCGCCACGTGCTCGCCGCGCAAGGCGAGACCCACGCCTCGGCGGCCTCCTACAACAACCATTGGGGCGTGCCCCTGACGCTCGCCCGGATGCCGCGCGCCGCGCGCTACGGCGTATTCGAGATCGGCATGAACCACCCGGCCGAGATCGTGCCGCTGACCGCCCAGGTCCGCCCCGGCATCGCGCTGATCACCACGGTCGAGCCGGTTCATATCGAGCATTTCGCCTCGGTCTCGGCGATCGCGGACGCCAAGGGCGAGATCTTCTCCGGGCTCGAGCCCGGCGGCGTCGCGATCATCAACCGCGACAGCGTGCATTTCGAGCGCCTGCTCGCCCATGCGCGCGCCTCGCGCGCCGGCCGGGTGATCAGCTTCGGCGAGCACCCGGAGGCCGACGTGCGCGCCCACAAGATCGTGCTGCGCCCCGACCTGTCGGTGGTCGACGCCGTGGTGATGGGCCAGCCCGTCACCTACAAGCTCGGCACCGCCGGGCGGCATGCGGCCCTGAATTCCCTCGGCGTGATGGCGGTAGTCCATGCGCTCGGCGCCGACCTCGCCGAAGCAGCGCTGTCGCTCGCCGGGCTGGCCCCGCCGGTCGGGCGCGGCGAGCGCACCGCCCTCGAGATCGACGGTGGCACCGCCTATCTGGTTGATGAAAGCTACAACGCCAATCCGGCTTCGGTCCGGGCGGCGATCGCGACGCTCGCCGGCATCGAGACCGGCCCGCGCGGCCGCCGCATCGCGGTGCTGGGCGACATGCTGGAGCTCGGCGCGGCCTCCCCCGATCTGCATC
Organism: Methylobacterium sp. J-001; assembly: GCF_022829565.1. Classification (NCBI taxonomy): domain Bacteria; kingdom Pseudomonadati; phylum Pseudomonadota; class Alphaproteobacteria; order Hyphomicrobiales; family Methylobacteriaceae; genus Methylobacterium; species Methylobacterium sp. J-001. Next base: position 49,196 of record NZ_JAKSYN010000115.1, read on the forward strand.
GCGGCCTCGCCGAGGCGATCGAAGCCGCGCGGATCGATCTGGTCTTCGCCTCCGGGCCGCTGATGCGCAATCTGTTCGAGGCGCTGCCGGTGAGCCGCCGCGGCGGCGTCGCCGACACCGCCGCCGACCTGATCGAGCCGCTGACCCGCAACCTGCGGTCCGGCGACGCCGTGATGGTCAAGGGATCGAACGGCAGCCGCATGGGGCGGATTGTCGATGTGCTGAAAGCCCGCTACGCGGTCGACCCGGCCCGGCGCGGACTGGCCGCCGCCCCGTGATCCGCCCCATGATCGGCACGCCCGAGCGTTCGCGACGATCGGTGCCGCCCCCCGAAACCCGCGCCTGAACAAAGGGGCCGAGCGCCCGGATGCTGTACCTCCTCTCGGAACTGAGTGGCACGTTCTCGCCGCTCAACGTCTTCCGCTACATCACCTTCCGCACCGGCGGCGCGCTGTTCACGGCGGGCCTGTTCGTGTTCTGGTTCGGGCCCTGGATCATCTCCCTGCTGCGCCTGCGCCAGGGCAAGGGCCAGCCGATCCGCGAAGACGGGCCGCAGACCCATCTGCTGACCAAGCGCGGCACGCCGACCATGGGCGGGTTGATGATCCTGGCGGGCGCCGTGGTGGCGATCCTGCTCTGGGCCAACCCGCGCAATCACTACGTCTGGGTGACCCTGACCGTGACCCTCGGCTTCGGGGCGATCGGCTTCTACGACGACTACCTCAAGGTGACGAAGCAGTCCCACAAGGGCTTTTCCGGCAAGTTCCGGCTGTCGCTGGAAGCGATGATCGCCATCGCGGCCTGCACGATCGTCTCGGTCTACTCGCCCGCCGCCCTCCAGAACCAGCTCGCCTTTCCGGTCTTCAAGGACGCGCTGCTCAATCTCGGCTGGTTCTACGCCCTGTTCGGGGCGTTCGTGATCGTCGGCGCCGGCAATTCCGTGAACATGACCGACGGCCTCGACGGGCTGGCGATCGTGCCGGTGATGATCGCCTGCGGCACCTTCGGGATCATCGCGTATCTCGTCGGCAACTCGTTCACCGCGAGCTATCTCCAGGTGAACTACGTCCGCGACAGCGGCGAGCTCGCCGTGGTCTGCGGCGCGGTGATCGGGGCGGGCCTCGGCTTCCTGTGGTTCAACGCGCCGCCGGCCCAGATCTTCATGGGCGATACCGGCTCCCTCGCGCTCGGCGGCCTGCTCGGCACCATCGCGGTGGCGACCAAGCACGAGATCGTCCTGGCCATCGTCGGCGGCCTGTTCGTGCTGGAAATGATGTCGGTGATCATCCAGGTCGCCTCGTTCAAGCTCACAGGCAAGCGCGTCTTCCGGATGGCGCCGATCCACCACCATTTCGAGCAGAAGGGCTGGAAGGAACCGCAGGTCGTGATCCGGTTCTGGATCATCGCGGTCATCCTGGCGCTCGCCGGCCTGGCGACCCTGAAGCTGCGCTGAGAATATGTGCTAGATTGTCCACAGATAGGCCGATCCCAATCGGGTCCTCATCCTGAGGTGCGGCCGCGAAGCGGGCGCCTTGAAGGAGCCCTCCAGCCGGCCGCGCGATCCCTGGAGGGCTCCGTCAAAGCCCGCTGACGCGGGCAATTCAGGACGACGGGTCGGGGTGGGATCGGCCGATTGCCGTCATCGCATCCCGAGCCGTCCATGACCCCCGTCACCGTTTTCGAAGGCCAAAAGGTCGCCCTGTTCGGGCTCGGCGGCTCTGGGCTGGCCACGGCTACCGCGCTGAAAGCCGGAGGCGCCGAGGTCGTCGCCTGGGACGACAATGCCGACAGCGTGGCGCGCGCGCGGGACGCGGGTATCGGCAACCAGGATCTGCGCGAGGCCGACTGGTCGGGTTTCGCCGCCCTGGTGCTCAGCCCCGGCGTGCCGCTGACCCATCCGGAACCGCACTGGACCGTCCGGCTCGCCCGCGAGGCCGGCACCGAGATCATCGGCGATATCGAGCTGTTCTGCCGGGAGCGCCGGGTGCGGGCGCCCGGGGCGCCGTTCGTGGCGATCACCGGCACCAACGGCAAGTCGACCACCACGGCGCTGATAGCCCATGTGCTCGCCCAGGCCGGGCGCGACGTGCAGATGGGCGGCAATATCGGAACCGCGATCCTGTCGCTGGCGCCGCCGGACGCGGCCCGGATCCACGTGATCGAGATGTCGTCGTTCCAGATCGACCTGACGCCGGGCCTCGACCCGACGGTCGGCGTGCTGATGAACATCACGCCGGACCATCTCGACCGCCACGGCACCATGGAGCAGTACGCCGCCATCAAGGAGCGTCTGATCTCTGGATCGGGCCTGGCGGTAATCGGCATCGACGACGGTCCGAGCCGGGCCATCGCCGAGCGGCGCGCGAGCGACCTCGTGCGGGTTCACGTGCCCACCGGTGACGCGCTGTGCGCCGACGCCCTGACGGTGCGCGACGGCATCGTCCGCGATCCCGAGAGCACGGCTTTGGCCGATGTCACTGGCATCGGGTCGCTGCGCGGCGCCCACAACTGGCAGAACGCCGCCGTGGCGGTGGCGGTCGCCCGTGCCCTCGGCCTCACGGGCGAAGAGATCCAGGCCGGCCTCTCGTCCTTCCCGGGGCTGCCGCACCGGATGGAGGAGGTCGGACGGCGCGGCGCCGTGCTGTTCGTCAACGATTCCAAGGCGACCAACGCGGATTCCACCGAGAAGGCGCTCACCGCCTTCCGCGACATCCACTGGATCCTCGGCGGCAAGGCCAAGGAGGGCGGGATCTTCCCGCTGGTGCCGTATTTCCAGCGGGTCGCCCACGCCTACCTGATCGGCGCGGCCTCGGACGCCTTCGCGGCGACGCTCGAAGGCGTCGTGCCCTACACCCGGTGCGAGACCCTGGAGGTCGCGGTGCCCAAGGCCGCCGAGAACGCCGCCGCCTCCGGTGCCCCGGAGCCGGTGGTGCTGCTCTCGCCGGCCTGCGCCTCCTACGATCAGTTCCGCAATTTCGAAATTCGCGGCGACCGGTTCCGGGAGCTGGTGCGAGCGCTGCCCTGAAGGGATCGATCGTTAGGGTTTCAAAAGGTCGATGACCTTTTGCGGGTGCAGGCCGGAGCCCTGCTGTCGGGCTTTGCCCGATGCATCGGGGGCTCCGCCCCCGAACCCTGCCAAAGGGCTGAGCCCTTCGGAAACCCGTTCCGGGCCGATCAGCGCGCCAGAACCTTGGCGGCGTCGCGGGTGGTCGCCACCGCCTCCGAGACGTCGGCCACGGCTTGCGCGATCGCCCCGATATTACCGGTGATCGCCGTCACCGCCCCCGCGGCGCTCTGCATGCTTTCGGCGAGGTCGCGGGTCACTGCGCTCTGCTCCTCGATAGCGGCCGCAGTGGAGACCACGGTCTCGCGCATCACCGAGACCGAGGCCCCGATCGAGCCCAAAGCCACCACCACCTCCTGGGAGACCTGCTGTACGCTGGCGATCTCGCCGTTGATCTGCCCGGTGGCCCGGGCCGCCTGGTCGGCGAGCGCCTTCACCTCGGAGGCGACCACCGCGAAGCCCCGGCCGGCCTCGCCGGCACGCGCCGCCTCGATCGTGGCATTGAGGGCCAACAAATTGATCTGGCCGGCGATGCTCTGGATCAGGCCGACGATGCTGGACATCGCCGTCGCGCTGTCGGCGAGCCGCTTGGTGTGGCCGTCAGCCTCCCGCACGCAGGCATAGGCGGTGTCGGTGGCGCTCTGCGAGCGCACGATGCTCTGGGACATTTCGGCGACGGAGGCGGCGAGTTCCTCGGCCGCCGCCGCCACGGTCTGGACATTGCCGGAGGTCGAATCCGCAGCCGTTGAGGCCAGCCGGGCGGCATCGCTGGAATGCAGGACGGCGTGCTCGATCGCGCCGAAGTTTCTGTCGATCAGCGTCCGCAGGTCGGCGAGCAGCCGGACCTGCTCGGTGATGTCGGTGGCGAATTTCACCACCTTGTAGGGCCGGCCGGCGGCGTCGAGGATCGGGTTGTAAGAGGCCTGGATCCAGACCTCGCGCCCGTTCTTGCCCAAGCGCCGGAACTGCGCGGCCTGGTAGGTGCCGTTCCGCAGTGCCGCCCAGAATGCCCGGTAGGCTTCGCTGTCCCGGTAGGCGGGCTCGACGAACAGGCCGTGGTGCTGCCCCACGACCTCGTCGCGGCCATAGCCCATCACGGACAGGAAGTTGTCGTTGGCCTCGATCACCATGCCGTCGAGGTCGAAGGCGATCACCGCCTGCACCTTGTGGATCGCCGCGATCTGGCCGGCGCGGTCGGCCTCCTCGGTGCGCTGCCGGGTGATGTCGGTGGCGAACTTCACCACCTTGTAGGGGCGGCCGCGGACATCGAGCATCGGATTGTAGGACGCCTCAATCCAGATCGGGCGGCCGCCGCGACCGACCCGCCGGAACTGACCGGTCTCGAACGCCCCGGCACGCAGGCGCTCCCAGAACGCCCGGTAGTCCGGCGAGTCCCGGTAGGCCGGCTCGACGAACAGGCTGTGATGCTGGCCGACCACCTCCGGCAGGGTGTAGCCGACCGCATCGAGGAAATTGGCGTTCGCCGACAGGATACGCCCGTCGAGATCGAATTCGATCATCCCCTGAACACGGTCGAGGGCAGCCAGCTTGGCGCGCGCTTCACGGGCATTCAAAGCAGCGAACATGAGGGTCGGCTTCTGCTGTGCGGACCGGGCCTGGCAAAGCGGCGCGCTCGACACGCCGCTTTCCGATCCAGGTGGGGATGCACGCCAGAGTTGCATGCAGGAAATTAACATTCGATGACGCCAGCCCCAGTACAGATCCGACGAATACGGTAATTCCCTCCACGAGCCCGATCCGCCGGATGGCGCGCCTCGGCCGGCCATAAGGCTCCGTTTACCATTCCCCCACAGGATCGGCCTGACCCACGCGGACCGGACTCCGCGCGGCCTGGAGTCGTTGCCCAGCATGATCTCACGCGCGGAACGCACACCCCTCACCGATTGGTGGTGGACGGTGGACCGCGGGCTGCTCGCGGCGCTGTTTGCGCTGATGGTGGCCGGCCTGGTCTTCCTGATGGGCGGCGGCCCGCCGGTGGCCGAGCGCATCGGCCTGCCGACCTTCTACTTCCTCAACCGGCAGGCGCTGTACCTGGCGCCGACCATCCTGCTGATCTGCGCGGTGTCGTTCCTGTCCCTGCGCGGGGTGCGGCGGCTGGCGCTCGTCACCTGGGTCTGCGGCGTCACGCTCTGCCTGCTCGCGGGCAAGTTCGGCCCGGAGATCAAGGGCGCGCATCGCTGGATCCAGTTCGGTCCGATCGGTCTGCAACCGTCCGAATTCGTCAAGCCGGCCTTCGTGGTCGTGGCCGCCTGGGCCTTCTCGGAGGGCGCGCAGCGGCGTGACATGCCGGGCGGCTTCCTGGCGATGCTACTCCTGCCGGTCACCATCGTGCCGCTGCTGCTCCAGCCGGATTTCGGCCAGACCATGCTGATCACCATGGTGTGGTGCGCGCTGTTCTTCGTCGCCGGGCTGCACCTGATCTGGGTGGCGCTGCTCGGCGTCCTCGGCCTTGGCGGCGTGTTCGCGGCCTACCTGTTCTTCCATCACGTCCGCGAGCGCTTCAACAAGTTCCTCGACCGCGATTCCGGGGGCGGCTTCCAGGATTTCTGGTCCCGGGAATCGTTCCGCTCGGGCGGCTGGTTCGGCACCGGCCCGGGGGAGGGGGTGGCCAAGCGGCACCTTCCGGACGCACATACCGACTTCATCTTCTCCGTCACCGGCGAGGAGTTCGGCGTGATCGTCTGCCTCTGCCTCGTGGGTTTGTTCGCCTTCATCGTGCTGCGCGGCCTCAAGCTCGCCCGCCGCACCGATGATACCTTTTCCCGCCTGGCGATTACCGGCCTGACCACCCTGTTCGGACTCCAGGCCTGCATCAACATGGCGGTGAACACGCAGCTGATGCCGGCGAAGGGCATGACCCTGCCGTTCGTCTCCTTCGGCGGTTCGTCGATGATCTCGCTGGCACTCGGTACCGGCTTCCTGGTTGCGTTGACCCGCAAGCGCCCGCGCACCGTCCTGCTCAGTCAGAAGCCGCCCGGCACCGCCTCGGCGACCGTCGCCGGAGTGATGCGGTGACCGTCTTCACCCCCACGATCCTCCTCTGCGCCGGCGGGACCGGCGGCCACCTGTTCCCGGCCGAGAGCCTCGCCCACGCCCTGCGGGCCCGGGGCATCCGGGTGGCACTCGCCACCGATGCCCGGGTCGATGCGATCGCGAGCGAGTTCCCGGCCTCCGAGGTGGTCACCATCGCCTCGGCGACGCCATCCGGCCGGTCGCCGCTGAAGCGGGCGAGCGCCGTGCTGACGTTGGGCCGCGGCTTCGGCGTCGCCGCCAAGGAGATCCGGCGGATCAACCCGGCCGCCATCGTCGGCTTCGGCGGCTACCCGACCGTGCCGCCGGTGCTCGCCGGCCAGATCCTGCGGGTGCCGACGGTGCTGCACGAGCAGAATGCCGTGATGGGCCGGGCCAACGCCTTCCTGGCGCGCGGGGCCCGGACCATCGCCACCGGCTTCAAAGATGTCCGCGGCGTGCCCGACAAGGCGCGTGCGACCCGGATCCACACCGGCAACCCGCTCCGCCCTGCGGTGATCGAGGCGGCCAAGGTTCCGTATTCTGCGTTCCGAGACGGCGACCTCCTCCGTCTTCTGGTGTTCGGCGGAAGCCAGGGCGCCCGGGTCATGGGTGAGGTCGTGCCCGAGGCGATCGAGCGCCTGCCCGCTCCCTTGCGGTCGCGCCTGCACCTCGTCCAGCAGGTCCGGCCCGAAGACCTGACGGCGGTCCAGAACCGCTACCTCGCCTTGGGGCTCGCCGGGCTCGAGGCGGCGCCGTTCTTCAAGGACCTGCCGGCCCGCATGGCCGCGAGCCACCTCGTGGTCTCGCGCTCGGGCGCCTCGACGGTCTCGGAGCTGTCGGCGATCGGCCGGCCGTCGATCCTGGTGCCGCTGCCCGGCTCCCTCGACCAGGATCAGGCGGCCAACGCCGCGACCCTCGAGGCGATCGGCGCGGCGCTGGCCCTCAAGCAAGCCGACTTCACCCCGGATCGCCTCGCCGCCGAGCTGGTCGCCTGCTTCGCGACGCCGGCAAAATTGACCGCGGCGGCCGATGCGGCCAGAAGCGCGGGCATCCACGACGCCGCCGAGCGGCTGGCCGAGGTCGTCATCGCGACGGCCAGAAGCGGTTAGCAATCGGGTTTCCAAAGGGCTCAGCCCTTTGGCGGGTTGTCAGGGCGGAGCCCTGATGGAGCACGGCGAAGCCCGATGCAGGGCGCCGCCCTGCACCCGCAAAAGGTCCCGGACCTTTTGAAACCATGACTTTACGGAAGGTACGACGACAGATGAAGCTGCCCGACAAGCTCGGCCCCATCCACTTCATCGGCATCGGCGGCATCGGCATGTCCGGCATCGCCGAGGTGATGAGCAACCTCGGCTATACGGTCCAGGGCTCCGACGCCTCGGACAACGCCAATGTTCGCCGGCTGGCCGAGAACGGTATCCGCACCTTCGTCGGCCACCAGGCCGAGAACGTCGACGCGGCCGCCCTGGTGGTGGTCTCGACGGCGATCCGCCGGGACAACCCGGAGCTTCAGGCCGCCCGCGAGCGTCGCCTGCCAGTGGTCCGCCGCGCCGAGATGCTGGCCGAGCTGATGCGCTTCAAGTCCTGCGTCGCGATCGCGGGCACCCACGGCAAGACCACCACGACCTCGCTGGTGGCCACTCTGCTCGACGCCGGCAACCTCGACCCGACGGTGATCAACGGCGGCATCATCAACGCCTACGGCACCAATGCCCGGATGGGCGAGGGCGACTGGATGGTGGTGGAGGCCGACGAATCCGACGGCACCTTCCTCAAGCTGCCGGCCGACGTCGCCATCGTCACCAACATCGATCCCGAGCATCTCGACCATTTCGGCTCATTCGATGCGGTGAAGGACGCGTTCCGGCGCTTCATCGACAACATCCCGTTCTACGGCTTCGCGGTGATGTGCACCGACCACCCGGTGGTGCAGGACATGGTCGGGCATATCGAGGACCGGCGCATCATCACTTACGGCGAGAATCCCCAGGCCGACGTGCGCCTGCTCGACGTGGACCTGAAGGGCGGCCAGAGCCGGTTCCGCGTGATGATCCGCGACCGGCGCCCGGGCTTCCGCATGGAGATGGAAGATCTCGTCCTGCCGATGCCGGGCAAGCATAACGCGCTCAACGCCACCGCAGCGCTCGCCGTCGCCAACGAGCTCGGCGTCTCGCACGACGCGATCCGCCGGGCCCTGGCGGGCTTCGGCGGCGTCAAGCGCCGCTTCACCCGCACCGGCGAGTGGAACGGGGCGACGATCTTCGACGATTACGGACACCATCCGGTGGAGATCAAGGCGGTGCTCAAGGCCGCCCGCGCCTCGACCGACGGCAACGTCATCGCGGTGGTGCAGCCGCACCGCTACACCCGGCTGGCCTCGCTGTTCGACGATTTCTGCACCTGCTTCAACGATGCCGACACAGTGATCGTGGCCCCGGTCTACACGGCCGGCGAGGCGCCGATCGAAGGGATCGATCGGGACGCCCTGGTGTCGGGCCTACGCTCCCGCGGCCACCGCGACGCCCGTCCCCTGGAGCGCCCCGAGGAGCTGGCGGGGATCGTCGCCGAACTCGCCAAGCCCACCGACTACGTCGTGTGCCTGGGCGCCGGCACGATCACGCAATGGGCTTACGCGCTGCCGAGCGAACTCGCCGCGCGGGGGAAGTAAGGGGGGATGCGATCGGCCCAGACGGAACCCGCGCGATTCCGTCGGCATCTGCGCCTCGTTCAGACGGAGGCGGAGCGCCGTCTCTGGTATCGCCTGCGCGATCGACGTCTCGCCGGCTTCGAGTTCGTGCGACAGGAATCGATCGGGCTCTACGTCGCGGATTTCTGCTGTCGCGAGGCGCGTCTCATCGTCGAGATCGACGGTAGCCAACACGCGGACAATGCGCGCGATCGCGTTCGGGACGCATGGCTGACAGCGCAGGGCTACCGCGTCCTCCGTTTCTGGAATCCCGAGATCGCCAACAATATCGGTGCAGTTCTGGACACCATCCTGGCCGCGCTTCCACCCTCTCCCAGCACGCGTGGAGAGGGTGGAAGCGCGGCAAGCCCGAAGGGCAAAAGTAAAGGGGCGGCTCCGGACGAAGCCTTGTCGGAGCCGCCTCGACGCAACGACCGGGACGTCGCATCCCTCCCACCGAAGGCCTAGCGAATTTACAGCTCGGATTTCATGCCTTTTGCACGGCGGCGGTCTATGTTTCAGCTCCATCGTCGACACGTTGATCCCCTCGCCCCGCTTGCGGGGAGAGGGCTCCGGCGACCTTGTCGTCGCCGGAGCGAGGCGGCAGCCGAAGGTGAGGGGGCGGCTCCGGATGAGCTTCATCCGTTCAAGCCCCCTCACCGCCGCTCCGGCTTCGCCTGCGCTTCCCGCACGGACGACAAGGTCCATGCGGGCCTCTCCACGCGCGCGGGGAGCGAAGACCGGTGCCGCCTCCTGAGCCGTGTGAAAACCGTGATCCCGCGAGCGGGGAGAGGGGAGATCACACCATGACCGCATCGCTTCACGACCGAATCCGCGCCGCAGCGCCGGCCCTGCGCGGGCGCCTGATCGCCGATCAGCCGCTGGCCGACCTCACCTGGTTCCGGGTCGGCGGCCCGGCCGAGGTTCTGTTCACCCCGGCCGACGAGGAGGATCTCGCGCTCCTGCTCGCCGCCTTGGAGCCGGACGTGCCGGTCACGGCGATCGGCCTCGGCTCGAACCTGATCGTCCGCGATGGTGGGGTGCCGGGCGTGGTCATCCGGCTCGGCGGCAAGGCGTTCGGCAGCATTGCGATCGATGGCGAGACGCTGCAAGTCGGCACCGCCGTGCCGGATATGCGCCTCGCCAAGGCGGCGGCCGAGGCCGGGCTCGACGGGCTCGCCTTCTATCGGGGCATCCCGGGCTCGATCGGCGGCGCCCTCCGCATGAACGCCGGCGCCCATGGCGGCGAGACCACGGACGTGCTGGTCGAGGCCCATGGCATCGACCGGACCGGCGCGCTGCGCCGCTTCGGCCACGCCGATATGGGGTTCTCCTACCGCCATTCCGATGCGCCCGAGGACGTGATCTTCACCCGCGCCCTGTTTCGCGGAAAGCCTGGCGACCGCGCCGCGATCGAGGCCGAGATGGCGCGTGTGACCGCCGCCCGCGAGGCCGCGCAGCCGATCCGCGAGCGTACCGGCGGCTCGACCTTCGCCAACCCGGAGGGCGGCAAGGCCTGGCAGCTGATCGACGCCGCCGGCTGCCGGGGCCTGACTCGGGGGGGTGCCCAGGTCTCGCCGATGCATTGCAACTTCCTGATCAACACCGGCGGCGCCACCGCCGCCGACATCGAGGGGCTGGGCGAGGAGGTCCGGCGCCGGGTGCGGGAGACCAGCGGGATCGCGCTGCGCTGGGAGATCCGGCGGATCGGCGTGCCTGCGATCGAGACCTGAGATCGAGGCGCGAAGGGAACGGATCATGCGCGACGCGGTGATGATCGAGCCGGCCGGCGGCACCGTCTCCGCCTACGTCCCCGTTCGAGACTGACCTTTCCGAGGAGCCCACCATGTCCAAGCACGTCGCCGTCCTCCTGGGCGGCACCTCCGCCGAGCGCGAGGTCTCGCTCAGCTCCGGCGCGGCCTGCGCCGCGGCGCTCGAAGGGGAGGGGTACCGGGTCACCCGGGTCGATGTCGGCGCCGACATCGCCTCCGTGCTCACCGCCCTGCGACCGGACGTGGCCTTCAATGCCCTGCACGGCCCGGACGGCGAGGACGGCACGATCCAGGGCCTGCTGGAGATCCTGAAGATTCCCTACACCCACTCGGGCGTACTCGCCTCGGCGCTGGCCATGAACAAGGAGCGGGCGAAGACGGTGATGCGCGCCGCCGGCGTCGACGTGCCCGAGGGTCGGGTCGTTAACCGGTTCGAGGCCGCAAAAAACCATCCGCTGCCGCCGCCCTACGTGGTCAAGCCGATCGCCGAGGGCTCCTCCATGGGGGTCATCATCGTGCGCGACGGCCGGTCGCACCCACCCCAGATCCTCGCCTCGGAAGAGTGGACGTTCGGCGAGCAAGTCCTTGCAGAACCTTACATAGCCGGTCGCGAACTCACCTGCGGGGTGATGGGCGACAAGGCCCTCGGGGTGATCGAGGTGAAGGCCTCCACGGGGGAGTGGTACGACTACGACGCGAAGTACGCCCCGGGGGGCTCGGTCCACGTGCTGCCGGCCGAACTTAAACCAAATGTTTACCAGCGTGTCCAAGAGTTGTCGTTAACGGCGCATCAAGCACTGGGCTGCCGGGGCGTCAGCCGTGCCGACCTTCGCTACGACGACACACCGGGTGGAACCGGTTTGCTCGTGGTTCTCGAGGTCAACACGCAACCCGGCATGACCCAGACAAGCCTTGTGCCTGAGATGGCGGCCCATGCGGGCCTTGGTTTCGGTGAGCTCGTCCGATGGATGGTGGAGGACGCTTCTCTGAATCGCTGAGCGGCGGTGACGCTGCCGGTCGCAGCCTTCCCGCGCGCCTTGTCGGCGCCGCGCTGGACCGGCTGACCGGACGCGCCCCGGCCCGCTCCCTCTCGGTGCGCCGGGCCCGCAAGGGCCAGCAGCTGACCGAGCGTTTGCCGCGGGGCGTCGGCACTGTGGGCGTGTCTGTATCTCTCGCCGCCGTGGCGCTCGCCGGCTTCGTGGCAAGCGGGCGCTACGAGTCCTTCGTGGCGGAGCAGGGCCGGCCCCTCGATATCGCCGCCCGGGTCCTCGGCTTCGGCGTCGAGCGCGTGACCATCTCGGGCATCTCGCGGATGTACGAGCGTGAGGTGCTCGCCGCCGCTGGGATCGACTGGCGCTCCTCGGTCCCGTTCCTGGACGTCGTCGAGGTGCGCGAGAAGCTGCTGCGCGTGCCGCTGATCGCCCAGGCTTCGGTCCGCAAGATCTATCCGAACGAGATCGCCATCACCCAGGTCGAGCGCGAGCCCGCCGCCCTCTGGCAGAAGAATGGTGAGATCAACGTGATCGCAGCCGACGGTACCGTCATCGACGCCATGCGGGACGACCGCTACGCCAGCCTTCCGCTGGTCGTCGGCGACGACGCCAACAACAAGCTTCCGGAATACCTCGCCCTCATCGCCGCCGCCGGGCCGCTCTCCGAGCGGATCAAGGCCGGGACCTACGTCTCCGGCCGGCGCTGGACGCTCAAGCTCGACGGCGTCGATGTGCGCCTCCCCGAGAACGAGCCGGCCGCGGCGCTCGCCCGCCTCGTAAGGTTCGAGCGCGACGCCGGGCTGCTCGAGAAGGACATCATCGCGGTGGATCTGCGCATGCCCGACCGCGTGGTGGTGCGCCTGACCGAGGAGGCCGCCGCCGCCCGTGCGGAAGCCCAGAAGGCGAAGAAGAAGGGCGCGGCCAGCTGATGCCCTCAACCGCGATCTCCGCCCGTCCCGTCTTCTGCGTCCGGTAGTGTCTATGCACAGCCAACACGGCCTCACGCCGCGACTGAAGCCGCTCTCGGCCCGACGCTCGACCACCCTCTCGGTGCTCGACATCGGCACCAGCAAGGTCGTCTGCCTCATCGCCGAGCTGCAGCCCGCCGAAGCGCTCTCGACCCTGCGCGGCCGGACGCACCTCGCCCGGATCATCGGCATCGGCCACCAGCGCTCGCTGGGGCTGAAGGGTGGTGCGATCGTCGATCTCGCTGCCGCCGAGGGCGCAATCCGGCAGGCGGTGCACGCCGCCGAACGGATGGCCAAGGTCGAGGTCCAGTCGGTCATCGTCAACATGTCCGGCGGCCGCCTCGCATCGCAGCATTTCCAGGCGCGGGTGAACGTTCGCTCCGGCACCGTCACCGGCAGCGATGTCGAGCGGGTGCTGGAGACGGCGAGCGCCCACGGCGTCAGCCCGGGCCGGGCCGTGCTGCACGCGCTGCCGACCGGCTACGCGCTGGACGGCCAGGGTGCGGTCATCGATCCGTCGGGCATGATCGGCGAGGCCCTCGGGGTCGACCTGCACGTCGTCACCAGCGAGCTCGCCGCCGCCCGCAACGTCATGCTGGCGGTGGAGCATTGCCATCTCGGGGTCGAGGCGGTGATCGCCACGCCCTACGCCGCCGGGCTCTCGGCCCTGGTGGATGACGAGGCCGAGATGGGTGTCTGCGTCGTCGACATGGGCGGCGGCACGACCAGCGTCGGGGTGTTCTCGGGCGGCCACCTCGTCCACGTGGACGCGGTGGCGGTCGGCGGCCACCACGTGACCATGGACATCGCCCGGGGTCTCTCCACCCGCATGGCCGCGGCCGAGCGGCTGAAGACCCTCTACGGCTCGGCCCTCTCCACCCCGTCCGACGATCGCGACATGATCGCCGTGCACGGGGTCGGCGAGGACGAGGGCGAGGCCCCGGCCCACATCCCGCGCTCGCAGCTGGTGCGGATCATCAAGCCGCGGGTCGAGGAGGTGGTCGAGCTGGTGCGCGACCGTCTGCGCGACGCCGGCTTTGCCGCCCAGGCGGGCCGCCGGGTGGTGCTGACGGGCGGCGCCAGCCAGCTCGTCGGCCTGCCGGAGGTCGCCCGGCGGGTCCTCCAGGGCCAGGTCCGGATCGGCCGGCCGCTCGGGATCCGCGGCCTGCCCGAGGCGGCCAAGGGACCGGCCTTCTCGGCCGCCGTCGGCCTGCTGGTCTACCCGCAGGTGGCGCATGCCGAGCACTTCGAGCCGCGGGGGCACGGCGCCTTCGCGGCCACGGGATCGGACCGGTACATCAGCCGGGTCGGGCGCTGGATCCGGGACAGCTTCTAAGGTTTCACCCCCGCCCTCACCGGCAGGGGATCGAAAAAAGATCGGCGCCGCAGCGCCGCACGGAAAGCAGAGTAAGCGAGAGGCTCGACACCATGGCCATTACCCTCCAGGCGCCGGACATCCGGGAACTCAAGCCCCGCATCACCGTCTTCGGTGTCGGCGGCGCAGGCGGCAACGCAGTCAACAACATGATCGAGTCGGGCCTGCTCGGCTGCGAGTTCGTGGTCGCCAACACCGATGCGCAGGCGCTCACTTCCTCGAAGGCGGAGCGGGTGATCCAGATGGGCCTGGGCGTCACCCAGGGCCTCGGCGCCGGCTCCCACCCGGAGGTCGGCTCCGCCGCCGCCGACGAGGTGATCGACGAGATCCGGGACCAGCTCTCGGGCGCCCACATGTGCTTCATCACCGCCGGCATGGGCGGCGGCACCGGCACCGGCGCCGCGCCGGTCATCGCCCGCACCGCCCGCGACATGGGCATCCTGACGGTCGGCGTCGTCACGAAGCCGTTCCAGTTCGAGGGCGTGCGCCGCATGCGCACCGCCGAGTCCGGCATCCAGGAGCTGCAGGCCGCGGTCGACACCCTGATCGTGATCCCGAACCAGAACCTGTTCCGGGTCGCCAACGAGAAGACCACCTTCGCCGACGCCTTCGCGATGGCCGACCAGGTGCTCTACTCGGGCGTCGCCTGCATCACCGACCTGATGGTCAAGGAAGGCCTGATCAACCTCGACTTCGCCGACGTCCGGGCGATCATGCGCGGCATGGGCAAGGCCATGATGGGCACCGGCGAGGCGTCGGGCGAGAAGCGCGCCAACCGCGCCGCCGAAGCCGCCATCGCCAACCCGCTCCTCGACGACGTCTCCATGAAGGGCGCCCGCGGCCTGCTGATCTCGATCACCGGCGGCTCCGACCTAACCCTGTACGAGCTCGACGAGGCCGCCACCCGCATCCGCGAGGAGGTCGATCAGGACGCCAACATCATCCTGGGCGCCACCTTCGACGAGAGCCTCGACGGCATCATCCGCGTGTCGGTGGTCGCCACCGGTATCGAGCCGCTGCTGATCTCGGCCAACTCGACCAACAACCCGGCCATCGCCGAGACCGAGCAGCGCATCGCCGAGGTGGCCGAGCGCCTGCGGGCCGAGGCCCGGGCCCGCGCGTCTTCGCCGGTTCCGAGCATCCGCACGGACTCGATCGCCCAGGCTCCCGCACAGAACGTGGCGCCGGCCGCCCCGCAGCCGGCCCCCGAGGCCCGGACCGAGACCCGGTTCGAGGCGCCCGCGCCGGTCGCTCGTGACGAGGTCCACCTCGCCCCGGCCCAGCCGCGCGCCGCCGCGCCGTTCGTCCCGGCCCCCGCCCAGCAGCAGGCCGAGCCGGCGCCGCAGTTCCAGGCCGGCCCGTTCGTGCCGCCGCGTCCGGCTGCCCCGGCCGCCGCGCCGCTCGCCCGGGCCCCGCGCATGCCGCAGATCCACGAGTTGCCGGCGATCGCCCAGAATCAGATCCTGGCGAACCGGGCGGCCGAGGAAGCAGCGCCGGAGTCCAAGCGGACCTCGCTGCTGCGTCGCCTCGCAACCGTCGGCTTCGGTGGAAAGCGCGACGAGATGGAAGGCGTGCCCGCCCCGCGGGCCGCGGCCCCGGTCGCTCCGCAGCCGCACGCAGCCCAGCCGCAGCACTTGGCTCAGCCGCAGTTGAACCATCCCCACGTGCCGCCGGCCCCGCGCGCCCCGCTCCCGGCGGCGCCGCAGTACCGGCCGGCCCAGGGCGGCCTCGATGCCCAAGGCCGCATCGCGCCCCAATCGCGGATGATGGACGACGACCAGCTCGAGATCCCGGCGTTCCTCCGCCGCCAGGCGAACTGAACGGCCTCGATCCGGGACGAGAAGCAGAGCCGGCGGGAAACCGCCGGCTCTTCGCGCTGCACAGAAGCAATTCTTGGTTGCTGATCCGGAGGACAGGAGTCACAGCGGCGTTAACGTTTGTGACGCTATCCCCAGGCGCGTGATGCATCGACGCCACAGAATGACCGTCGGTTAGCCACGCATTAACCAAGCTTTAAGCCTTTGTGCCATCACGTTTTTAGCGGCTCCCAGCAGCAAGCGTGTCTGTAACAGAGCGTAAGAATCCGTGATTTGGCGGCCCTGTGCGGTGCAGCTATAGACACTCGTAGACCAATGAGACGCGCTGCAGGACACAACCTGATAGCGCGGATGTGGCTTCAAGCAGCGGACGGATCGGACAGTTTCCTCACCATCCCCGGTCGGGATGGCGGGACCTGATCGCGGCCGGGGGCTAATGAATGCGAACGCATAAACAGACGACCCTGAAGGGGCCCGTGACGCTCTCGGGCGTAGGGGTCCATTCCGGAAACCCGGCCGAGATCACGATTCGGCCCGCTCCCGCCAATCACGGCATCGCGTTTCTTCGCACCAGCACCACCCATGGCAACGACCGCCTGATCAAGGCCCATCACGCCCTCGTTTCCGCCACCGAACTCTGCACCGTCATCGGTGACGTCGAGACCGGTGCCGTCGCCACCATCGAGCATCTGATGTCGGCCCTCTACGGACTGGGTGTCGACAACGCCCTGGTCGAGATCGACGGGCCCGAGATGCCGATCCTCGACGGGTCTGCCCTCCAATTCGTTCACGCCATCGACACGGTCGGGATCGCTTCCTGCGCCACCCCGCGCCGCTGGCTCAAGGTCCTGCGCCACGTCCGCATCGAGACCGGCCGCGCCTTCGCGGAACTGCGCCCGATCGACCGGGGCTTCCGCCTCGACGTGGAGATCGATTTCGACAGCCCGATGATCGGCCGGTCGCGCAAGGCGATGGACCTGTCGCCCGCCACCTACCGCCGGGAGATCGCCGGCGCCCGCACCTTCGGGATGATGAAGGACGTCGAGCGCTACTGGAAGGCCGGCTTCGCGCTGGGCGCCTCGCTGGAGAACACCGTCGCCGTCGGCGAGACCGCTGTGGTCAATCCCGAGGGCCTGCGCTTCCCGGACGAGTTCGTCCGCCACAAGATCCTCGATGCGGTCGGCGACCTCGCGCTGGCCGGCCTGCCGATCCAGGGGGCCTACCGCTCCTATTGTGGCGGCCACCGGATGAACGTCGGCGTGCTCTCCGCCCTGTTCGCCGACCGATCGAACTACGCCATCGTCGAGGCGCAAGGCTCGCGCCGCGAGGCCGTGCTCTCGGAACTCGGCGTCGGCCTCGGCATCGCCGCCTTCGCCGGCGAGCTCTGATCCCGAAACTGTCACCCGCGGGCCACAGCCGGCAACCGATCCAGGCTGCCGCAGCCTTGCCGCTTTCGTGCCCGAATCAAACGTCACCGTTTAATAGTCCGTGAACGACGGGCACGGCCCGGTCGGGTCGGATCCACTCACGCGATGGCACGACGGCGCGGGACGTGCGCCGGTTCCGGGAAAGAGCGCCAGATGCCTGTCACCATTCGTCATCGCCGGGCGGCGGCCTTCATGGCGCCCCTCGTGGCCGTCCTCGGCCTGGGCCTCGGTGGCTGCGACTTCGACCCGACCAACCTCTTCGCCGAGAAGTATAAGCCCGAGGTCGTACCGGACGTCCCGGCGGACAAGCTTTACAGCGAGGGCCTGGCCAAGCTGGAAGACAGCGACTACGAGGGCGCCGTCAAGAAATTCGACAACCTCGACAAGCAGTACCAGTATTCCGAGTGGTCCCGGAAGGCGCTGCTCATGACAGCCTACGCGAACTACGAGGGCCAGAAGTACGACGAGGCGATCAGCGCGGCGAAGCGGTACCTGCAGCGCCACCCGGCCAGCAAGGATGCCGCCTACGCGCAGTACCTGATGGCGATGTCGAACTACAAGCAGATCCCGGACGTGACCCGTGATCAGGACCGGTCCGAGAAGGCTCTGGTTGCCCTCCAGGAGCTGGTCCAGAAGTATCCGACCTCGGAATATTCGACCGACGCACGGTCCAAGATCCAGATCACCCGTGACCAGCTCGCCGGCAAGGAGATGGAGGTGGGCCGCTTCTACCTGGAGCGGCGCAACTTCCCGGCCGCGATCAACCGGTTCCGCGACGTCGTCGCCAAGTACCAGACCACCCGCCATGCGGAAGAGGCGCTCGAGCGCCTGACCGAGGCGTACTGGGCGCTCGGCATCACCCAGGAGGCGCAGAACTCCGCGGCCGTGCTGGGGCATAACTTCCCGGATAGCCCCTGGTACAAGGATGCGCACGCGCTCCTGGCCCAGGGCGGCCTCGAGCCGCGCGAGGAGAAGACCTCGTTCCTGTCCAAGATCTATCGGACCGTGACCGGTAAGACCGCCTCGGCCGAGTGAGAACCGCGCGGGCTGCAGCCCGCACGACGACGCCCCAAGGCCCGGAGCCGCCGCTCCGGGCCTTTCTCGTCTGCGCAGCCCCGCGGCACTGGGGATGGCGGACGTCGCATTTTTGGGGTGAATCCGCGCCGCAGCGGCCTTATGTCTGCGGTCCCTTCCTCAGGAATCCCGTCGCCGCATGCTGGCGCAGCTCGCGATCCGCGACATCGTTCTGATCGACAGGCTCGAACTGAATTTCCGGACGGGGCTGAGTGTCCTCACCGGGGAGACGGGCGCGGGCAAATCGATCCTGCTCGACGCTTTCGCCCTGGCCCTGGGCGGCCGCGGCGATGGCCGGCTCGTGCGCCACGGCGAGGCCCAGGGCGGGGTCACCGCGGTGTTCGACCTGCCCCTCGACCATCCGGCCCGCCAGATCGCGGCCGAGGCCGAGATCGATACCGAGGGCGACCTGATCCTGCGCCGGACCCAGATGGCGGACGGCCGCACCCGCGCCTTCGTCAACGACCAGCCGGTGGGCGTGCAGGTCCTGCGGGCCATCGGCGCGGCGCTGGTGGAGATTCACGGTCAGCACGATGACCGGGCCCTGGCCGACCCGGCCTCGCACCGGGCGATCCTCGACGCCTTCGGGGGGCTGCAGACCCAGCTGGGGAAGGTCGCGGCAGCGGCCAAAGCCGTGCGCACGGCCCGCGCAGAGCTCGCCGAGCACCGCGCCCGCATCGAAGCCGCCCGGAAGGAGGCCGATTTTCTGCGCCACGCGGTCGAGGAACTCGCCGCCCTGGCGCCGCTGCCCGGGGAGGAAGCCCAGCTCGCCGAGCGCCGCAGCATCATGCAGCAATCGGAAAAGGTCGCCCGCGAGCTGAACGAGGCGCTGGACGCGGTCGGCGGTCCACATTCCGGCGTGCCACATATCTCGGCCGCCCTGCGCAAGCTGGAGCGCCGCGCCGGCCATCTCCCGGCGCTGATCGATCCCTGCGTCAACGCCCTCGACGCCGCCCTGGTCGCCCTCGACGAGGCACGCGCGGTCCTGGACGCAGCCGTCGCCGAGACGGAGTTCGACCCGCGCGACCTGGAACGGGCAGAAGAGCGGCTGTTCGCCCTGCGTGCTGCCTCCCGCAAATACGACGTCCCGGCCGACGACCTCGCGGCTCTGGCGGAGCGCTATGCCGGCGAGGTCGCAACCCTTGATGCCGGCGAAGCGGCCCTGGAAGGTCTGGAACAGGCCCGCGCCAAGGCCGAGGCCGTGTACGCCGAGGCGGCGGAAAAGCTCAGCGCCGGGCGCCGACGGGCGGCCAAGCAGCTCGATGCCGCCGTGAAGGCCGAGCTGCCGCCGCTGAAGCTGGAGCGCGCCCGGTTCATCACCGAGATCGCCACCGATCCGGAGGCCCGCGATCCGGCCGGTATCGACCGGGTCGAATTTTGGGCCCAGACTAATCCCGGGACCAAGCCCGGCCCGATGATGAAGGTCGCCTCCGGCGGCGAGTTGTCGCGCTTCATGCTGGCCCTGAAGGTGGTGCTCGCCGACAAGGGCTCGGCCCCGACCCTGATCTTCGATGAGATCGACACCGGCGTCGGCGGCGCCGTGGCCGACGCGATCGGCCTGCGCCTGGCGCGCCTCGCCAGCACGGTGCAGGTCGTCGCGGTGACCCACGCACCCCAGGTCGCGGCGCGGGCGAGCACGCATTTTCTGATCGCAAAGGCGCCCGTGAAGGGCGCCGGCCGCGTCGCCACCCGGGTGGCGAGCCTGCCGGTGGCGGAGCGCCGCGAGGAGATCGCCCGGATGCTGGCCGGCGCCACCGTGACCGACGAAGCTCGGGCGGCGGCAGCCCGGCTGCTTCAAGGCGCGGACGCGTAAACACGCGTCAACCTTAACCGTTGGTTGAGCGTAACCCTTCATTAACCATTTTTACCGAGACTGTTTTCATCCCGGTGCCGTGCTGAGGCGTACGCGGTTTAAGGGCGGGAGGAACACATGAAGCCGTCTATCGTCGCGTCCGATGGGCGCCCGCACCTCGGTCGGCGCCTCAAACAGGCGATCGACACGCAGCAGCTCGGCCTGACGCTTCGCACCGTTTACGAAGGCAGCGTCGACACGCAGCCGATCACCGACACCCACGTCGAGCTCCTGCTGCGCCTGCGCCAGAAGGAGCGCGAGCTGCGCCGGGCCGGCTAGGGCCGTCCAACTGCCGGATCCGTATTCGCTCCGGCAGAATTTTTTTGTAGGCGCTACCAGCGCCGCGAGCCGGGTCGCCGACGGTACTCGGCCGCCCGAATCTGCGTCAGGATCCTGTCGAGATCGACCAAAAGCTCGGCCTCCTCGAGCCGCGCCTGCGCGATCGCCTCGGCGTCGGTGCCGTAACGCTGGCGCGCCTGCGCCAGGCTCAGCGCACGCTCCACGGCCTCGCGGTCAGCATGCAAGGCGCGCCAGCCCGCGTCGGGACCTGCCTCCGCGTCGGTCCCCTGGTCATCCACGATCCGACCACCTTCCCAGCATCGCGGACGGCATCGTCGAGCGCCGCCACAGGGCCTGAACGCACGAGCGACCGAAACCGGTCCCTCGGCCCTGCGACGCGGTGTCATGCCCATGTCATCTCACTGTCGTAACGCCCGACCCATCGGGCGGCCGGCGCCGGGTCTTTAGGAAGACCGGCCGCACAGCTCTGCCGCGGGCATGGGCTTGCCGGCAGAGAGGCGCAGGCTTTCGCCCGACGGCAACGGAGATATCCTTGAGACCCTTCGCTTACGCGCTCGCCGTCGGCCTCGCGACGGTTCAGCTGGCGTCCGCGGCACTCGCTGCCGACATCACAGGGGCCGGCGCCACCTTCCCATTCCCGGTCTACTCCAAGTGGGCCGAAGCCTACCGCAAGGAGACCGGCTCCGGGCTGAACTACCAGTCCATCGGCTCCGGCGGCGGCATCAAGCAGATCCAGGCCAAGACCGTCGATTTCGGCGCCACCGACGCGCCGCTCAAGGGCGAGCAGCTGGCCAAGGACGGCCTCGTCCAGTTCCCGACCGTGATGGGCGGCGTTGTGCCGGTGGTGAACATCGCCGGACTCGAGCCCGGCAAGCTGAAGCTCACCGGCGACATTCTGGCCGACATCTACGCCGGCAAGATCTCGAAGTGGTCCGATCCGCGGATCGCGAAGCTCAACGAGGGCGTGAAGCTCCCCGACGCCACCATCACCCCGGTCTACCGGTCCGACGCCTCGGGCACGACCAACATCTTCACGACGTACCTGTCCCAGGCCTCCGAGACCTGGAAGAAGGAGTACGGCGCGGCGACGACGATCTCCTGGCCGGTCGGGCAGGGCGGCAAGGGCAACGAGGGCGTGACCGCCACCGTCAAGCAGGTGCCGAACGCCATCGGTTACGTCGAATCCGCCTATGCCAAGCAGAACAAGCTGGCTTACGCCCTGTTGCAGAACAAGGCCGGCAAGTATCCGCAGCCGGAAGACAAGGCTTTCCAGGCCGCCGCCGCCAGCGCCGACTGGAAGTCGGCTCCCGGTTTCGGCATCTCCCTGACCAATCAGCCGGGCGACGACGCGTGGCCGATCACGGCGGCGACCTTCATCCTTGTCCACAAGGAAGCGACCGATCCGGCCAAGGCCGCCGATACGCTGAAGTTCTTCGACTGGGCCTACAAGAACGGCGACAAGCTCGCCGCAGACCTCGATTACGTGCCGCTTCCGGACAACGTCGTCGCTCTGATCCACGAAGAGTGGAAATCTGTGAAGGGCAAAGACGGTAAGCCCGTCTTCAACATGTGAGTCAGTTGGGGAGGGGGTTGCAACCCCCTCCCTCGCCTCGCGGCCCGCACCGCGCTACCACGCCCCCTTCGCAGAGAATCGCGGATGCCCGCTTTGACCGAGACGATTGCCCTCGCACGACCCCGCGCAGCCGCTGCGCGCAAAGGGCCGAGCCGGAGCCTCGACACCCTGTTTCGGGTCTGCTCCTACGGTGCCGCACTGTTCGTGCTCATCGTGCTGGCCGGGATCCTGGGTTCGATCCTGTATGGCGGCTGGCCGGCCTTCCGGGAATTCGGCTTCGCCTTCCTGACCTCCAGCGCCTGGAACGTCGGGACCGAGCAATACGGCGCCCTGGTCGCCGTCATCGGCACCGTGGCCTCGGCCACCCTGGCGCTTCTGATCGGCGTGCCGGTCTCCCTGGGGATCGCCGTCTACCTCACGCAGCTCTGCCCGGGCTGGGCCCGCAAGCCGGTGGCGATGACCATCGAGCTGCTCGCCGCGGTGCCGAGCATCATCTACGGCATGTGGGGCCTGTTCGTTTTCGCGCCCCTGTTCGCGCGCTTCATCCAGATCCCGGTCTCGAACCTGGTCGAAGGCATGCCGGTCGTCGGCACGCTGTTCTATGCACGGGTGCCGTCCGGTGTCGGCGTCTTCACCGCCGGCATCATCCTGGCGATCATGATCGTGCCGTTCATCGCCTCGATCGCCCGGGACATGCTCGACCAGATCCCCACCGTGCTGCGCGAGAGCGCCTACGGCATCGGCTGCACCACCTGGGAGGTGGTGCGCCACGTGCTGGTGCCTCAGGCCTCCGTCTCGATCATCGGGGCGATCATGCTCGGCCTCGGTCGCGCGCTCGGCGAGACGATGGCGGTGACCTTCGTGATCGGCAACGCCAACCGCCTCTCGGCCTCGATCTTCGACCCGAGCTCGACCATCGCGTCGCGCATCGCCAACGAATTCAACGAGGCCGACGGTCTCCAGCTCAACGCGCTGATGGCTCTGGGCTGCATCCTCTTCGTGATCACCTTCGTGGTGCTCATCATCGCCCGGCTGCTGACGCGCCGCGTCAAGGCTGCCTGAGGAGGGCTCACGATGGACGCGTCCAATCCCATGACCATCTCCGACGCCGCGCCGCGCCGCTCCGGGCGGGTCCGCCACAGCCGTCGGGTCGCCGACCGGGTGCTGCGGACAGCCTGCCTGGTCGCCACGGTGGTCGGCGCCGTGGTGCTCGGATCGATCCTGCTGATGCTGATCGTCCAGGGCGTGCGTGGCTTCACACCCGCCATGTTCATGCATCCGACCCCGGGCCCCGGCTCCGAAGGCGGCGGCATCGCCAACGCAATCCTGGGCAGCCTGGTGCTCACAGGGATCGGCATCACGATCGCAACGCCGATCGGCGTGATGGCCGGCACCTACCTGGCCGAATACGGCCGGTTCTCCAAGATCGCCGGGCTGATCCGCTTCCTCAACGACATCCTGCTCTCGGCGCCGTCGATCCTGATTGGCCTGTTCGTCTACACCCTGATGGTGCGGCCGATGGGGACCTATTCGGGCTGGGCCGGCGGCGTGGCGCTCGCCATCATCGCCGTGCCGGTGATCGTGCGCACCACCGAGGATATGATGCGTCTGGTGCCCGGCACCCTGCGCGAGGCCGGGGCTGCGCTGGGCGCACCGCCGTCGACGGTGATCATCAGCGTCACCTGGCGCGCGGCCTCGGCCGGCATCGTCACGGGCATCATCCTGGCGCTGGCCCGCATCGCCGGCGAGACCGCGCCGCTGCTGTTTACCGCGCTCAACAACAATTCCTGGTTCTCCCCCGACCTCATGGGCGGCGTCGCGAACCTCCCGGTCATGATCTACCAGTTCGCCCTCTCGCCCTATCCGAACTGGCAGAGCCTCGCCTGGGCCGGGGCGCTCCTCATCACCGCGACGATCCTGGTGCTGTCGATCATCGCCCGTCTCGTCATCAAGCCGCAGATGTCGCGCTAAGACCCTTCTCGAGGACACGACGATGAACGCCGCCTCCGCGATCCCCACGGTCGATCTCACCCGCAACCACGCCAACGAGGGTGGTGCGGTCCGGATCGCCGTGAAGGGGCTGAACTTCTACTACGGCAGCTTCCACGGGCTGAAGAACGTGGACATCAACTTCCACGACCGGCAGGTCACGGCCCTGATCGGACCGTCCGGCTGCGGCAAGTCCACCCTGCTGCGCTGCTTCAACCGGATCTACAGCCTCTACCCCGAGCAGCGGGCGGAGGGTCAGATCCTGCTCGACGGCCAGAACGTGCTGGATCCGTCCGTCGATCTGAACGATCTGCGCGCGCGCATCGGCATGGTCTTCCAGAAGCCGACGCCGTTCCCGATGTCGATCTACGACAACGTCGCCTTCGGGCTGCGCCTTTACGAGAAGCTGCCGAAATCCGAACTCGACGGGCGGGTGGAGCAGGCTTTGCGCAAGTCCGCCCTCTGGGACGAGGTGAAGGACAAGCTGCGCCAGCCCGGCACCGGCCTCTCGGGCGGGCAGCAGCAGCGCCTGTGCATCGCCCGCACCGTGGCCCAGAGCCCGGAGGTGATCCTGTTCGACGAGCCGACTTCGGCGCTGGACCCGATTTCCACGGGGCGCATCGAGGAGCTGATCGAGCAGCTGCGCGACGAGTTCACCATCGTGATCGTCACGCATAATATGCAGCAGGCGGCCCGCATCTCGCAGTTCACCGCCTTCATGTATCTGGGTGAATTGATCGAATTCGGCCCCACCAATCGGATGTTCATGAACCCTGTGGAGCAGCGCACCCAGGACTACATCACCGGCCGCTTCGGCTGAAGCATTCGACCGACAATTGAACACGGCTCATACGCAGCGCTGTGAGCCGCCATCAAGATGAGGAGGCGCGCCTGATCGTAAGATCGCCAGGCGCGACTTCGGAACAAGCCTCGTTGATACGGGAACATCGGCGGAGGCTGCCTGCTTGTCGATGCGTGTTGATTTCAGGGTGCGGATCCTGACCTCTCCGCATCATGTTCTCGACTGTGACAGGGACTGGGTACCGGGGAACGCGCCGCGGTATCCGTGATCGTAGCAGCGGGTTTCCGCCAGACCTCGCGGATCAAGGTTTGCGGGACGCCATCGAAGGATCCACCATGCCGGGCCATATCGTCAGCTCCTACGACACCGATCTGGATGACCTGCGCCGCTCGATCTCCGAGATGGGCGGCGTGGCCGAGAAGATGGCCGCCGAGGCAACCGACGCCCTGGTCCGCCGGGACGACACCCTCGCGCAAGCGGTGATCCTCGCCGACAAGCGTCTCGACGCGCTCCAGCGCGACATCGAGGAGCGGGCGGTGCTGCTCATCGCCCGGCGCCAGCCGCTGGCGATCGACCTACGCGAGACCATCTCGGCGATCCGCGTTTCCGGCGACTTGGAGCGGATCGGGGATCTCGCCAAGAACGTCGCCAAACGCGTCGTCGCGATCTCGGATCAGGCGCCCGCGCAGAAGATCGTCCTCGGCGTGCGCCACATGAGCGACCTCGCCGAGGCGCAGCTCAAAGATATCCTCGACGCTTATGCGAGCCGTGACGTCAAAGCGGCCTACGATGTCTGGGAGCGGGACGGGGAGATCGATGCGCTGTACAATTCACTGTTCCGCGAACTCCTGACCTACATGATGGAGGATCCGCGCAATATCTCGTTCTGCACGCATCTCCTGTTTTGCGCCAAGAACGTCGAGCGGATCGGAGACCACACCACCAATATCGCCGAGACGATCCACTATCTCGCAACCGGTGAGACGCTGGCCGGAGAGCGCCCGAAGAACGACGCGTCGAACTACGCGACGGTCGGTCCCGCCGCCACGGCCCCGTAACGCGGGGACCATGCAGCACACGATGCGGCCTGGGGGCAGAATGCGATGAGTGGCGCACGCGGGTTGAGGGATCGCGGCGTCTGTCGCACCATCTGCCTGCGCGCGCCATCCAACGCGGACGAGCCGTCCGGTGCCGTCTACGGAACAGGTTATCGAACGTGAGCATGCAAGTCCTGATCGTCGAGGACGAGGAGGCCCTGACCACCCTGCTGCGGTACAACCTTGAGGCCGAGGGCTTCCTGGTGGATTCAGCCGCGCGCGGCGACGATGCTGAGCTGCTCCTGGCCGAGCGCACGCCTGATCTCGTCCTGCTCGACTGGATGCTGCCGGGCCTCTCGGGGATCGAGCTGTGTCGCCGCATCCGGGCCCGGCGCGAGACCGAGCGGCTGCCGGTCATCATGCTCACCGCCCGGGGCGAAGAGGGCGATCGTGTCCGCGGCCTCGGTACGGGCGCGGACGATTACATCGTCAAGCCGTTCTCGGTCCCTGAGCTGCTCGCTCGGGTGCGGGCGCTGCTGCGCCGGGCCAAGCCGGCCCATGTCGCGGACCGGCTGGCAGCCGGCGATATCGAGCTCGACCGCACCGGCCACCGGGTCCGCCGCGCCGGCGAGGAGCTTCATCTCGGACCGACCGAGTTCCGCCTGCTCGAATTTCTGATGCTGGCGCCCGGCCGGGTCTTCTCCCGCGAGCAGCTCCTCGATGGTGTCTGGGGGCACGACGTCTATATCGACGAGCGCACCGTGGATGTGCATGTCGGGCGCCTGCGCAAGGCCCTCAATGCTCCGCGGCAGGCCGACCCGATCCGCACGGTGCGGGGCTCGGGCTACGCCTTCGACGAGACATTCTCGCTGGAAGCCTAGCTGCGCTCAGGGACAATTCAGCGGGTCAGAGCCGCGCTCTTGCCCGCGGCCGGCACCGTCTCCAGGGCTGACAGAACCGTCCCCTCGGTGAGGATCTGCGGCAGCACCTGCGGCTCGCCGCTTCCCGCGTAAAGCAGGTAGAGCGGCACGCCGCTGCGCCCGTGCTTCTCCAGGAGGCGGGTGATCTCGGGATTCTGGTTGGTCCAGTCGCCCTTCAGGTAGGTAACACCCCGGTCGGCCATCGCTTGTCGCACCGCCTTCGTCGAGAGCGATGTCGTCTCGTTGACCGCGCAGGTGATGCACCAGGCGGCGGTCATGTTCACGAAGACCGGCCGGCGCTCGTTCACCAGGGCATCGAGGCGGGCCTGGGTGAACGGCTCGACGCCGTTGGCGGCAGCCTGGGCGGGGGCAGCGGCTCGCTCGTGGCCGAGGCTCAGCGTCAGGGCGGCGACCGCCAGGATCGTCAGCACCGCAAGACCCTGAGCGATCCGCCCGGCCCGGGGGGCCGCGGCGTGTCCGTGCTCCCAGGCCCAGGCGGCAAAGCCCACCAGGACGAGGCCGAACAGCCCGGCGAGCAGCCCCTGCGGCCCCACCTGCTGCGCCAGGACCCAGACCAGCCAAGCCACCGTAGCGTAGACCGGGAAGGCCAGGACCTGCTTCAGGGTCTCCATCCACGCGCCCGGACGTGGCAGCGCCCGCAGGGCCGGCGGCCACAGGGTGAGCGCCAGGAACGGTAAGGCGAGGCCCAATCCGAGACTGGCAAACACGGCAAGCGCGACGCCGGCGCTCTGGGTCAGGGCGAAGCCCACTGCCGAACCCATGAACGGCGCCGTGCAGGGCGTCGCCACCAGGGTCGCAAGCACGCCCGTGAAGAACGATCCACTCAGACCGGAGCGCCGGGCCAGCCCGTCGCCAAGGCCGGCGAGCCGGCCGCCGAGATGGACCACGCCGGATAGGCTGAGGCCCATGGCCAGGAGCAGGTAGGCGAGCCCGGCCACCACGGCGGGCGATTGCAGCTGAAAACCCCAGCCGATCGCCGCCCCGCCGCCCTTCAAGGCGAGCAGCAGGCCGGCCAGCCCGAGGAAACTGACCAGCACGCCGGCCGTATAGGCGAGACCGTGCAGCCGCAGGCGGGCGGGACTCTCGCCCGCATGCCGCAGGAGGCCGAGCACCTTGATCGATAGGACCGGGAAGACGCAGGGCATCAGGTTGAGGATCAGGCCGCCGAGGAAGGCGAGCCCTGCCGCGGTAGCGAGGGTCAGGACGTCGAAGGCAGGGGCGGGCGGCGGCGGAGTCGCGGTTTCGGACGCCGTCGCCGGAGCCGGCAGCACCGGCTCGTCGCCATACGCGAAGGCGAGGCGGTGGCTACCGACGCCCGTCGCTTCCTCGACGGTCAGCACGCCGGGCAGGGCGGCCGGTGCCGGCTCAGCCGGATTGCTTCGGGCGAGGGTGAGATGCAGGCCGGATGCGTCGACCGTCATCACCTGGGCGGCGGCATTGTCGATCGCGGTCTCGGAATAGGGGAAGAAGGACGCGCCCTTGATCGTCTCGGGCTTGAGGCCGGTGGCGGCGAAATCGAGCTGCAGCGTATCGCCCTGGCTCGAGAGGCGCAGTGGCCAGAGCGCCGGTGCGGGCAGGGCGGCCCGGGCGCGCTCGAACAAAGCGGTCTGGCCGGCATCCGGCCGGGGCTCGCCCACCGGCAGGACCAGGGCGAGATCGGCGGAGCCGGGCACGCATTCGGTCTCGCAGACCAGATAGGTCAGCTTGGCCTGGATCCGCACCGGATCGGCTGGATCGAGGCTCGGCGGCGGCGTGACCGGAACGAGCAGCGTGACCTCGCCCTCGTAGCCGTAATTCATCAGGGTCGCGATCGCGATGCGCTCGGGGGCCGGCCACCGGATCGCGCCGGCGTTGAAGCCCGCCGGCAGGGTCCAGGTCACCTCCGGCGGCAGGCCGGAATCGCCCGGATTGCGCCAGTAGACGTGCCAGCCCGGCTTCACCTGCATCCGCACCGCCAGCGTGAACGGCTGTGCGCCCGCCACCGCGACGGGCTCCGCAACGAGGCTCGACCGCACCAGATCGGGCGGCGTGCGGAAGCCTTGAGCCGACGCGGCCGACAGGCTCGCGGCAAGCATCAGGACCAGGAGTGCGAGGCGGCGGATCATGCTGTCCCTTCGCGCGCGGGGCGCTCGCGGTTTCACCGACGATGTCGTCCGGACCGGCGCAGGCTATTCGTGACGGAGGACCTTATAGCGCGGTGGTCCACGCCCTGTCCTCCGCTCAGCTCCGTGAGGCTGAGACCATGACGCCGCTGGGATCGCTCAGCGGGGCTCGAACAGGATGAGGTAGAGGAAGGCCCGTCGCTGATCCGCGTTGAGATGGGCCAGCCGATTGACCGCCGACCGGGCCGTTTGCAGCGCCGCCCGCGCATCCGTCTGCAGGAAGGATAGGGACGGGTCGTAATCGGCAGCGTGCCGCCGGTCCTGCAAGTCCGAAACGGCCCCGGCAATCGTGACGACGTGACCACCAAAGCCACCGGGGGGCTCGTACCGCCTGATCTTCGGCTTCAGCGTCGCGGCTTGGAGATCGTTGCAGATGCTTTTTAAGCGCTGATGAGAGACCGAACGATACGCCAGCGTCCAGAGCGGATCCTTGCGCCGCGTCCGCCCCACCGCCTCGTCGGCCGCAGCCGTCAGGATCGCGTGAAACAAGCCGTAATAGGCGTTCGAGAAGGTCCGGCGCAGGTCGGCCTGCCGCAACGAGCCGCGGCCGATTTGGAGAAGAAACGCATCCGCCTGGCTGAACAGATGTTCGGGATTAATCAGCGCCAAGTCCGTCGAGCTCGCGCTGCTCGGCATATTCGACGACCACGCGCAGCGTCTCGCCGGCCTTCTGCAAGGCTCTGCGGATCGCGAGGCCGGCATCGAGCAGCTTGTCGCCGTCGAGCTGGTCGATGGCATCGTCGGAGACGATCAACTGAACGCGACGGACATCGTCGCCGTCGGACCCTTCCATGTCGCCGAGGCTGACTCTCTGCACCAGAGCGCTCCCGAAGGACGCATTGGCAGCCTTTTTTGCAACCTCGGCGAGATCCTGGGAGCGTCGGGGCATGGTCGAGCACCCTTAAAAAGCTTGGCCGCCCGTTGCGTGAGCGAACGAGGGCGACCAAGCGGTTCGTCCACTCTGTCGTGCCGCCTTCGCCCGCGCAAGGGCGCGCCCAGCATGGCCGCGCAGCCTTCAACCTGCCAGCGGCGCCGTGGCACGATCCAGCCAGACGCGGGTTTCCGCGTCGACGAGCGGTGCCAGGGTGTCACGAACCCGGGCGTGATAGGCGTCGATCCAGGCCCGCTCCTCCGGCGCCAGCAGGTCCGGGCGGATCAGCCGCCGGTCGTAGGGGGCGAGCGTCAGGGTCTCGAAACCGAGCATCGGGCGCTCGCCGCCGGGGATCGCGCGATGCTCGACCAGGACGAGGTTCTCGATCCGGATGCCGTAGGCGCCGGGCGCGTAGTAGCCCGGCTCGTTCGACAGGATCATCCCAGGCTCCAAGGCGACCGCTCCGGTCTTGGCGATACGCTGCGGCCCCTCGTGCACCGATAAGAAGGATCCGACGCCGTGGCCGGTGCCATGGTCGAAATCGAGTCCCGCCTGCCAGAGTGGAGCGCGCGCGAAGGCGTCGATCTGGGCGCCGGTGGTATCCTTCGGGAAGACCGCCCGGGCGATGGCGATGTGGCCCTTCAGCACCCGGGTGAAGCGATCGCGCATCGCATCCGTCGGGTCGCCGACCGCGACCGTCCGGGTGATGTCGGTGGTGCCGTCCGGGTATTGCGCGCCTGAATCGATCAGGAACAGCTCGCCCGGCCGCACGACCCGGTCACTGGTACGGGTAACCCGGTAATGGACGATCGCGCCGTTCGGACCGGAGCCCGAGATCGTCGGGAAGGACACGTCGCGCAGGTCGCCGCCGGCCGCGCGGATATCCTCCAGAGCCTCGACGGCGGCGATCTCGCTCAAGCCCCCCGCGGCGGCGGCACCATCGAGCCAGGCGAGGAAGCGCACGACGCTCGCACCGTCGCGGATATGGGCTTCGCGGGCGCCTTCGATCTGGGCGACGTTCTTGACCGCCTTCATGGCGGTGATCGGGTCCTTGCCGATATCGGCGGTCCCACCTGCGGCCTCGATCTTCTCCTTGAGGGCGACGGCGCCGGTGGCGGCATCCACGCGGACGCGCACGCCGCTGAAGGACCCGAGCCCATCATCGAGGTCGGCCCGCGTCAGGATCTCGGCCACCGGCGCTAAGGCCGCCCGCAGGGCCGGATCAACCTTGGGGGAGGACAGGAACAGCCGGGCCCGCCCTTCGCGCGGGAGGATCGCGTAGCCGAGCGCCAGTGGGGTATGACCGACATCGGAGCCGCGCAGGTTGAACGCCCAGGCAAGGTTGTGTGGATCCGAGATCACCAGGGCGTCGCAGCCGCCCTCGGCCAGGGCTTCACGGACGCGGGTGAGCTTTGCGGCGACCGTCTCCCCCGCGAAGGCCTCGGGATGGAGGACGACCGCGCCGGCGGGCGGTTTGGGCCGGCCGGCCCAAACCGCGTCGACGAGGTTCGACACGGCCCGCACCGAACCGCCGGCCTTCACCGCCGCCCGCTCCAGGCGCGCGACCCCGTCCGGCGTATGCAGCCAGGGGTCATAGCCGAGAACCTGATCACGCTTGAGGTTGTCGGCGATCCAAGCCTCGGAAGTCGATTCGCTCAAGGGCACCACGGTGACCACGCGGGTATCGACCTGCTCGGGCGCCTGAAGGGTGTAGCGGCCGTCAACGATCAGGGCTGCGGACTCCATAAGGATCACCGCGGTCCCGGCCGATCCGGTGAAGCCGGTGAGCCAGGTCAAACGCTCCGCGTCGGCGGGGACATATTCCGATTGGTGCTCGTCGGCCCGGGGCACCACGAACCCATCGAGGTCTGTCTCGCGCAGGGCGGCGCGCAAGGCCTCGATCCGCTCGGCGCCCTTGCGATGGCTGGGATCGTCGAACGTCTGGAACCGGTGGCGGGGCTGGTTCGGGCTGGGCTCTGTCATGGGGCGAGCCTATCGCCCGCCGGTCCATGGCTGCAACCGCATCGGATCCATCAGGAGATCCATAGACGTAGCCATAACCTATGGTTTAGCGTCGGGCGCAATCTTATCACGTCAGTTCTTTGCCCTATCTCTCGGTCATGCCACGCCGCGTCTTCTACCGGATCAGCGACAGACCCGACGGCCTCTTCGACGCCATCACCACGATCGAGCCCGACACCGTGATCCGGCGCGACGGTTTCGGATCGCTGGCGGAGGCCGAGGAATGGGTGGATGGATTGCGGATCCTGATGGCCGCTCTGGGCGCACCGGTAGCACAGGAAACCGATACGGAGCGCCCGGCCTTCGAAACGGCGCCGGTGGATCCGCCCCGGTCCGGTCAGCTTCGGACCGTGCGCTAGAACCTGCCCGCGATCAGGCATCCGCTATCGGCAGATCCCGAATTCGGCCGGTCGGGACCCCGTCATAGCCCTCCAGCCAGGCGATGCGGGCCGGCGACGCCACCGGATAGGGGCAAGCATCCTTGGGCCGGCCCCGGGCTCGCGCCCGCGCGCCCTCAGTCAAAGGGTCAACGAGCGGATCGTGATGCGGCGTCTGGCTCATGCCCGAGCAATGCGCGGACGAGGCGCCGGTTCAGCGCCGCGGCCGCTTCGCCGCACCACCGCGGGCCAGCACGAGGGCGACCCAGCCCTCGATCAGGCCATGGCGCACGAGGTGAAACCCCTGGTGGCGATAGGTGGAGAGCACACCCGCGACGTCGCGCTCGATCAGCCCGGAGAGGACCAAGACGCCCGCGGGCGCGACGACCCGAGACAGGGTCGGGGCGAGGCGCCGAAGCGGCCGCGCCAGGATATTGGCGAAGACGAGATCGAAGTGCCGCGGTCGGTCTGCGAGCCGATGGCGTACCCCAGGCCCCTCGTAGAGCTTGAGGTAGGGCCCGAGACCATTGAGCCGTGCATTCTCCCGAGCGGTGCGCACAGCCACGCCGTCGAGGTCGCCGGCCATCACCGGCTGCCGCAGGGCCTTGGCGGCTGCGAAGGCCAGGATCCCGGTTCCGGTCCCCACATCCAGCACATGGGCTGGCCGCCGCTGCTTCAGCTCCGAGACGAGCGCCCGCAGGCAGCCGAGGGTGGTGCCGTGATGGCCGGTGCCGAAGGCCAAAGCGGCCTCGATCTCGATCGGCAGGTCGTTGCCGCGCACCGCGTCGCGGTCGTGCGAGCCATGGATCAGGAAGCGACCGGCCCGGACCGGCTTCAGCCCCTCCAGGGACGTGCGGACCCAGTCCTGCTGCTCAATGGTGCGGAATTCGGCCACGTCGGCCTCGTCCCCGATCACCGGGCGGATGAGGTCACGGACGTAATCCTCGTCCGGCGCGTCGGCGAAATAGGCTTCGAGTCGCCAGGTGCGGCCATCTGCATCCTCGAACGCAGCGACGGCGGTCTCGGTGGGATCGAACATCTCGCCCAATAGATCCGTCATCGCCCGGGCCGACCGTTCGTCGGTCGTGAGGCGCAGGATGTGAGTCGGGCGGTGGGGCGGCAGACCTTCCAGCATGATGCCCGGCTGTAGCGCCCGGGCGCGCCGCATCACAGGGGCCAGACGAAAAAATCGCATCCGGCCCGGCGGATTCGATCCGGTGCGGCGCATCCGTGGCAATGCCGGGCATCAGCAGGATCGCGATGGCTGGCTTGTTGCCGCTCAGTCACATTCAGCAATCCGAATGTTCAAAACCACGTAAATCAGTTTCCGCACGTGAGATCTCTGATTACAACAGTCTCGGCTTCCCCAAGGCCAGACCCTCAACTCAGGCGCGCCGCTCTTCGTGATCCGGCGCGCCCGTTTTGATTGATGACAACGCAGCCATGAACGCGCCTCTTATCGTCAGCGCCGCCGTCACGCTCACGACGGCCCTCCTCGTCGCCTTATGGGCCAGTCTGGTCGCGACCGGCATGGCGCCGGTCCCGGAAACGGAGCCGCAGGACCGGCGTGACATTCGGACCTGGTAAGGTCGCAGCCGCCTCTCGGATTCGCAGCGGAAGCCGCCCAGGAATGCGGCAGAGTGTCTGTGCGTTAATCACAGGATCCACCGAATGCCTGCGGAACCGGCGCCGTCAGCCGGCGTTTTTGCCGGCTTTCGCGAGAGCCGTCATTGAGCAGGGTGCGTACAGCGTGACCAAGTCCAGGCGTTCAGGACCGCGCGGCCCCGTCGTCGTCAACGACGGCAGCGCCCGTCCGACACCGCGCGAGCGGCTCTTCGGTGGCCCGGCGCCGGATGGCCCGCTACCTGGCCATCTCCTGGTCCTGCTGAGCCAGCTGCATCGGGCGGAAACTGCTCCGCGCGAGCGCCGGGAGACGCCGCTCAGCTGAGCATGGTGGATACCTCGCGGGACCCTGGGCCGCGCTTGGTCCACAGGGTAATCGGTCCTATGGTTCTCGCTGAACCCAACCCGCCGGCGGGTCGCGACAGGGAAGGCCCTAACCGATGCGAGTCTTCCGACGGATCTGGACCCTGCTCGCGGTGCTGGCCCTTGTCCCAGCGGGGAGCCCGTGCCGAGCGGCCGATCCGGTGGTCGTTTTCGCCGCGGCGAGCCTGAAGAATGCGCTCGATGATGCGGCGGCTAGCTGGGCCAAGGACACCGGCAAAACCACCCGGATCTCTTATGCGGGCTCGAATGCGCTCGCTAAGCAGATCGAGGCCGGGGCACCGGCCGACCTGTTCGTTTCGGCCGACCAGGCCTGGATGGACTATGCCGAGAAGTCCGGCAGCCTGAAGCCGGGCTCGCGCGTGGATCTCCTGCGCAACGCGCTCGTGCTGATCGCTTCCGGCCCGAAGACACCCGGTTCGGATCCGCAGATCGCCCTGGCGCCGGATCTTGGCACGACGCTCAGCCGGATCCTCGGCGGCGGCAAGCTCGCCATGGCCACGATCGATGCCGTCCCGGCCGGGAAATACGGCAAGGCTGCCCTGGAGAAGCTCGGCGCCTGGAATTCCGTGAAGGGGCAGGTCGCCCAGGCCGAGAACGTGCGTGCCGCCCTGTTGCTGGTCGCCCGGGGCGAAGCGCCGCTGGGCATCGTCTACGCCACCGATGCGGCCGCCGATCCGAGCGTGCACGTCATCGCGACCTTCCCATCCGACAGCCATCCGCCGATCGTGTATCCGGCGGCCCTCCTCAAGGATTCGGCCAACCCGGATGCCGCGGCCCTGTTGACCTACCTGCGCGGCCCGGCAGCCAGGGGCTACTTCGAGCACCAGGGCTTCACGGTGGTCGAGAAGCCCGGCGTCAGCCAGTAGACCTGCGCACCGATCTTGTTCGGCCTGCCCCCAGACGCCTGGACCGCCGTCGCCCTAAGTCTCCGGGTGGCGAGCGTCGCGACGCTCGCGAGCTTGCTGCCCGGGCTCGCGGTGGCGTGGCTTCTGGCGCGGCGCCGGTTCCCCGGTCGCGCGCTCCTCGACGGGCTGGTCCACCTCCCGTTGATCCTGCCCCCGGTGGTGACCGGCTACTTGCTGCTGCTGGCGCTCGGCCGGCGCGGCTTCCTCGGCGGCGCGCTCGCGGAGATCGGCATCGTCTTCTCCTTCCGCTGGACCGGCGCAGCCCTGGCCTGCGCGGTGATGGGCTTTCCGCTGATGGTGCGGGCGATGCGACTGTCGATCGAGGCGGTCGATCCCAAGCTCGAACAAGCCGCTGGGACCCTCGGGGCCAGCCCGCTCGCGGTCTTCCTCACCGTCACGCTGCCGCTCAGCCTGCCGGGCTGCATCGCCGGCGCCGTGCTCGCCTTCGCCAAAGCGATGGGAGAGTTCGGGGCGACGATCACTTTCGTGTCGAACATCCCCGGGGAAACCCAGACCCTTCCCTCGGCGATCTACACGCTGACGCAGGTCCCGGGCGGGGAGGGGCCGGCCTTGCGCCTGACCCTGATCTCGGTCGCCCTGTCGGTGACGGCGCTGCTGATTTCGGAGTTCCTGGCATCCCGTGCCGGGCGACGGCTTCGGACGGGCTGAATGGCGGAGCCCGGGAACACGCGCGCGCGCGCCTCAAGCATAGGCGTAGGGCCCGCCCCGCTCCAATGCCGTCCGGTAGGCCGGGCGGGCATGGATTCGTGCGAGCCAGGCGGTCACCCGCGGCCCGGCGCCGGTCCCGCGGGCCGCGAAGGCTTCGAGGGGAAAGCTCATCATGATGTCGGCGGCGGTGAAATCCGCCCCGCAGAAATACGGCCGGTCGGCGAGTTCCTGCTCCCAGAACGCCGCGTGGCGGCGCAGGTCCGGATCGACGAAGTCGTGCAGTACGGTGTCGGCGATCCGGCGAACCAGAGGTCTCAGGGCCCAGGGGCTACCCGGCGTAAGACGCGAAAAGATCAGCTTCAGCAGCAGCGGCGGCATCGCCGAGCCTTCGGCATAGTGCAGCCAATAGATGTAACGTGCGCGCTCGGGCGTCCCCAGGGCTGGCACCAGGGCTCCCCTGGCCCGGTCGGTGAGGTAGGTGACGATGGCGCCGGTCTCGGCCACCATGATCCCGTCCTCGGTGATGACCGGAGACTTGCCCAACGGGTGAACGGTGACGAGTTCGGGCGGCGCCCGCATGGTCTGCGGATCCCGGGCGTAGCGCTTCACCGTGTAGGGCAGGCTGAGTTCTTCGAGGAGCCAGAGCACCCGCTGCGAGCGGCTGTTCTCGAGATGGTGGACGGTGATCATCGTATGCGCTCCGTGGCGGGTGCCAACGCGCATCGCCGCCGCCCGTTACGATCTTTAGACATCAAGCCTTGCAGGCCGCGACAAGCGCTCCTTCCCCTTGCGGTGAGGAGTTGGCGGTGGGGGTGGTTGAGAAGGCACCGCTGCGCCTCGTCCTGCACCACCCCCAACCCTGGCCCCTCCCCGCAAGGGGGAGGGAAAAACGCGTTGCGCCGCGCGCGCCTGCTCCAGGACCTCTGGGGCGGATCCACGAGCCCACGCCGCCGGGGGCGAATCGCGTGAGCATCGCCATCGACCTAATCCTCCGGCGCGGCGCCTTCACCCTCGAGGCGGCCTTCGAGGCCGGGCCGGGCCTCACCGCCCTGTTCGGCCGCTCGGGGTCCGGCAAGACGACGCTGATCGACCTGATCGCAGGGCTGGCTCGACCGGATCGCGGCCGGATCATCGCCGAAGGCACCACGCTGGTGGACAGCGCCGCGAGGATCTTCCTGCCGCCGCATCGCCGCCGAGTCGGGGTGGTGTTTCAGGATGCGCGGCTATTTCCGCATCTCAGCGTGCGAACCAATCTGGGCTACGGCCGCGTCTTCGGGGGCCGGGCCGCCGACCCGGCCGGATTCGCCGTGGTGACCGAGATGCTGGGGATCGGCCACCTGCTCGACCGGAGGCCCGCGGGCCTCTCGGGCGGCGAGCGCCAGCGGGTGGCGATCGGACGGGCGCTGCTCGCCAAGCCGCGCCTGCTGCTGATGGACGAGCCGCTGGCGGCCCTGGACGAGGCCCGCAAGGCCGAGATCCTCCCCTATATCGAACGCCTGCGCGACGAAGCCGGCGTGCCCATCGTCTATGTCAGCCATGCTGTCGCCGAGGTGGCGCGGCTCGCCACCACGGTGATCGTGCTGGAAGCAGGGCGCGTGGCCGCGTCGGGTCCCGCCGAGGCGATCCTGCGGCGGGCCGACCTCGTTCCGGTCCACGCGGCCGAGGCCGGGGCCCTCCTCGACATGGTGGTTGCGGGGACCGATCCGGAGACCGGGCTGACGCGGCTGACGGGCCGAGCGGGTCAGCTGCTCGTTCCGGGTCTGCCAGCGCACCCACCCGGAACGCGGCTGCGCGTGCGGATCCCCGCCCGCGACGTGCTGGTGGCGACCGAGTCCCCCCGGGGCTTGAGCGCGCGCAATATCCTGCCCGGCCACGTCTTCGCGCTGACCCCGAGCGGCGCCGAGGTGTCGGTGGATATCGATTGCAATGGTGCGTTGATCGCCGCACGCGTCACGGCGGCCGCAAGTCTCGAGCTGGGCCTAGCGCCGGGTCGCTCCGTCCATGCCGTGATCAAGAGCGCTGCCTTCGATCCGTCGGGGATCGGGACCTCGCGACGGGTGGTGGATATCTAAATTTTCCGTATCCGGCCCGAAACACTGGAATTCGGGCGATGAATACAACCTTTGATTAGAGGATCGATGCGACCATGGGTTGTGCCGCTGCAGCAGCAGCGTGCCCCCGGAGGGCGTTTCGATGGGCTGGCTCCAAAGATTATGGCGAAGCGGACGCCCCGGCTTGGCTTGCCGAAGCGGCAGCTCGGCGGTCGAATTCGCCCTCGTCGCCCCGGTGGTACTGATGTTGTTTGCCGGCATCACGGTCTTCGGCATCTGCCTGGGCGCCGCCCACAACCTTCGCCAGATCGCCGCCGAGGCGGCCCGGGCCTCCATCGCCGGCGTCACCGATACCGAGCGCGCGACCCTCGCGCAGACCATGGTGACCCGCAGCCTGAGCAGCGGCGCGATGTTCCGTCCCGACAGCATCAAGGTCTCGGTCGGCCCCGATCCGAACGATGCCACGCTCTACACGGTCACCGTGACCCTGGATGCCAACACGCTGGGGATCAACGTTTTCGCGAAGCTGATCCCGATGCTGCCCACCATCCTGCGCAGCAGCATCAGCGTCCGAAAGGGCGGTCTGTGACCGTATGGCGGGCCGCTCTCCGCGCACGGCGCTTCGGCCAGGCCCGGGGCGGCAATGTCGTGATCCTGGTTGCGCTCGGCAGTTCCTTGCTGATGGGCGCCGGCGCCGTCGGGATCGACCTCGGACAGGTGTTTCAGGCTCGGCGCAAGGCGCAGGGCGCGGCCGATATCGCCGCCATGCTGGCGGCCGTCGACCCGACCAAGGCGGACACGGTCGCCCGCCGGTCGCTCGTCGATAACGGCTACGATCCGGCGCGGGCCACGGTGGCGACCGGCGGCTACGATGCCAGCGCGCCCAACGTCGTCCCAGGCAGCCGCTTCAACTCTGGCGCGAATCCCGCCAACGCCGTCCGGGTCGGCCTGTCGACCACGGTGCCGGTCACCTTCGGCCGGGCGATCGGATTGCCGGCCACCGTGCCGATCCGGGTCGCCGGCACGGCAGCCAGCGCGCAGTTCGCAGCCTTCACCATCGGCTCGGGCACCGCGGCGTTGAGTGGCGGCATCGCCAACGCCGTCCTCGGCGCATTGCTCGGAGCGAAGCTGTCGCTGGGCGTCAGCGATTATAACGCATTGGCCAGCGCCAAGGTCGATGGCCTGCGCGTCCTCGATGCGCTGGCAGCAAGCCTCAACCTGCAGGCGGCCAACTACACTGACATCGTCCAGGCGAATGCGAGCGTCGGTCAGTTGCTGATGGCGATGCGGGTCGCCGCACAGGGGAATTCCGCTGCGGTCTCGGCCCTCTCGAGCATCCTCAACGCGCTGCCGAATGCCGGCAACCTCGTTCCTGTCGGCCAGGTCGATGCCCTGGGCGATGTGGCGGCTCTGGCCCCCGGACGCGGCCTAGCCGGCCCGTCGCTGGACGTGATGGACCTCTTGGCCGCCACCGCGTCGCTCGCCAACGGACAGAACCAGGTTGCGATCGATCTCGGGGGCACCGTGCCGGGGCTGCTCTCCACGCGCTTGACGTTGGCGATCGGCGAGCGCCGCCGCAGTTCCGGATGGGTCCGACCCGGCAGCCCGAACGCCACGGTCAAAACCGCCCAGACCCGACTGCTGATCGAGGCCACAATTTCGGCCCCACTTGGGCTCGGCACCGTCTACGTGCCGATCTACGCCGAGGTCGCCTCCGCCCAGGCGACACTCCGAACGCTCACGTGCTCGGGGCCCAGCGGCGGTCGCCAGGCCACCATCGAGGCGCAGACCGGGCTCGCGACACTGGCCATTGCTGCGGTGAACCGCGCCTCGATCAACGGCGGTACGACCAGCCCAGACCTGTCGCAGCCGGCCGTGCTGATCGCGCTGCCGCTGGCGAATATCGGCGGCCGGACGGTAACGAACATCAGCTCCAACACGCAGACACTCACCTTCACGGATGCCGATATCGCCAACCATACCGTGCGCACGGTGTCGTCGACGAACGTCGCGCAGTCGCTGACCGGCAGCCTGCTGGGCAATCTCAGCTTCAACTTGAACGGCTTCGGCCTGACCCCGCTGCTCCAGACCTCTCTCGCGACGACGCTCGGCCTGGCCGCCGCGCCCCTCGATCTGGTGCTCAACGCCGTCCTGCAGAGCCTCGGCCTGCGGATCGGCTACGCGGATGTCGAGATGGACGGAACCCTCTGCAGCCAGGCTGTGCTGGTGCAGTGAGTCGGCGGCCCGCCTACGGGTCGGACCGATCGACGTCGCGAGGCACCGGCCTCCGGCCGCTTAGTGCGCGCGCCGAGCTCCGGTGCCGGTAGCCCCCTTGGCGATGCTCTGCCCAAGGCGCAGCAGCAGCATGTCGATGAGGAGTTGCAGCTCCGAATCCGCAACTCCTCCGAGCGCATCGCGGCACTCGATCGCCCGGTCGATCGCCACAGAGAGCGCATCCAGCGGCTCGACCTGTGCAGGGATTTCGGGCTCGTCGTCGCGCCGGTTGTCGGTCACGTCGAGGATGAGGCCGTGTCCGGTCCGGCGGCTCGACCCGGCGGCGGGCACGCGGCCGCGATCGAGGATCCAGCGGACCTGCCCGGCCGGCGACAGCGTGCGGTATTCGGCTACGAACAGGCCCCCGCGCTCACAGACCGCCTGGAAGTGGCGCACCACGGCGGGCCGATCCTCGGGATGAATGCAGGATCTGGCGATTTCCAGCGGAAGCGGACGGCCGACGAGCCCGGGATCACCTGCCAGCACCTCGGCGGCGCCGGCATCCAGGATGCAGCGATCAGAGCGGGGCGACCACGACCAGGCACCGATGACGCCGGACGCGTCGAGGGCTGCCGACAGATCCACCGGCAGGCCGCGCGTGCGCTTGATCGCATCGACAACCATGGGCGATCTCCGACACCGGCGTGCCCCTCGCACGCTTCCTTCACGGCCATACAACCCATGATGGAATTAAGAGGTGGTTAACTCAACCGCGCAACCTGGCGTCCAGGCAGGTCAGTCTACTGACGAACCGGTGCAAAGCCGATCGCTGACGCGGTGGATCGCGACTTTTTACCTGATCGGAGCTCCCGCAATGGTTGTACTTTAGGGTAAGCTCGTCAGCCGATCTGCGTGATCAGTGTGAACGCGCCGAACAGCAGCACGGCCCCGACGACCGCCGCGAGCAGAATGAGCGCGGCCCGCGATTCCCGAATGTCTGGCGCCATAAGCCTCCCCAATCGCACTGCCCGCTCGGGCGGGTCGCGTTCCACGTTGCTTTGGACCCAAGACTTACACCGATCGCCTTGGCTGTCGACGCCGGGAAGAACGATCGTGCGACACGACGCTTTTGCCGATACGCGGCGTTCTTTGACCGGTTCTCCGGCGCCGATCTATGGAGTGTTCGGCACGATGCCCCGGTGTTTCAGGGAGCGGCCGATGCGAAGGGATGTCGAGTTCTGTTCCGAGGGGCGGAAGTTGCGTGGCTGGGTCTACCAGCCGAGCGCGCAGGAGAACGCGTCGGGCGCCGTAGTGTTGGCCCACGGCTTTTCGGCGGTCAAAGAGCAGTATCTCGACCGTTACGCGGAGGTCTTCCAGGCGGCGGGCCTCGGCATCCTGGTCTACGACCATGCCAATTTCGGCGCCAGCGAAGGCCTGCCCCGGCAGGAGGTCGATCCGGTGCTGCAGAAGCGCGGATACCGGGATGCGATCAGCTTCGCGCAGACGATCCCATGGATCGATCCTGCACGGATCGGGATCTGGGGCACGAGCTACAGCGGCGGGCACGTGATCGAGGTAGCGGCGATCGACCGCCGGGTCCGCTGCGTGGTCGCGCAGGTGCCGTTTATCAGCGGCTCGCTCTCGGCGCAGCGCCGGACCCGGGCCGATCTCGTCCCGGCGCAGCTCCGCCGCTTCGAGGCCGACCGCGCCGCCCGCTTTCGCGACGAGGGGCCGGCCATGCTGCCGGCCGTGTCGGCCGATCCGCTTCAGCCTTGCGCGATGCCGGGACCGGACAGTCACGCCTTCTTCACCGGCACGCGCGCCTTCGCGCCGAACTGGCAGAACGCGGTGACGCTGCGCAGCGCCGAACTCTCCCGCGAGAACGAGCCGGGGGTACATATCGCCCGGATCAGCCCGACGCCGCTGCTGATGATCGTGGCCGAGGACGACGTCCTGACCGCCACCGACCTGTGCCTGGAGGCCTATCAGCGCGCTCTGCCGCCCAAGACCATCGTGATGGTCCCGGGCGGCCATTTCGATCCGTATCTCCGGCACTTCGACCGCACCAGCACGGCCGCGCGCGACTTTCTCGTGACCCATCTCGGTGCGCCGGCGGCCTGACGATCCATCCGTGTTCGGTCCTCCCTCCTTCAGCAGCCCGAAGGTGATCTGCGTCGCCGGCGACTACCCCGATGGCGGGACCGTCGGCCCACATTGTCACGCCCGTGCGCAGCTGATCTTCGCCACGGCCGGCGTGATGGAGATCCGCGCAGCCGGCAGCCTCTGGCTCGTACCGCCGCAGCGGGCGCTCTGGGTGGGCGCCGGGATCGATCACGCGCTGCGCGCCCGCGGCGCGGTCTCGCTCCGGACCCTCTACATCGCCGATCGTGCCG
This sequence comes from Methylobacterium sp. J-001, assembly GCF_022829565.1. Classification (NCBI taxonomy): domain Bacteria; kingdom Pseudomonadati; phylum Pseudomonadota; class Alphaproteobacteria; order Hyphomicrobiales; family Methylobacteriaceae; genus Methylobacterium; species Methylobacterium sp. J-001. The sequence goes on from NZ_JAKSYN010000115.1 coordinate 91,569, forward strand.
TCCCGGCAACTCTGCCGGCCGTACCGACCAGCCTCGCGGTGACGCCGCTCCTGCGCGCGTTGATCCTGCGGGCGATCCAAGGCGGCGGAGAAGCCGACCCGGACGGGCGACACAATCGCTTGCTCGATGTCCTGCTCGACGAGGTGGCTGCACTGCCCTCTTGCCCGTTGCGCCTCGCCATGCCGACCGATCCGCGGCTTCGGCGCGCCTGCGAGGCCGTCCTGGCCGATCCCAGCGCGCGGCAGGATATGGCGGTGCTGGCCCAGGTCGCGGGGGTCTCGCCGCGGACGTTGGCGCGGCTGGCGGAGCGGGATCTCGGCGTGCCGTTTTCGGTCTGGCGACAGCAGGCCCGCGTCCTGGCCGCGCTCCCCATCCTGGTCGGCGGCGGCTCGGTGACCGAGGCAGCGCTCACCTTGGGCTACGACAGCCCGAGCGCCTTCGCGTCCATGTTCCGTCGGATGATCGGTGCCGCGCCCGCCGCCTACCGGGCCCAAAACGCCGATCCAGCACTGCGCTGATCGTGGATGGCGTGAGGCATCCACCGCAAGCGCCATTCCGGCTCAAGCACCCTTCCCGTTGACTTGGCAAAGCCACGCGTCCATCCCTGTACCGATCGGTACAAACTCGCGAGGACATGCCCATGTCGGAACGCCCGCCCCTCCCGCCCTTCAGCGAGGAGACCGCCGCCCAGAAGGCCCGGATGGCCGAGGATGCCTGGAATGGGCGCGATCCCGAGCGGGTCTCGCTCGCCTACACGCCGGACAGTGTCTGGCGGAACCGCAGCGAGTTCCTGACCGGGCGCGAGGCCATCGTGGGCTTCCTCGAGCGCAAATGGGCGCATGAATTCGAGTACCGGTTGATCAAGGAACTGTGGACCTTCAGCGGCAATCGGATCGCCGTGCGCTTCGCCTACGAGTGGCACGATGCGACGGGACAGTGGTTCCGTTCCTACGGCAACGAGAACTGGGAATTCGACGCGCACGGTCTGATGCAGCGACGGATCGCCAGCATCAACGATCTACCGATCGCGGCGGCCGACCGGAAATTCCATTGGCCCCTCGGCCGGCGCCCCGACGATCATCCGGGCCTGAGCGATCTCGGCCTTTAGGCGCAGTGACGACGCGGAGCGACATGGTGCCGGCGCTCGCGGAAGTGTTTCGCGAGCACGGCTATGCGGGCACCAGCCTGGCGCTGATCAGCGCGGCGACGGGCCTCGGCAAGGGCAGCCTGTATCACCTGTTCCCGGGCGGCAAGGCCGAGATGGCGGCCTGCGTGATCGCGGAGATCGACGCCTGGTTCGAGTCACACCTGTATCGGCCGCTACGCGAACAGGATCCGCCAGAGACGGCAATCTCGGACATGTTCGAGTCCGTCGACCACTACTTCCGGTCCGGGCGGCGGGTCTGCCTAGTCGGGGTCCTGGCGCTCGGTACGAGCCGCGACCTGTTCGCCGAGGCGGTGCGCGGCTACTTCGCCCGCTGGGTCGACGCCCTGGCCGGTGCCCTGCGACGGGCGGGCCATAGCGACTCAGCGAGCGTGGCGCTGGCGGAGGACATCGTCGCGCAGATCCAGGGTGCGATCGTGCTCGCACGGGCACTCGACGAGCCCGCGCTCTTCACCCGCGCCCTTGCGACGCTGCGGTCACGCGTGGCGACCGCAGCGAAGTGAGGCGCCGGATCAGGCGGCGGTGCGGCTCTCGACCATTCGGGCCAGGAAGGCGCTGCCGATCGGGATGATCGAATCGTCAAAGTTGTAGCTGGCGTTGTGCAGACCCGGACCGGGGTTCGAGCCGAGCCAGACATAGGCGGCCGGGACCGCCTGGGCCATGTCGGCGAAATCCTCGCTGCCCATTCTCGGCACGGCGTTCGGTTCGACATTGTCGGGCCCGAGCAGCTCGGTCGCCACCGCAGTCGCGGCCGCCGCCTGCTCGGGAGCGTTCTCCAGCACCGAGAACATGTCTTGGATATCGACCTTGATCTCGGCCCCGTAGGCAGCCGCGAAGCCGGCGGCAATCTCGTGCATGCGGGTGCCGGCCAGCGCCCGGATCTCCTTGTCGAAGGTGCGGATCGTGCCGGCCAGATGCGCCGTCTCCGGGATGACGTTGTAGGCGGTGCCGGCCTCGATCCTGGTGATCGACAGCACGATCGACTTCAGCGGGTCGGCGTTGCGCGAGACGATCGATTGGAGCGCCTGGGCGAGGCCGGTGGCGATGATGATCGGGTCGTTGCCCCCGTGCGGCTGGGCGGCGTGGGCGCCCCTTCCGCGGATGCGGATGTCGAAGAAATCGGCCGCCGCCATGATCGGACCGGGGCGCAGCTTGATCCGCCCGTGACCGCCGCCCGGCTGGTTGTGCAGGCCGTAGATCTCGTCGCAGGGAAACTTCTCGAACAGCCCGTCCTTCAGCATCGCCCGCGCACCGCCGCGGCCCTCTTCGGCGGGCTGGAACACGAACACGGCCGTGCCGTCGAAATCGCGGGTCTCGGCGAGGTAGCGGGCGGCCCCGATCAGCATCGTGGTGTGGCCGTCATGGCCGCAAGCGTGCATCTTGCCCGCATAGGTCGAGCGGTAGGGGAGGTTGGTCTCTTCTTCGATCGGCAGGGCATCCATATCGGCGCGCAGGCCGATCCGCTTTCCGTTATCCGTCCGGCCCTTGAGCAGCCCGACCACCCCGGTGCCGCCGACGCCGCGATGCACCTCGCAACCGAACTTCTCCAGAAGCTCAGCGACGATGCCGGAGGTGCGTACTTCCTCGAAGCCCAGCTCGGGGTGGGCGTGCAAGTCGCGGCGCAGGGCCGTCAGCTCGTCGGCATAGGTCTTGATGTGATCGATCGGGCTCATGTGTTCGGGCTCTCGGGGGCGGGTCGTGCGGGTTCTGCCGCATCGTCGCAGGCTCCGGGCGCGCGGACCTCGTCCGTCCGCCGGAACGGCGTGAGCGTATCGAGGACGTCCACCGCCTCGGCGACGTGGGCGCGCTCCCGCTGCAAGTAATCGGCCACCGCCCGACGGAAGGCCGGGTCGGCGATGTCGTGGGCGGAGTGCATCAGCACCGGCTTGTAGCCGCGGGCGAGCTTGTGCTCCCCCTGCGCCCCGGCCTCGACCCGCTTGAGGCCGCGCGCGATCGCGAAATCGATCGCCTGATAGTAGCAGATCTCGAAATGCAGGAACGGGTGATCCTCGGTGCAGCCCCAGTTGCGCCCGTAGAGCGCCGTGTCGCCGATCAGGTTGATCGCCCCGGCGATATAGGCGCCGTCCCGCCGCGCCATGATCAGCAGCACCCGGTCAGCCATACGCTCGGATAAGAGCCCGAAGAACCGGCGGTTGAGGTAGGGGCGCCCCCATTTCCGGGCGCCCGTGTCCATGTAGAAGGCGTAGAACGCGTCCCAATGGGCCTCGGTGATGTCGGCGCCGGTGAGGTGCTCGACGGTGATCCCCGGCGCCAGCGCATCGCGCCGCTCCTTGCGGATGTTTTTTCGTTTCCGGGACGCGAGCGCTTCGAGAAAGTTCTCGAAGCTCGCGTAGCCCGCATTCTCCCAGTGGAACTGTTGGTCGGTGCGCTGCAGGAAGCCCGCAGCCCCGGCCCGCTCCCACTCGGCCTCACGCATGAATGTGACGTGGATCGAGGAGGCCTTGGTCTCGCCCCGCAGCGCCCGCAGCCCCGCGACGAGACCGGCGGTGGCCTCGTCAGGATCGGCACCCGGGGCGATCAGGAAGCGGGAGCCGGTCACAGGTGTGAACGGCACGCTGACCTGGAGCTTCGGATAGTAGGCGCCCCCGACTCGCTCGTAGGCGTCGGCCCAGCCGTGATCGAACACGTACTCGCCCTGACTGTGCGACTTCAGATAGCAGGGCGCCACGCCAAGCAGCGTGCCGTCGCGCTCGACCATGACGTGGAGCGGCAGCCAGCCGGTCTTGCGCGAGACGCAGCCGGACTCTTCGAGCGCCGACAGGAAGGCGTGCGAGACGAACGGATTGTGGGTCTCATCGCCCGCCGCCAGGGTCTCGGGGGAGAATGCGCAGGCATCCCAGGCCGCCGCGCCGATCTCCTTCAAGCCGGTGATCGCCCGCACGGTGAGCGTGGGGGTCTCCGGCGCCGGCCCGGGTTCTTGCTTCATGGGCTCAATCTAGCCGGGGTGGGCAGAGGGGCAAGCGGGCGGATGCGCGCGGCTGGCCGGCGGCCTTGTCAGATGGGTGACAGATGAAACTCAAGCTGCTTCGGTCTTATGCCCCAGAGCCCGCCGGGATGCTTCGGGTTCCCGATCCAGAATGTCGAACAGGGCCCGGATTCCGCTGGGCAGCGATGTCCGGCCCTGCTCCCAGTTCCGATAGGTCGCCAGCGGCACGCCGATGAACGCAGCGAATCGCTCCTGCGTCAGCCCGAAGCGTTGCCGGATCTCGGCCGGCGGGCGCTCGACGCGCCAGGCCGCATCCGGGATTTGCTCATCCGGGTCGAAGCCATCCTCGATCATGTGAGCCCGGATCTCGCCCTCCGCGGTGGCGTCGAGCTTCGCGCGATCGATGGTCGAGGGCCGGTTCAAGGCGTCGGCGAGACTGATCTTTGCCATGCCGCTCTCTCCTTGCGGTTGGATCTCCAGGCCATGATGATCCGCCGCACCGCACCGCTGTCGGTGTAGACGACCGTGAAGAAATCGGCGCCAACGCAGCCAACGGCGATGTGCCGATCGTCTCCATAATCCAGCCGGCGTCCCGCCGGACCAGGACCGGACCGCCGAAGATCGCAACGGCGTCGGCGAAGCTGAAGCCGCGCTCAGACAACACCGTCGCGTGCTTTGCCGGATCTCAGTCGAAGTCCATGGACTTTCTACGCTGTCAGCGTATTTCGCTCAAGACTGCGCGGCGTGCCGTTTCGCTGGGCGAAAGCTGAGTCATATCGAGAGCCACCCTAGATCGAGGCGGATGCGCCACCGGAACCGTCGCATCGCGCGCGGACAAGCCCAGCCCAAGGCGGCGCCCGGCGATCCGATGGCGCTCCCCGGCCGCACCGGTCACGGCACGAACCCCTCGAACACCATCTGGTCCGCGTGCGTGCCAGCGCGGGCACGCTGTTCCTCGGTCCGCACCGTCCAGGCCATCACCGGGATGCGGCTGAGGAGCCGGCACAGGTAGGTCGGTGCGCAGGGCAGGTCATCGACCCGCCAGGACAGGAAGTCCGGCCGCGACTCCGAGAAATGCAGCAGATTGGACAGAGCCCGACGCGTCGCCCAGGGCATGGCAGCATAGGCCGGATCATCCTGCGTGGTCTCGGCGACGATCCCGCGGGGAATTGCCGGCGGGCACAGGTCGCGGAGTGCTGCGACCACCTGCGGATCGAAGGATTTCACCGCCACCGGACCAGCATAGGTGACGGCGATCTCGGCGGCGCGGATCGCCAGCCGCGGATCGCCGTCGTACCGCGATTTGACCTCGACCACGACAGGCACCGCCCCGGCCACCGCAGCCAGGAATTCTTTGAGCGTCGGGATCCTCTCCGACGTCCCGGCCACGGACAGGCTCCCAAGCTCGGCGGCGGACTTGGTCCCGATCGCCTCGCTCGCCTCAGTCAGCCGGCCGAGGGCGGCGTCGTGGAACACCATCGCCTCGCCGTCGGAACTCAGCTGCACGTCGCACTCGATGGCGAAGCCGCCCGCGATGGCGGCGCGGGCGGCCGCCAGGGTGTTCTCCGGCCGGCCCGCCGCCCGGTCGTGCAGCCCGCGATGGGCGATCGGCCGCGCGGTAAGCCAGTCGGGAGCAGCCACGCCTAACGGACCTCGAACATCGCCTCGACCTCGACCGCGGCGTCGAGGGGCAGTTCCGCAACACCCACCGTCGAGCGGGCATGGCGGCCGCTATCGCCCAGAAGCTCGACCATCAGGTCGGAGGCGCCGTTCATGACCCCGGCCACAGCGGAGAAACCCGGCGCGGCGTTGATGAAGCCGCCCAGCCGCACGCATTGCTCCAACGCGCGATCGAGATCGCCCACTGCGGCTTCGAGCTGGGCCAGGACGTTGAGGGCGCAGAGCCGGGCAGCCGCTTTGCCGGCTTCGGGCGAGACGCTGCCGCCGACCTTGCCCTTATGCTCTGGGGCGATGGTCCCGTCCGCACCGAAGCAGACCTGGCCGGAGATGACCACGAGGTTGCCGGTGCGAACGAACGGCACGTAGTTCGCGACCGGTGCCGCCGCCTTCGGCAGGGTGAGGCCAAGCTTCTCGAGACGGTCCTTGATCGTGCTCATGCGATTCTCCCGCGCTGACTCGAATCTGCGCGAGCTGGAGCATGACCGCCCCCCGCCGCGCAAGAGCATGGGCCAGGGGGACGAGCCCATTCAGGCACCGCGAAATTCGGTTCGCGCAAGCATCGCGCAGAGCGGCCGTGCGCGCGGCATGGTCCGTGCAACGTTGACAGGAGGCGGTCGATTCATAGTAATCGCGCGCGTGCCGCCCATGACGAGGCGGCACTTTCATTTGGAGCCGGCTATGGCTTGCTCCGGGCCTTTCTAAGATACGGAGACGGGATCCGTGACGTCAGCCCTTCTGCCGACCTACGTCCGCGCGCCGCTCGCCTTCGAGCGCGGCGAGGGCGCCTGGCTCGTGACGGAAGCCGGGGAGCGATACCTCGATTTCGGCGCCGGCATCGCGGTCAACGGCCTCGGTCACGCCCATCCGCATCTCGTCGGCGCGCTCACGGAGCAGGCGAACCGGATCTGGCACACGTCGAACCTGTTCGAGATCCCCGGCGGCGAGCGCTTCGGCCGGCGCCTCGTGGACGCGACCTTCGCGGACGTGGTGTTCTTCTGCAACTCGGGGGCCGAGGCCAACGAGGCGGCGATCAAGATCGCCCGGAAGTACCACGCGGCCGGCGGCAATCCGGAGCGCTACCGGATCGTCACCTTCGCGGGCGCCTTCCACGGGCGGACCCTGGCGACGCTGGCGGCCGGCGGCCAGCAGAAATACATCGAGGGCTTCGGCCCCAAGGTCGACGGCTTCGATCAGGTCCCGGCCGGCGATTACGACGCGCTGGAGGCAGCGATCGGCCCGGAGACCGCCGCCCTGATGATCGAGCCGATCCAGGGCGAGGGGGGCGTACGGGTGATCCCGCATGCGGACCTGCGCCGCCTGCGCGAGATCTGCGACGCGAATGGCCTGCTGCTGATCATGGACGAGGTTCAGACCGGCGTCGGGCGAACCGGGAAGCTGTTCGCCCATGAATGGTCCGGCATCACCCCCGACATCATGAGCGTCGCCAAGGGCATTGGCGGCGGCTTCCCGATGGGCGCGTGCCTCGCCACCCGCGAGGCGGCCCGCGGCATGACCGCCGGCAGCCACGGCACCACCTTCGGCGGCAACCCGCTCGCCATGGCGGTCGGCAATGCCGTGCTGGACGTGGTGCTGGAGGACGGCTTCCTCGACCGCGTCGCCCATGCCGGGCTCCTGCTCAAGCAGAAGCTCGCTGCCTTGCGCGACCGCCATCCGCACGTGATCCAGGAGATCCGCGGTGAGGGGCTGATGCTCGGCCTCAAGCTCGGCGTCCCGAACACCGATTTCGCCGCCGCCGCCCGGGCCGCCCACCTCTTGGTGATCCCGGCCGGCGACAACATCGTCCGCCTGCTGCCGCCACTGATCGTCGGCGACAGCGAGATCGACGAGGCGGTGCGGCGGCTCGATCAGGCCGCTTCATCCTTCGAGGCCCTGCGCGGAGCGGCCGAATAGCAGCTGGATCCCGCTGTACAAGAATCACCGCCCTGCGCCGCGTTCCGGTGCGGGGCGGTGCGAAGCATTTTCGGGTGCGGTCGATCCCCGCCGTGCGTGACGAGAATGCCCCCACCAGGAGATAGAGTGTCGTTCATGATCAGGTGATCGTGGAGCAGGCTCTAGCGAACGTGACGCGATGAAAGCCCAGATTGACGGCCGGGCGCGTGCCCCAGCCCCGCACCTGAAGGGTGCCGGCCCCCGCCACTTCCTCGACCTCAAGGACTTCTCCGGGGCGGACCTGCGCGGGGTGCTCGACGCGAGCGCCGCCATGAAGGCGCGCCGCCGCAAGGGCGAGCGCGCCGTCGAGCGCCCGCTGGTGGGCAAGACCCTGGCAATGGTGTTCGACCGGCCCTCGACCCGGACCCGCGTTTCGTTCGACGTTGCGATGCGCGAACTCGGTGGCGAGACCCTGATGCTCACCGGCTCCGAGATGCAGCTCGGCCGCGGCGAGACCATCGGCGATACCGCTCAGGTGCTGTCGCGCTTCGTCGACGCGATCATGATCCGCATCCTCGATCATGGTCAGATGCTGGAACTGGCCGAGCACGCCACCGTGCCGGTGATCAATGCCCTGACCAAGGTCTCGCATCCCTGCCAGATCATGGCCGACGTGATGACCTTCGAGGAGCATCGCGGGCCGATCAAGGGGCGTACCGTGGCCTGGTCGGGTGATTCCAACAACGTCCTGGCGAGCTGGGTCCACGCCGCCGCACGGCTCGACTTCAGCCTGAACATCGCCAGCCCCCCCGAGCTCGCGCCGCCCCCGGGCCTGATCGCCTGGGCGAAGGGCGAGGGCGCGTCAATCAACGTCACCACCGACGCCTTCGCGGCCGTTCAGGGCGCCGACGCCGTGGTGACGGATTGCTGGGTCTCGATGGGCGACGACGACGAAGGTCACCGCCACAACCTGCTGAACCCCTACCAGGTGAACGCCAAGTTGATGGCGGCCGCCAACCCGGACGCGATCTTCATGCACTGCCTGCCCGCCCATCGCGGCGAGGAGGTCACCGCCGAGATCATGGATGGGCCGCGCTCCGTGGTGTTCGACGAAGCCGAGAACCGCCTGCATGCGCAGAAAGGGATCTTGGCTTGGTGCCTCGGCACGGAGGCGCCCTGATCCCGGGCTCGCGCTTTCCGGCATCGCGCCCCATATGCGTCTAAGCGGGTGGCGTTTGCGGCCCGTATCCCCATCACGGCTGCCGGATGGCAGCATCCCGGCGACGGATGTGGCGCGATGCGCCCCCTCTCCCGTGCGGGCGCGGGCGGGGTGAGGGATCAGATCGTTCCGGACGGGCCCTGTTCCTCACGCCATCCCGCTCCTCGCCGGAGCGGGATCTGCGCCCCGGCACGTCGGAGCGGCCGCCGCAGGAGCCGGACGTATCGATCGGAGCGGGCATGACCTCAGGACCAGAGTCGCAATCCCAGACGCAAGCCGGGCAACCTGTCGGCAACGGCCACGACGGCGAGGACGATGCCGTCCTGCCCTTCGCGGTCGAGGCCCTCGACGTGCGCGGGCGCCTGGTCCGGCTCGGTCCCGCGGTGGACACGATCCTGCGCCGCCATGGCTACCCCGATTCTGTCGCCCGGCTTCTGGGCGAGGCCGCCGCGCTGACGGTGCTGCTCGGCTCGTCGCTCAAGTTCGAAGGCCGGTTCCAGCTCCAGACCAAGACCGACGGCCCGGTGGCGATGATCGTGGTCGATTTCGAGGCGCCCGACCGCCTGCGCGCCACCGCGCGGTTCGACGCGGAACGGGTCGCCGCCCTGGGTGAGCGCCCCCTGAAGGATGCCGACCTGATCGGTGCCGGCCATCTGGCCATGACCATCGACCAGGGCTCTGCGGCCAGCCGCTACCAGGGTGTCGTCGCGCTGGAAGGTCAGAGCCTCGAGGAAGCCGCACACCAGTATTTTCGCCAGTCCGAGCAGATCCCGACGCAGGTGCGCCTCGCCGTGGCCGAAGCGGTGGAAGAGGGCACAGGCCGTTGGCGCGCCGGTGGCCTGATCGTGCAGTTCCTGCCCCAGTCGATCGACCGCGCCCGCTTGGCTGACCTTCCGCCGGGCGACATCCCGGAGGGCCACACGCACCTGTCGGGGCAGGCCGTCGAGGACGATGCCTGGGTCGAGGCGCGCTCCCTCGTCGGCACGGTGGAGGATCATGAACTGGTCGATCCAAGCGTCTCGAGCGAGCGCCTGCTCTACCGGCTGTTCCATGAGCGCGGGGTGCGGGTGTTCGACCGCCAGCCGGTGCAGGAGGCCTGCCGCTGCTCGCGGGAGCGGGTGATGGGTATGATCCGCTCGTTCTCGCCGCAGGAGCGCCAGGACATCGTGGCGGACGACGGCCGCATCGTCATCACCTGCGAATTCTGCTCCCGCCGCTACGATCTCGACCCACAGGAGGTCGAGGCCGAGATCGGCGGACAGCCGAATCAGTAGCGGTTCCATGGGGAATGGGCGGGAGCGCGCAAGCCGGCAACAAGACCACCGGGCGGGCAGCGTCGCATGCGGAGCCCGCCCGCCGGGTCGCCCCGGAAACACGAATGGGCCTGGGCGACCCCTCCCGCGTGGTTTCGCTCAGACCTTCAGCACCGGTTCGGCGATGTCGCCGCGGCCGCGGTTCTTGAGGTAATCGGGCTGGAACAGGCACATCCGCACGGCATCACGATAGCGGCCGTTCACGAAGAACTCGTCCTTCAGGACGCCTTCGGGGTGGAAGCCGCAGCGCTCGTAGATGCGCACCGCTCGCGCATTGTCGCGATCTACGTGCAGGTACAGCTTGTGGATGTTAAGGACGCTGAACGCGTAATCCATGGCGATCCGCGTTGCCTGCCAAGCGTAGCCCCGGCCTTGAAAGCTCGGGTGGATCGCGATCTGGAATTCACAGCGCCGGTGCAGATGGTTGATCTCGACGAGCTCGATCAGCCCCGCGGGCTCGCCTGTCGGATCGGCCACGATGAAGCGGCGCTCGGTCTGGTTGTGGATGTTGCGCTCGTAGAGCTGCTGCAGTTCGGCGAAGGACTCGTAGGCCTCCTCGAACCAGTAGCGCATGATGCTGTCGTTGTTGTTGAGCTGGTGGACGAAGCGCAGGTCCTCGCGTTCGAGCGGTCGCAGCTTGATGGTGATGCCGGTGAGCGCGTTCATGACGCGTAAGCCTCGATCAGGGCCCTCAGGAACCACTCGCCCTTGTCGAGCGCGTCGAGGGTGATGAATTCATCGGGTTGGTGGGCCTGGGCAATGTCACCCGGTCCGCACACGACCGTCGGGATCCCGGCCTGCTGGAAGCGCCCGGCCTCGGTGGCGTAGGGCACCGCGATGGTGCGGTTGCGCCCGGCGAGCCGCAGGCACAGCCGCTCGGCCTCGGATCCGGGTTCGGGTGCGAGCCCCGGAATGTCGACCTCCTCCAGCGTTTCGATTCGCCCGTAATCACCGTAGCGGTTCAGGCGCTCGCGCGTCACCCGGTCGACCTCCTCGGCGAACAGGCGCGGGATCTCGCCCGGGTCGAGGTCCGGCAGGCCGCGATACTCCCAGTGGAACCGGCACTCCTTGGCGAGGATGTTGCGCGCCGTGCCGCCGTGGATCGTCCCGACATGGACCGTCGTCGCGGCCGGATCGAAGCGCCCCGACGCGTCGCCGCGCTCGATCATCCGATCGGCGATCCGGTTGAGGCCGGCGACGAGTTCGCAGGCCGCCGCCACCGCGTTCGCCCCCAGGGCAGGCCGGGCGGAATGGGCCTCATGGCCGTACACCGTGGTCAGGCAGGTGACGATGCTCTTGTGCGCGTCCGCCACCTCCATCCCGGTCGGCTCGCCGACGATCACCGCGCCGGGGCGCGGCAGGTCGGCGCCGAACCGGGTGATCGCGTCCATCGAGCCGAGGCAGGTGGTCTCCTCATCGTAGGACAGCAGGATGTGGATCGGCCGCTTGAGATTAGCCGCCAGCATGTCGGGCACGAGCGCCAGCGCCAAGGCGTCGAAGGCCTTCATGTCGACCGCGCCGCGGCCATAGGCCCGGCCGTCGGCGACGCGCAGGGTGAAGGGGTCGCTGGTCCAGGACTGGCCCGCAACAGGGACCACGTCGGTATGGCCGGAGAGGACGACACCGCCCTCGATCATCGGGCCGATCGTGGCGAACAGCGCCGCCTTGTCGCCGGCGGCGTTCGGCAAACGCAGGTAGGGGACACCCCAACCGTCGAGATAGGCGCAGACGGAATCGATCAGGGCGAGGTTCGACCTGTCGCTCTCGGTATCAAACGACACGAGGCGGGCGAGCATGTCGAGCGGACTGAGCCGCTCGCCGTTCCCAGACATGGATCCCTCCGGAGCGAGGCCCCGGAACCGGAACCTCAGTGCAGGCTTCGGCGGACGTGCGGACTGTCGAGGGAGAAGGCGGGAATCTCGGCCTCGAAGCTCTCGCCGGCCACTGTCGCCATGGTGTAGCTGCCAGCCATCAACCCATCGGGCGTGTTGAGCGGGCAGCCGCTCGTGTAGCAGAAGGACTCGCCCGGCTCCAGCACGGGTTGCTTGCCGACCACACCGGTGCCGCGCACTTCCTGGCAGGCCCCATGACCGTCGATGATGCGCCAGTGGCGGGAGCGCAGCTGCACCTGCTCGCTGCCGGTGTTCACGATCTCGACCGTGTAAGCGAAGAAGTATCGGCTCTCGTTCGGCGAGGATTCTTCCTCGACGAAGCGCGGCTGAACGGTCACACGAATTCCCCGCGTCTCGGCCTTGTACATCGCCCTATAAGGCCCTTCTTCGAACGGTGCGATTCGATGAAAACGAACTGAACACGCTTCACAGGCGGTGGTAGTAGGCGGTGAAATCCCCGTCAATTGCGGCGGACTACCTCGCGTGGATGATGCCGCAGGCCCATTCGATGGGATCCGAGTGCGGCACCGGGCGCCTCGCGCACTCGATTAAGCCGACATTAGCCAGTCCCGGCGGAGAACGTATCCGGACGCGGATCCACCCGGAGGCGCGCGAAGGAGTCGAGGCGCGATGAACGCGGGCGCAGGCAAGCAGGCCGCCGAGGCGGGCACCGCCGATCCGAGCGCCGGGCCCCGCTCCGGCATCCTACCGGCCGAGGCGATCGCCGCGTTGGCGCAGGCGGGCGGTATCCGAGTGGCCGAGGCTTTTGCGGGCGACCAGATCCAGCCGGCGAGCCTCGACCTGCGCCTCGGCGCAACCGCCTACCGGGTCCGCACAAGCTTCCTTCCGGGGGCGACCCGGACGGTCCAGGCCTGCGTCGAGCGTCTGTCACTGCACAAGATTGACCTGCGCCCCGGCGCGGTACTGGAGACGGGCTGCGTCTACATCGCCGAATTGCAGGAGAGCCTGGCGCTGCCGGGCAACCTTGCGGCGGCCGCGAACCCGAAGAGCTCCACCGGCCGGATCGACGTGTTCACCCGGGTGATTACCGACCGCGGCGAGGCATTCGACCAAGTCGAGCCCGGATATACCGGGCCGCTCTACGCGGAGATCTCGCCGCGCACCTTCCCGGTGCTGGTCCGGACCGGCTCGCGCCTGTCGCAGATCCGCTTCCGCCAGGGGTCGCCGCGGCTGACCGAAATGGAACTCGGCCAGCTGCACCTGCGCTCGGCCCTGGTCGATTCCAACGCCCCGTCCTTCCAGGGCGGCCTCGCGGTCTCGGTGGACCTGTCCGGATTCGACGGCCTGATCGGCTACCGGGCGAAGCGCCATACCGGACTTGTCGATGTCGACGCCCCGGGCCGCCACCGGGCGGTGGATTTCTGGGAGCCCCTGGCGGCCGACGGCTCGGGTGCCCTGATCCTTGATCCCGGCCAGTTCTACATCCTGGCGTCGAAAGAAGCGGTGCAGGTCCCCCCGGACCACGCCGCCGAGATGGTGCCGTTCGATCCGCTGGTCGGCGAGTTCCGGGTGCATTACGCCGGATTCTTCGATCCCGGTTTCGGCCATGCCGGAGCCGGCGGGGCGGGCGCCCGCGCGGTGCTCGAAGTCCGCTCCCGCGATGTGCCGTTCCTGCTGGAGGACGGCCAGATCGTCGGCCGGCTCGTCTACGAGCGGATGCTGGCGGTCCCCAAGACACTCTATGGAGCGGGGGCCGGCTCGAACTACCAGGCCCAGGGGCTGAAGCTCTCGAAGCACTTCTTCCTGTAGCCCGGGCAACCCGAACCCCGCGCGGGAGCAGCTTTCGCATGGACGCGGTGGACCGAAAAATCCTGGACGTTCTCCAGCAGGACGCGACACTGCCGGTCGCCGAGCTGGCCGAGCGGGTCGGCGTGAGCGCCGCGCCGTGCTGGCGCCGGGTCAAGAAGCTGGAGGCCTCGGGCGTGATCCGCGGCCGGGTCGCCCTGGTGGACCGGCGCAAGGTCAACGTGCCGACCACGGTGTTCGTGGCCGTGAAGGCGCCCCGCCACGCGGCCGACTGGTCCGACGCGTTCCGCCGGGTGGTCGCCGGCTTCCCGGAGATCGTCGAGGCCTGGCGCCTGACCGGCGAGATCGACTACCTGCTGCGCATCGTCGTGCCCGACATCGAGACCTACGATGCCGTCTACCAGCGGCTCATCGCCAAGCTCGAATTCTCGAACCTGTCCTCCTCCATCGCCATGGAGGAGATGAAGTATACGACCGCCGTGCCGACGCTATACATGGAGTGACGGTTTCGGGTTGGACGATCGATGACCGCTTCCACCGTCATTGCGCGCGTAGCGAAGCAACCCAGTGTCGCGGGCGGTCTCAGAACGCTGGCGTTTCCCTAGGTCGCTTCGCTCCGCTCGCAATGACAGTGTGGGTGTCACGTCACCCCTCCGCGATCGCGTAGGTGCGGTGGATCGAGGAAGCCTGCTCCCGGTGATCGTAACCGTAGACATGGATCGAGATCGCCGCGTCCGGGCCATCATTGGCGATCCGGTGCAGGTTCGGTCCCGACGGCATCATGCAGGCCACGTAGCCTGGGCTGCGAACCACATCCAGGGTCGCGACCGCGTGCGTTTCGCTGATTGGGCGATACCAGGTCTCGCGCAGGCTGCCGCTGAGCAGGCCGAAGCAGCAGGAGCAGTGGTGATCGTGCACGGGCGTGACCGCACCGGGGTTCCACACCATGGCCCAGACGCTGAGCGCTCGGTTGCCGAACAGCAGGTTGCGGCCGAGCCCCCCGGGCGGCGCGACGAGCCGCGTCCGGTCCAGGAAGTCCGGCCGCGCCAGGATATTGAGTAGGGTCGTCCGGGCAGAAGCCAGGTAGGCGGCCGAAGAGCGCCGGGCTGCAAGCGCGAGATCCGCCAGCATCGCCTCGACTTCGGCCGGATGGGTCAGCGGGGTCATTCGCGATCTCCTCGGATGCGCTCCGTCAGGCTGGACGAAGCCTAGCGTGGAGGTGCGGAAGACGGGTTGCGAAGTTCGCGCAAGGAGGGCCCAAGCGGGCAATGTGATTGCGCAAAATGGGATGCTGGCGAAATCACAATCCTCCCAACGGACGAGATGCGTCATGCCTCGGCCCATCTCGCTCCAGAGGCGCAATATATGGGCCCCGCTATATGCGAGGCCCAATCGATCCGCGCGCCGCTCAACCACCGTCGTTGCGAGCGCAGCGAAGCAACCCGGTGCGGCGCGTGATCTCCGAAGGTGGCGTTTCCCTGGGTTGCTTCGCTGCGCACGCAAGGACGGCGCGGGAGAAAGGGGCCGGCGTGCTTCGGCACCCGGCAGCGTCGGTCAGGACCCCGCGACGGAGCGCTCGAAGGCGCGCACCAGGGCTCGGTCGAGCTTGCCGTCCATGCCGTGGAGGATCCTCACGGCCTCGGGGGCCGGCATCGGGGCCCTGTAGGGACGGCGCTCGACCAGGGCGGCGTAGACGTCGCAGACGGTGATCAGGCGGACGATGTCGTCGATGGCGTCGCCGGAGAGGCCGTCCGGATAGCCCGAACCGTCGAGCAATTCATGATGGTGGCGCACCACCTTCAATACGGCGTCGTCGAAGCCTCCGGCCTGGACCAGGATCTGGTGACCCAGGGCGGCATGCGTGCGCATCACCGCCCGCTCCGCCGGGTCCAGGGGACCGGCCTTATTCAGGATCGCGAGGGGGATCTTGGCCTTGCCGACATCATGGACCAGAGCGGCGCGCACGAGTTGCTGGCGGTCGGCTGCCGAGAAGCCGAGGTCGATCGCGAAGGTCGCGGCGAGGCCCGCCACCAGCAGGCAATGCTGATAGGTGGCGTCGTCGTAGGCGCGCACCGTGTCGAGCCAAGAGGTCAGGCCACCCTGGCCGATCGCCCCGAGGATCGGCTCCAGGCCGTCATTGACCAGGGCGGCATCGACAGTGCCCGAGTCTCGTGCGGCATCGAGCAGGTTGGCGATGACCGCGCCGGCCTTGTCGGCGGCCTGGACGACCAGCGGAGAGTTGCCGCGCGCGACGGGCTTCGCGGTGGCCGCCGTGGGCAATAGCTGTGCCCGCAGCGCCTCGGCCACGGTTTCCACCGGCGTATCCTCCGGCAGGCAGAGGCGGGCGCCGAGCCCGCGCGCCGCTGAGAGGCTGCGGGCGCCCATGCTGCGCATCAGGAAAATCCGCGGCAGGGCCGGGGAGGCGGCGATCAGCGTCCGCAGTCCGACGAGCGGGGACGGCTGGAGTAGGTCGAGATCGACGACCAGGGCAAGACAGGATTCAACGGGCGCCGAGGCGGCGGCATCCAGCACCGTGCAGGGCGCGAACGGCTCGAGGGCGCGCAAGAGGTCGGCGCGCCGGGCGGGCTGATCGGTGTAGAGGACGACGGTGCCCGCGCGCATCTGGCCCTTCGTGGCATGGGACCGCCCCCGCGGCGCGGTCGGACCGCGCAGCTGCCAGACCGGTCTAGCGCGACCGCCTTGCCAGACCGTAACGGTGGATTCAGGGCTCAGCCAGCCGCAGCCGCGTCGAGAAGCCAGGCCACATCACCGACGCTGGCGACTCGGCCCGCGGGCAGGTCCTCCCCGGCGCCGAGACGGGCGAGGGCAGGGCGTTTGCCGGTGCCGGTGACCAGGAACAGCACATGCCGAGAGGAGGCTAAGGCGGGAAGCGTGAGGCTGATGCGCGGTACGAACGGCTCCAGACCGGCCTCGGGCACGGGGGCGACCAGCCGCGCGGTCTCATCGACCGCCGGCTTGCCAGGGAACAGGGAGGCGGTGTGACCGTCCTCACCGAGGCCAAGCAGGACAAGATCGAACAGCGGCCGGACGGGGTCGAGGGTTTCGGACCCGTAAAAGTCGAGCAGGGTCTGCTCATAGGCCCGGGCCCCGACCTCCGCGCCCGCGTCGGAGGGAATGAAGTGCAGATGGGTCGAGGGGATCCGGGAGCCGTGCCCGAACGCCTCGCGGACCATCCGGACGTTGCTGCGCTCATCGTCCCAGGGGACCACCCGGTCGTCACCGAAGAACCAGTGGATCCGCTCCCACGGTACCCGCGCAGCATAGTCCGGGCCGGCGAGGAGGCCGTAGAGCACCTTCGGGGTCGAGCCTCCCGACAGGCAGATCGCGATCCGCTCGGACCCGGTCTCGCCACAGGCCACGATCAGCCGCTCGGCCGCCTCGCGGGCGACCGCCTGCGGATCGGGCAGGAGATGGGTGCCGGTCGGAAGGCTCATCGGCCGGTACTCACGACTTTTTCGGTTCCTGGTGGCCGCCGAATCCCTTGCGCATGGCCGAGAGGAGCTTGTCGGCGTAGCTTTCCTGCTCACGGGAGCGGAAACGGCGGTACAGGGCATTGGACAGGACGGTGGCCGGCACGCTCTCCTCGATGGCGGCGTTGATCGTCCACCGGCCTTCGCCGGAATCTTCGACGTAGCCGGAGAAGTCCTGAAGGTTCTCGTCGCCGGCGAGCGCTTGCGCGGTCAGGTCGAGCAGCCAGGACGAAACGACGCTGCCGCGCCGCCAGACCTCGGCGATGTCGCCCATGTTCAGGTCGAAGCGGCGCTGGGCCGGAAGCGCCTCGGAATTGGCGTGCTTCAGGATGTCGAAGCCCTCGGCATAGGCCTGCATCAGGCCGTACTCGATGCCGTTATGGACCATCTTCACGAAATGGCCGGCGCCGATCGGCCCGGCATGGATGTAGCCGTGCTCGGCGCGGGGGTCGCGACCCTCGCGGTTGGGCGTCTTGGGGATGTCGCCGACGCCCGGCGCCAGGGTCTTGAAGATCGGATCGAGGCGGTCGACGGTCTCCGTGTCGCCGCCGATCATCATGCAATAGCCGCGCTCCAGCCCCCAGACGCCCCCCGAGGTACCGACGTCGACGTAGTGCAGGCCCTTGGCCTTCAGCTCGATCCCCCGGCGTACGTCGTCACCGTAGAACGAATTGCCGCCGTCGATGACGCAATCGCCCGCCTGCATCAGGTCGGAGAGCGCCTTGACCGCCTCCTCGGTGATCGCGCCCGCCGGCAGCATGACCCAGGCGGTGCGCGGAACCTCGAGCTTGGCGACCAGATCCTCCAGGCTCGATGCGCCGACCGCGCCGGCCTCCACCAGCCCGGCCACCGCCGCCGGGTTTTGGTCGAACACCACGGCTGTGTGCCCGTCGCGCAGGAGGCGCCGGACAATGTTGCCGCCCATCCGGCCGAGGCCGATCATGCCGAGTTGCATTGTCGTCATCTCCTCGGAGTTTTCCCCTCCCCCTTGCGGGGAGGGGTCAGGGGTGGGGGTGGTTCAGACGGGACCGCTGAGTCTCATCCGCAACCACCCCCACCTCCGGCTCCTCCCCGCGCGGGAGAGGAACGATGCTTAAGCGACCGCCGCCTGGAGCGCGGCCGCGATGCGCTTCAGCCCGGTGTCCAGGTCGCTCTTGATGTGGACCCGCAGCGCCCGGCGACCCCGCTCGGCGAGCACCGCGAAGTCGCCCCGGGCCTGCGCTGCTACGACGGTGGCGAAGCCCAGCGCCCGGCCTGGGATGGGCAGGTCCTCCGTCGGCGCCGAGGTGATCTGCAGGAACACCCCGGTATCCGGGCCGCCCTTGTAGGCCTGCCCTGTGGAGTGCAGGAATCGCGGCCCGAATTCCAGGCAGGTCGCGACCTTGCGGGCGTCGCGCACGGCAATCCGCGCCTCCTGTAGGATACCGGCGGTCTTCGCGTCGCGCGGCACGTAGGCGAGGAGCCCGAGATAGTCGCCGTCCTTCAGACGGGCGACCTGCGCCTTCAGCGCGGCCTCCAAGCCGTTGGTTGCCTGAGGCAGGGCCTCGGCGTTCTTCGGGTCGGCATAGAGCGCGACGGTCTCGTCCTCGAACAGAGGCGTCTCCGTGGGGAGGGCGCCGCTCGCTTCCGCCTCGGAGAACAGCTTCTTCGTCTCAATCTTGCTGGCCTCGACGTCCGGCTGATCGAACGGGTTGATGCCGAGCACCCCTCCGGCGACCGCAGTGGCCATCTCCAGCCGGTAGAATTCCTGCGGCAGCTGCTCGATCGAATCGAGGGTGATGCGGACGATGGGATGGCCATCGCGCTCCAGGGCGCGCAGGGCCTCGTCCTGGGCCTCCTGGGCCTGACCGTCGAGGCGCAGATAGATGAAGAACCGGTCGCGGCCGTAGACCGCCGGGACGCTCGCCGGCTCGCCATCCACCGGCACGAGGCCCTTGCCCTGCTTGCCGGTCGATTCGGCGATGAGCTGCTCCGCCCAGGCGCCGAAGCTGTCGATGCCCGGCGAAGCGATGATCGTCACCTTGTCGCGACCGGCGAGCGCCGCCGCCCCCATGGCAGCGCCGAGCAGAACGCCCGGGTTCTGTGCGGGCGGAACCACCGGTCCGCAGGAGCGGACCATGATCCGCGCGGTCTCCAGCAGGGCCTTCACGTCGAGGCCGAGGGCGGCGGCCGGCACCAGGCCGAAGGCCGACAGCACCGAGTAGCGCCCGCCGATCTGCTTCACGCCGTAGAAGATTTTCTTGAACTTATCCTTCTGCGCCGCGCGCTCCATGTCGGAGCCCGGGTCGGTCACGGCGACGAAGTGGTCGCCCGCCCGGTCGCCCAGTTTTTCCTTCACGCGTCCCAAAAAGTAGTCGCGAAAAACGTTGGGCTCCAGCGTCGAGCCGGACTTGGACGAGACGATGAACAGCGTCCGGCCGAGATCAATGCTCGCCTCCAGGGCGCGCACTTGATCCGGGTGGGTCGAGTCCAGGATCTGGAGCTTCGGGAAACCCTCGCGCTGGCCATAGGTCAGGCTCAGCACCTCGGGTCCGAGGCTGGAACCGCCCATGCCCAGCACCACGGCATCGGTGAAGCCCTCCTGCTTCACCCAGTCTGAAAAAGCTGCGTAGTCGGCGGCCTTCTCCAGCTCCTCCTCGACGATATGCAGCCAGCCGAGCCAGTTCGCCTCGTCGTGGCCGGACCAGACCGTAGCGTCCCCAGCCCAGAGCCGGCGGATCGAACCGCTCGCCCGCCAGGCCTCGACGGTCTTCTTCGCCTCGGCGGCGAGGGTGTCGTCCATGACCAAGCTCTGGCCATCCAGACGCTGGCCGAGAAGCGCTGCGCGCTTGCCGGCCACGGCGCCGAGCAGGTTGTCGGCGGCGTCGATGAAGAGCTGTACGCCTTCTTTGACCAGCTGCTCGGCGACAGCCTCGATGTCGATACCGGCCCGGGCGAGCCGGGTCATCACGGCCTCGGCCCCCGGCACGTCCTCCTCGATCGTCGCCCGGACGGTGCCGTGGTCGCGGAACGCGTCCATGGTGGCGGGCGGCATGGTGTTGACGGTGTTGGGCCCGATCAGCTCCTCGACATAGAGCACGTCGGAATAGGCTTTGTTCTTCACCCCCGTGGAGGCCCAGAGGAGCCGCTGCGCCTTGGCGCCCTTCTCGGCCAGGGCCGTCCACTTGGATTCGGAAAAAATCGTGCGGTAGCGCTGGTAGGCCAGCTTGGCGTTGGCGATCGCGACCTTGCCCTTGAGCTGGCCCAACGCCGCCTTCTCGTCGGGGTCGTTGGCCTCGGCGATCTTCTCGTCGAGCAGCTTGTCGACAAGCACGTCGATCCGGCTGATGAAGAAGCTCGCCACGCTCGCGACCTTCGACACGTCGTGGCCGGCCTTCGCCCGTTCGTCGAGCCCGTCGACGAAGGCGCGGGCCACCGCCTCGTAGGCCTCCTGCGAGAACAGGAGCGTCACGTTGATCGAGATGCCCTCGGCCGTGAGCTGGCGGATCGCCGGGATGCCCTCGGGGGTGGCCGGCACCTTCACCATCAGGTTGTCGCGGGCGACCGCCTTGTGCAGGCGCCTTGCCTCGTGGAGCGTCGCCTCGGTGTCGAGCGCGAGATAGGGCGACACTTCGAGGCTGACGTAGCCGTCGGCCCCGTCGCTCGCCTCGTAGACCGGGCGCAGCACGTCGGCGGCGGCCTGGATATCGGCGATGGCCAGGCCCTCGTAGAGGTCGATGACGCGGCTGTCGCCGGTTGCCTGCACGGCCTTCAGGCTGGCATCGTACGCGTCCGAGTGGCCGATCGCCTTCTCGAAGATGGAGGGGTTGGACGTGACCCCGCGCAGGCCGTCCTCCTCGACGAGGCGCTTCAGCTCACCCTTCTGGATGAAGCCCCGGGCCACGAAGTCCAGCCAAACCGACTGATCCTGTTCGTCGTGCAGGGCCTTGAGCGCGTTCATGTCGGTTCCTCGTCCTTCCCTAATCACGCCCTGCTCTCCTCCCCCTTGCGGGGAGGAGTTGGAGGTGGGGGTGGTGCCGGATGAAGCTCGGCGGTTCCTTCTGAACCACCCCCACCCCTGGCCCCTCCCCGCAAGGGGGAGGAGACGCGCTTTATCGTTTATGCTTGGCGAGCTGCGCCCGAGCGGCTTCCAGCACCTTGTCGGGGGTAAAGCCGAACTTGGTCTGGAGATCCTTGATCGGCGCCGAGGCGCCGAAGGTATCCATGCCGATGACCGTACCCTCGGTTCCGGCGTAGCGGTCCCAGCCGATCATGCTGCCCTGCTCGACGGTCACCCGCGCCTTGACCGCCGGGGGCAGGACCGAGTGCCGGTAGGCTTCGTCCTGGCGCTCGAACAGGTCCCAGGATGGCATCGAGACGACCCGCGCCTTCACGCCCTCGGCCTTCAGGGCCTCGAAGGCGCCGACGCAGAGCTGCACCTCCGAACCCGTGCCGATCAGGATCACCTCCGGGGTGCCGTCGCAATCGCCCAGGATGTAGGCGCCCTTGGCGGTGCCGGCGGCGGCGCCGTACTTCGAGCGGTCCAGCGTCGGCAGCGGCTGGCGGGAGAGGGCGAGCACCGCCGGCTGGTTCTTCAGGGAGAAGATCACCCGGTAGGCCTCGGCCACCTCGTTGGCGTCGGCCGGGCGCAGGGTGACGAGGCCCGGGATGCAGCGCAGCGACAGCAGCTGCTCCACCGGCTGGTGGGTCGGCCCATCCTCGCCCACGCCGATCGAGTCGTGGGTGAAGATGTGGAAGATCGGCAGTTCCATCAGCGCGGCGAGCCGGATCGGCGGACGCATGTAATCGGCGAAGACCAGGAAGGTGGCGCCATAGGCCCGCATCCCGGACAGGCCGAGCCCGTTCACGATCGAGCCCATCGCGTGCTCGCGCACGCCGAAATGCATGTTGCGGCCGCCCGGCGAGAACGGCCCGAACGAGCCGGCGCCCTCGAAGGTGAGGTTCGACTTGTTCGACGGCGCCAGGTCGGCTGAGCCGCCGAGCATAAACGGCACGTGTTGCGCGATGGCGTTGAGCACCTTGCCGGAGGATTCCCGGGTGGCCAAGCCCTTGGCGTCGGGCTCGAAGACCGGGATGTCCTTGTCCCAGCCGTCGGGCAGGCGGCCCTCAAGCAGGGCGGCAAGGTCCTCGGCATGGTCGGCATCGGCCGCCCGCGCCTTGGCGAGCAGGCCCTGCCAGGCGTCGTAGAGGGCGGCGCCGCGCTGGCCGATCCCATCGCGGAAGTTCTCCTGCACCCCGTCCGGCACCAGGAACTGCGCGTCCTCGGGCCAGCCATAGGCGCGCTTGGCGCCCTTCACCTCGTCCTCGCCGAGCGCGTCCGAATGCGCCTTGGGAGTGCCCTGCTTCTTCGGGGCGCCGTAGCCGATCACCGACTTGACCACGATCAAGGTCGGCCGGTCGTTGGTCGCCAGGAACGTCTCAAGGGAGCCGGCAATCGCGTGCAGGTCGTTGGCATCGGCCACCCGCAGCACCTGCCAGCCATAGGCCAGGAACCGGGTCGCGACCTCCTCGCCGAAGGCCAGCTCGGTATGGCCCTCGATGGTGATGGTGTTGTCGTCGTAGATCCAGCAGAGGTTGGCGAGCCGCAGGTGGCCGGCGAGCGAAGCGGCCTCGGAGGCCACGCCTTCCATCAGGTCGCCATCCGAGCAGATGGCGTAGACGTTGTAGTCGAACAGCGGCAGCTCGGGCCGGTTGAGGCGCGCGCCAAGGAAGCGGCCGCCGATCGCCATGCCGACCGAGTTCGCGACACCCTGGCCGAGCGGGCCGGTGGTGGTCTCGACGCCGGTGGTGAAATGATATTCGGGATGCCCCGGGGTCCGGCTGTCGAGCTGCCGGAACTTCTTGATCTCCTCCAACGTCACGGCCGGCGCGTTGCCGCCGTCGCTCTCGGCGACGTTGGCGAGGTGCAGCAGGGCGTAGAGCAGCATCGAGGCGTGGCCGCAGGACAGCACGAAGCGGTCGCGGTTCGGCCAGTGCGGATGGGCCGGGTCGTAGCGGAGATAGTGATTCCACAAGGTGTAGGCGACCGGGGCCAGGCCCATCGGCGCGCCGGCATGGCCGGAATTCGCCTTCTGCACCGCGTCGATCGCGAGCGTCCGGATGGTGTTGATGCTGAGCGTGTCGATCTCAGCGAAGCCCGCCTTGGCGGGAGTGTCAGCGCCGCTCATGATGTCGCGTCTTCCAGTTCGCCTCTTGCGTGCCGCTTGGCGGCTTCACGCTGCCGAAGGACGGCGGGAGGGGCTCCGTTGGCCTTACCACCCTGCCGATCCGCCGGTCCTTCGCCACGCGTATAGCTGAGCAGCGTGTTGACGAGCGCGACATGGGTGAACGCCTGGGGGAAGTTACCCACAAGCCGCTTGGCTTGCACGTCGTATTCCTCGCTCACCAGGCCGAGATCGGTGCAGATGCCGATCAGCCGCTCGATCAGCGCCCGCGCCTCGTCCCGCCGGCCGAGGCCGATCAGGTTGTCCGCGTACCAGAACGTGCAGGGCAGGAACGCCCCCTCGTTGCCGGACAGGCCGTCGGTGGTCTGACCCTCGGTCTCGTAGCGAAGGATGAAACCGTCGCGCATCAGCCCCTTGCCGACCGCCTCGACGGTGCCGACCACCCGGGGATCGTCCTGCGGCAGGAAGCCGGTATGCGCGATGAGCAGCAGGCTCGCATCGAGCGCCTGCGATCCGTACGATTGGACGAAGCTGTTGAGCCTGGCGTCGAAACCCTTCGAACAGACTTCGGCGTGAATCTCGTCCCGGACCGCGCGCCAACGCGCAGCTTGTTCCTCGGTGGCGCCGGACTCGTGCATCTCGTGCATGCGCAGGGCACGGTCGAAGGCGACCCAGGCCATCACCTTCGAATGGGTGAAATGGCGCCGGCCGCCGCGCACCTCCCAGATCCCCTCGTCAGGATCGCGCCAAGCCTTCTCCAGGTGGCCGAGGATGGCCAGCCCGACCCGTAATCCGTCCTCGCTGATCGGCAGGCCACGGGCATGGGCTTGGTAGAGTGCGTCGAACAGCTCGCCGTAGACGTCGATCTGGAACTGCGATGCGGCGGCGTTGCCGATCCGCACCGGCTTCGAGTTCTCGTAGCCGGGAAGCCAGTCGAGCTCGATCTCGGGCAACAGCCGCTCGCCGCCAATGCCGTAAAGGATATGCGCCTGCTCGGGATTGCCGGCCACGGCCCGCAGAAGCCAGCCCAGCCAGTTGCGCGCCTCGTCGATATAGCCGCCGTCCATCAGGGCGATCAGCGTCAACGTCGAGTCGCGCAGCCAGCAGAAGCGGTAATCCCAGTTGCGCTCGCCGCCGAGGCCCTCGGGCAAGGAAGCGGTGGGCGCGGCGACAATGCCGCCCGTGGGCTCGTAGATCAGTGCCTTCAGGGTCAGGAGCGAGCGCTGCAGCATCCGATCCCATGCCGTGCCCCCCGCACAGCGCTCCGACCATTCGCGCCAGGCCTGGTCGGTCGTGTCGAGGGCCTTGCGCGGCTCGATCGGGGTCGGATCGTCCTCGTGAGATGCGCCATAGCTTAGAACGAAGCGGTGCCGCTCGCCGGCATGCACGGTGAATTCGGAGATCGTGGTCTGCGCATCCGAGCCTTTCAGGTGGACGTCGGTGCGCAACACCACCTTGTGCGGTCCGGCGACGGCGCGCAGATCCCCCAGTTCCGAGCGTGAGACCCAGGGTACCGCGGAACCGTAATCGAAGCGGACCGCCATCTCCATCCGCATTGCGACGCGGCCATGCACGCCCTCGACCAAGCGCACCAGATGGGAGCCGTCGCCGACCGGCATGAAATCGGTGACCAGCACTTCGCCCAGCCGGGTCTTGTGCCGGGTCTCCAACACCAGGCTACCGGGCCGGTAAGCCCAGCTGGTCTCGACATGCTCGGCCTCGGGGAAAATTTTCCAGAAGCCATGGGACTCAGTGCCGAGCAGGCTCGTGAACAGGGCAGCGGCATCGAAGCGCGGCCAGCACAGCCAATCGACGCTGCCCTGCCGGCTGATCAGCGCGGCGCTGCGGCAATCCCCGACGAGCGCATAATCCTCAATGCGTGCAGCCATCCGGCCCCGGCTCCCGCGAGGCCAGGTGCCCCGGCCATCCGCTGCAACGCACCTAGGACGCCCGGTTGCGAGGTCCAGGGGCGGTTGCGCGGCAAGCCGAGTGGGCCGCTGTGCGGTGCCGTTGGTCTGACGCGCGCGTCAGCGCAGGCAATCGGCCACCACCAGGGCAACGGATCCGTGCAAGGCGGCCGCGCCGTCGCGCACCAGATCGGCCGCATCGCCAACGACCCGGGCGGCGGGCGCCAACCGTTCAACCACCGAGGCGGCGAAGGGCAGGGCGGCAGGCGGCAGCAGTCCGGCTTCGTCGGAATCCGCGGCCTCCGCGCGGCCGGCCGCCAGCGGATCGATCACGCGCTGGGGCGTCTCCGGGCAGCGGCGACCCGGGCAGGCATGGCGGCCCACCGTCGCGATATGCGCCGTCGCCCGGGCCGCAAGCACCGGCCTTGCCGGCTGCGGCGGGGCGAGGGGATAGACTTCGGCGAACGCCAGGGCTGCCGGGCGGCGGACGGGCACGGAGGCCGGCGCGGTTTTGACGAAGGCGGTGGGCGAGGGAGCCTCGGGCACGCTCAGCTCGGTGAGGGCCTCCGGCGGCGTCTGCGACGACGGGCAGTACAGCGAGGCGACGCCCAGCATCGCCACCACCACCACCGTGGGCAGAAACGGCATCGACACGCGCCCGGAGGTGGCATCCGTCAGGGCAAGCTGGTCTGGCCTGCGCATCCGTTTCACCGATCCCCGCGATAGTTCCGAGGTCGCAAAGGTAGCCTCAGCATTGCGGCGGAAGCTGGACCGTTTCATTGCGCGGCGGTAACGCTGACGGCGACCGCGGGGCATACACTTTGCTTGGTCCATTGGCTTGGCTGGGGGTGCCCGAACCGGGCCACCCTCTTGAGAAGACCCGCCCCGATCGGGCCCCGATGACCGAATCCAATCTCACCGTCGCCGTGATCGATCCGAGCCGCGCCCGCGCGGCCATCCTGGAGGAGGGATTGCGCGCCGCCGGCATCGGCCGGATCGTGGTGATCCCCGACACTGCCGACCTTTTGGAGCGGATAACCGCCCTCAGGCCCGACGTCGTGGTGATCCATTTGGAAAGCCCGAGCCGCGATATCCTGGAGCAGATGTCCGGTGTCTCCCGGCAGGTCGAGCGGCCGGTGGCGATGTTCGTCGACCGGTCCGACACGACCATGATGCAGGCGGCGGTCGATGCCGGGATCTCGGCTTACGTGGTCGACGGGCTGCGGGCGGAGCGGATCAAGTCGATCCTCGACATTGCGATCCTGCGCTTCAACGCCTTCGCGCGGCTGCAGCGCGAATTGTCCGAGGCTCGCGGCGAGCTGGCCGACCGCAAGCTGATCGAGCGCGCCAAGGGCATCCTAATGAACCTGAAGGGGCTCACCGAGGACGAGGCCTACAAGCAGCTGCGGCGCAAAGCCATGAACGAGAAGCGGAAGATCGCCGACATCGCCCGGGCCATCGTCACTACGGCGGATCTGCTCGGATGAGGCTCCAGCTCGGCTATATCCCGCTCTGCGATGCCGCGCCGCTGATCGCGGCCCACGAGTTCGGCTTCGCCCGCTCCGAGGGGCTGGACCTCGACCTTTCCGCCGAACCCTCCTGGGCAACTCTGCGCGACCGCCTCGCGCTCGGCCATCTCGACGGCGCCCACATGCTGGCTCCATTGGCCCTGGCGAGCCGGCTCGCCCTGTCCGGCCCACCGTCCGACCTCGTGGTCCCGCTCCAGCTCAGCGTCAACGGCAACGCCATCACGGTGTCGCATGGGCTCTGGGCCGCGATGGCACCGGTGAGCGAAGACCTGGTGGATGTTGCCCACGCCTTTGCCCGGATCGCGACCGCGCGCCGGCACGCCGGCCGGCCGCTGACGCTCGGGACTGTGCATCCGTTCTCCTGCCACAGCTATCAGCTACGGCTGTTCGCCGAGGCCGGCGGCCTTGATCCGTCGGCCTTCCGGATGGTCGTGGTTCCGCCCCAGCACAGCGTCGAAGCCCTGGCCCGCAATCTGGTCGACGGCTACTGCGCGGGCGCTCCCTGGAACGACGTGGCCGTGGCGGCGGGCCACGGGCGGATCGCGGCGCTCGGCTGCGACCTCGCCCCCGACGCTCCCGAGAAGGTGCTGGCCGTGTCAGCGCGGCTCGATGACGCGACGCTGCCCCTGGTCCGGGCGGTGGCGCGGGCCGGGCAATGGTGCGCCGATCCGGCCAATCGCGCCGATCTGATTCACCGCCTGGCGCATCGGAGCTACCTCAACCTCGATGCCGAGCTGATCGGCCGGGCCTTCGCGGGCGACGCGATCCAGGATTCGGCCGGCAGCTTTCGGCCGGCGCGCGGGCATCTTGACCTCAGCGCCTCCGTACAGGAGCCACGCCCCGGGGCCGCCCGCTGGCTCGTGGCCCAGATGCGCGCCTCGCGGCAGATCTCTCACGAAGACCACCTCGAAACGGAGGCGGACGCAGTCTACCGGCCCGATCTGTACCAAGCCGCCCTGGCTCTCTGAGGAAGCGGGTAAGGCGAGACGCGTATCATCGATGCGCTGTGCGAACACACTCAAGCGCGGAACGTTGCTGGGTTTCGGCCGTTACGTGTTCGCCATGCCCGGATGCCGTAAACTCGATACCGAATCGTCGACATCGCATCCGCGTATGCGGGTCGAACTTCGACGCTATGTTCGCCGTGGCGCAAAGGCGCCGCGTGCCAGCAACGACAATCGCCGTCCTGGCGGTGTCCCCTCTTGGTATTGGGTCCTCGTGGCCGGCGCCATGCCAACACTCGGCCTGCTGGCGATGCTCTCGACATTGATCTGATCCATCAACGACTTTGGATCACCCGGCCAGACTTTGTCTCCGGGGAATTGTCGTGCCGTCGCGATCTCGTCGTGAGCCGTTCGATTTGGACGGCCGATTGAGGCGCCATTTCACAGGCGCAGACGCCGCGTGTGAACATCTACGACGGCATGCGCTCCGACCATTGTCCATGATCGGCTACACAAGCATCGATCACACCCGCTCGCCTTGAGCTGCGCTGATCGTTTAGGCGACCTTACGCCTGCTTTTTGTGCAGTGCGGTCATCGCCCTTTGCGATCGAGACCACTCCCTCACGGTCGTCTTTTCTATAACGCTCGGAATAGCTTACATTGAGTGCTCGTGCCTGGCACGAGTTCTGCAAGCCTCTCTGTGTCCGTCAATGGCGACGGGCAGCGCCGTCAGCGAGGCCGCTGATCCGGTTCTCCTGAGGCAGAAGCCTGCACCGGGGGATGACCGGCAGCGGCTTTTTCGTGGGCGGTCCGCCGACGACCCTGCAATCGAGGTCCAGACGCGATCCAGAGATGGCGACATCCCCCATGGACACCAGCGTACACGATGCGCGCGCCGAGACCGGCCTGCCGCGCGAGCGGCTCGTCGTGGTCGGCAACGGCATGGCCTCGCTCCGATTCCTGGAGCGCCTGACAGAAGGGTCCCCCGGCCGCTTCGACGTGACCTGCGTCGGCGCCGAACCGCAGGCGGCCTATAACCGCGTTCTGCTCTCATCGCTGCTCGGCGGCGAAGTCGACGAGGCCGCCTGCGAATTCCGCGGCTTGGACTGGTATGCGGCCCACGGAATCCGCCTGATCACCGGCGCGCCGGTCACCCAGATTGACCGTGAGAACGGCCTCGTCCTCGTTGGCGAGACCCATGTCCTGCCCTTCGACAAGCTCGTTTTGGCGGTGGGATCCCTGCCGATTCGGCTGCCAAAGCCCGGCATGGACCTTCCGGGTGTCATCACGTTCCGCGATCTCGCGGATGTGGCGGCGATCCGCAGGGCTGCCGTCCAGCACGCCAAGGCCATCGTCATCGGCGGCGGCCTGCTCGGACTGGAAGCCGCGGTCGGGCTGGCGCGGCTGGGCGTCGATACGACCCTGCTCCACGTCATGGATCGGCTGATGGAGCGCCAGCTCGATCATCATGCTGCCGGGCTGGTCAAGCACGCCATGGAGGCCCGCGGCGTCCGGGTGATCCTCAAGGCCGACACCGCCCAGGTGGAAGGCGACGGCAAGGTCGAGCGCCTCGTCCTCGCCGACGGGTCCGTCCTTCCGGCCGACCTCGTGGTCATGTCGGTGGGCGTGCGCCCCTCGGTGGCCCTGGCCCAGGGGGCGGGGCTGGAGATCGGCCGCGGTATCAAGGTCGACGACCGGATGACCACTTCCGATCCACGTGTCTTCGCGCTCGGCGAATGCGCCGAGCATCGTGGCCTCATCTACGGGCTGGTCGAACCGGCTTACGAGCAGGCCGATACCTTGGCTCGGCACCTAGCCGGTGAAAGCGCTGCCTATGGCGGCACGTCGCTCGCGACCAGCCTGAAGGTCTCGGGCCTGCCGGTCTTCTCGGCCGGCCTCGTGGACACGCCCGAGGATGCCGAGGCGATCGTCCTGTCCGATCCCGGCGCCGGCCTCTACCGCAAGCTGCTGCTGCGGGAGGGGAAGCTGATCGGCGCCGTGTTCGTGGGTGACATCGCCGAGCAAGGTGCCTGCAAGGGCCTGATCCGCTCCGGCGATCCGGTCGAGAACGTCGACGATCTGATGTTCGGGCGCCCGGCGCCCGAGCAATTGGCTGCTTAGGGAGGCGCAGATGGCCGAGACCACCACACAGACCGCCCCGGACGGCTTCAATCCAGAGCAGAAGCGCTACCTCGAAGGCTTCGCTTCAGGCGTCGCCGCGGCCCGCCTGACCGGCGGCCTGGCGATCGGGCAGGGCCCGGCCGCGCCGGCCGAGCCGACCGGGCCGGACGCGATCCACATCAAGGCGCAGGACAAAACCGTCAAGGACGGTGGCAAGCTCTGCGAGCAGGAGAAGTGGAAGCGCGCCGAGAGCCCGTTCGATAGCCATAACCGGCTGATCGCGGAGGCCGCCGCCGGCAAGCAGCCCAAGCCCGAGGACAATTTCCGCTGGCGCTACCACGGCCTGTTCTGGGTCGCCCCGAACCAGGTGAGCTACATGGCCCGCCTGCGGATCCCCAACGGGATCCTGCACCATTGGCAGTTCGCCGGTGTGGCCGACCTCGCCGACCGGCACGGCGGCGGCTACGTTCACGTGACGACCCGCGCCAATCTCCAGGTGCGCGAGATCAGCCCCGAGCACGCCCAGCCGTTCCTCGACGGGCTCGTCGATATCGGCCTCACGGCGCGCGGCTCCGGGGCCGACAACATCCGCAACGTCACCGGCTCGTCCACCGCCGGCATCGACAGCCAGGAGTTGCTGGACACCCGCCCGCTGGCGAAATCCTGGAACAACTGGATCATCAACGACCGCTCGCTCTACGGCCTGCCGCGCAAGTTCAACGTCGCCTTCGACGGCGGCGGCGTGATGCCGACCCTGGAGGAGACCAACGATATCGGCTTCCAGGCGATCGAGGTGCTGGAGGGCGCCGCGGTGGCGCCGGGCGTGTGGATGCGCCTCGTGCTCGGCGGCATCTCCGGCCACCGGGACCTCGCCCGCGACACCGGCATCGTGCTCAAGCCCGAGGATTGCAACGCGGTGGCGGACGCGATCATCCGGGTGTTCATCGAGAACGGCGACCGGACCAACCGCAACAAGAGCCGGATGAAGTACGTCCTCGACGCCTGGGGCTTCGACAAGTACCTCGCCGCCGTCGAAGACAAGCTCGGCCGCAAGCTCGATCGGGTCGATCCGGCCCATGTGGCGCCGCGCCGGCCCACCGACCGGTTCGCCCATGTCGGTGTGCACGCCCAGAAGCAGCCCGGCCTCAACTGGATCGGTGTGGTCCTGCCGGTGGGCAAGATGACGAGCGATCAGGTCCGTGCCTTGGCCGAGATCGCCCGGGAGTGCGGCGACGGCCAGATCCGCCTCACCGTTTGGCAGAACTTCATCTTTTCGGGGATTCCCGATGCGCGGGTGGCCGAGGTGGAGAGCCGGGTCGAAGCGCTCGGGCTGACCATCAAGGCGGCCGGCATCCGCTCCGGCCTCGTGGCCTGCACCGGCGCCCGGGGCTGCAAGTTCGCCGCCTCCGACACGAAGGGCCATGCGCTGATCATCGCCGACCATGTCGAGCGCACCGTCACCGAGCTCGACGTCCCGGTGAACGTCCACCTCACCGGCTGCCACCATTCCTGCGCCCAGCACTACATCGGCGATATCGGGCTGATCGGCGCCAAGGTGGTCGTCTCCGAGGAGGGCGACACCGTCGAGGGTTACGACATCGTGGTCGGCGGCGGCTTCGCCGAGAACCCGAAGATCGGCACCGAGATCTGGAAGGCCGTGAAGGCCGAGGACGCGCCGTTCCGCGTCGAGGCGCTGCTGCGCACCTACCTGGCCCGCCGGGAAAGCCCGGACGAGAGCTTCCAGTCCTTCACCGCCCGCACCGGCGCCGAAGCCCTGCGGGACGCCGCCGAGGAACAGCCAGCCCTGAAGGCCGCAGCATGAGTGAGCACGTCGCGCCCCCCCTCGTCCTGATCCCCGAGACCGCCCCCTTCGACGCCGACCAGCGCTCGTGGCTTTCGGGCTACTTTGCCGCCCTACTCGGCCCCGCCGTTACCGGGGCGACCGCCCTTGCGCAGGGCGAGGCGCTCCCGGGCGGCCCCAAGCTCGCCGACAACGACGACGCGCCCTGGCACGACCCCTCGGTGTCGATCGTCGACCGGATGGCGATGGCCAAGGACCGCCCCGAGCCGCAGAAGCTGATGGCCGCCATGGCCCAGCAGGATTGCGGCCAGTGCGGCTACAATTGCGCCGATTACGCCAACGCGATCTTCCTGAAGAACGAGGAGCGCCTGAATCTTTGCCAGCCCGGCGGCAAGGAGACCCTGCGCATGCTCAAGAAGCTGGACGAGGAGTTCGGCGCCGCCGGCGGCGCGCCGGCTACCCCGAAGGCCGAGGAGGACGCCCCGAAGCCGGCGGCCGATCTCGGGCCGCTCGGCTTCTGCCGGGAGAACCCGGTCGAGGCCCTGTTCCTGTCCCGTCGCCGCCTCAACGATCCGGGCGGTGAGAAGGAGACCTGGCACATCGAGATCGGTCTCGACGGCACGCCGATCACCTATGAGGCCGGCGACTCGCTCGGCCTGTTCCCGGCCAACGCCCCGGCGCTGGTCGACGCCGTGATCGCCGAACTCGGCGCCCGGCCCGAGCGGATGATCGGGACCAAGACCCTGCGCGATCACCTCCTCAAAGACTATGCGCTGGGCGCCGCGCCGGACAACCTCTACCAGCTGCTGTCGCTGCTCACCTCGGGCGCGGCCCGCAAGAAAGCGCAGGCTCTGGCCTCCGGCGAGGATCCGGACGGCGACGCCGCCTATCTCGACGTGCTCGGCGCCCTGCACAAGTTCCCTGGTGCCCGGCCCGATGCCGAGGTCTTCCTGGAAGCCCTCGATGAGTTGCAGCCGCGGCTCTACTCGATCTCGTCATCGCCGAAAATGGATACCGGGATTGTGTCCCTGACCGTGGATGCAGTGCGCTACAATCACCGCTCGCGGCTGCGGTTGGGCGTCGCCTCCACGCATCTCGGCGAGCGCCTGCCCGAGCAGACCCACGTCAAGATCTACCTGCAGAAGGCCCACGGCTTCGCCCTCCCGGCGGACCTGTCCAAGGACGTGATCATGTGCGGCCCCGGCACCGGCATCGCGCCGTTCCGGTCGTTCCTGCGCGAGCGCGCCGCGACCCAAGCGCCCGGCCGCAACTGGTTGTTCTACGGCCACCAGCGCCAGGCGATGGACTTCTTCTACAAGGACGAGCTGAACAAGCTGAAGGACGACAAGATCCTGACCCGCCTGTCGCTTGCCTGGTCCCGGGACGGCAGCGAGAAGACTTACGTCCAGGACCGGATGCGCGAGAACGGCGCCGATCTGTGGAAGTGGCTCGAAGGCGGCGCGCATTTCTACGTCTGCGGTGACGCCAAGCGCATGGCCAAGGATGTGGAGCGGGCGATCATCGACGTGGCGGCGCAGTTCGGCGACAAGAGCCCCGAGGATGCGGTTGCCTATCTCGGCGCCCTCAAGAAGGCCGGCCGCTACCAGGCCGACGTGTACTGAGCGCAAAACCCTCCCCCCTCTGCGGGGGAAGGTGCCCCGCGTATGCGGGGCGGGAGAGGGGCAGCGCGACGGTTCAGGATCTGAAGCCCGTTGCGACTTGTCCGGATACGTCGCTCCCCTCTCCCGGCCCGCGCTGACGCGAGGGCCACCCTCCCCCGCAGAGGGGGGAGGGAATAGGCGGCCCGCCTCTTGCGGCGGATGTCGAACAAAAAACTTTCGAGGACCCAGCCATGACCCTGTCCGTGGCAGACCCGACGGTGCGGACGACCTGCCCCTATTGCGGGGTCGGGTGCGGCGTCCTCGCGACCCCGGACGGGAGCGGGGGCGCGGCCATCGCGGGCGACACCGAGCATCCCGCCAATTTCGGCCGGCTGTGCTCGAAGGGCTCGGCGCTGGCCGAGACTTTGTCGCTGGAGAACCGCCTGCTCCATCCGGAGGTTGATGGGGTCCAGGCCTCGTGGGACGCGGCGCTGTCGACCGTATCCGAAAAACTGCGCGCGGTGGCCGAGGCGCATGGGCCGGATTCGATCGCCTTCTACCTCTCGGGGCAGCTTCTCACCGAAGATTATTACGTCGCCAACAAGCTGGCGAAGGGCTTCATCGGCACCCCTCATGTCGACACCAACTCACGGCTGTGCATGTCGAGCGCAGTGGCGGCCCACCGCCGCGCCTTCGGCTCCGATACGGTCCCGGGCTGCTATGAGGATCTCGACGAGGCCGACCTGATCGTGATGGTCGGGTCCAACACCGCCTGGTGCCACCCGATCCTGTTCCGGCGCATGGCCGACGCCAAGGCCCGGCGGGGCACGAAGTTCGTGGTGATCGACCCGCGCCGGACCCAGACCGGCCAGGAGGCCGACCTGTTCCTCGGGATCAAACCCGGCAGCGACGTCGCTCTGTTCTCGGGCCTGCTCGTGCACCTTGCCGATAACGGCTTCCGCGACCGGGCCTTTGTGGACTCCCACACGGCCGGGCTCGATGCCGCCCTCGACCGCGCCCACAGCATTGCGCCGGATGTGGCCGCGGTCGCCGCCGCCACCGGTGTGCCGGCATCCGACATCGCCGCCTTCTACGACCTGTTCGCCGGCACCCGCCGCGTGGTCACCGCCTTCTCGCAGGGGGTGAACCAGTCGGCTCAAGGCACCGACAAGGGCAACAGCATCATCAACTGCCACCTTATCACCGGCCGCATCGGCGAGACCGGGATGGGGCCGTTCTCTCTCACCGGCCAGCCCAACGCCATGGGCGGGCGCGAGGTCGGGGGCTTGGCCAACATGCTGGCCGCACACATGCACTTCGCCCCCGAGGAGGTGGACCGGGTGCGCCGGTTCTGGGCCGCCCCCCGGATCGTCACCGGCGAGGGCATGAAGGCCGTAGCCTTGTTCGAGGCGGTCGCCCGCGGCAAGATCAAGGCCCTGTGGGTGATGGGCACCAACCCGCTGGTCTCGATGCCGCAGGCCGACAGGATCCGCGACGCCCTGAAGGGACTCGAACTCTATGTCGTCTCGGAGGTGATGGCCGATTCCGACACTGTGCTGGGCCTCGGCAAGACCACGGTGCTGCTGCCGGCCCTCGCCTGGGGCGAGAAGGACGGCACGGTCACCAATTCCGAGCGGCGAATCTCCCGGCAGCGCCGGTTCCTCACCGCTCCCGGCGAGGCGCGAGCCGATTGGGCGGTCCTGTCCGAGGTCGGCCGTCGGCTGGGCCACAACCGGGCCTTCGCGTTCTCCTCGGCTGCCGCGGTGTTCCGCGAGCATGCCGGCCTCTCGGCCTACGAGAACAACGGCACCCGCGACTTCGATCTCGGCGCGCTCACCGACATCAGCGACGCCGCCTACGACATCACCCTGCCGGTGCAATGGCCGATCCCGAAGCGCTCCGGGCCCCGAGGCGCGCCGCAGGGCAAGGCCCGGCTATTCGGCGACGGCCGGTTCTACACCTTCGACCGGCGCGCCCGCTTCGTAGCCGTGCAGCCGCCGGGCCTGGCGCAGGCGGTCTCGGAGGATTTTCCCTTCGTGCTCAACACCGGCCGGGTGCGCGACCACTGGCACACGATGACGCGGACAGGGAAGAGCCAGCGCCTCTCGGCCCACCGCGCCGTCCCGTTCGTCGAGGTGCATCCGAACGACGCGGCCAGACTCGGCCTGACCGAGGGCGGCATCGCGCGATTGCGCACCGAGCACGGCGCGGCCGAGCTCGAGGTGATGATCACCGACACCGTGGTGCCGGGCTGCCTGTTCATGCCGATGCACTGGGGCAGTGCCTACGCGTCGAAGGCGCGGGTCGGCGCCCTGGTGCGCGGCGTGCCGGATCCGGTCTCGGGCCAGCCTGAGCTGAAGGCGACCCCGGCCGCCCTTGAGCCCGTCGCCTACCGGGCCCGGGGTTTCCTGCTGTCGCGCCGGCAGGTGGCGTTGCCGGAGGGCTGGTGGTGGGCGCGGGCGTCGATCACCGGCGGCTGGGGCGTGCAATTCGCCACCGCGGCGAGTTCCAGCGCTGTGGCCTTGATGGTCCGGGGGTTCATCCAGAGCGAGGCGCTCGCCGGCTTCGAGCTCGCCGAATATGCCGACCACGCCCGCGACCGTTACCGCTGCGCCGTCTACGATGGCGCGCGGCTGGTCGCGTGCCTGGCCTACGCCCCCGCGGAGGCGCGCCCCGACTGGGAGGCGGCCAAGGCCTTGTTCGCCATCGAGGAGCCCGAGGCCGCCGAGCGCCGGGCGCTGCTCTCCGGCCGCGCCGCTACCGCCTCGGCGGGGCCGGTGGTCTGCGCCTGCCACGGCGTCGGCGCCGACGTGATCGCCGCCACGATCGGGGCCGGGGCCGGGTCGGTCGAGGCGGTGGGCGCTGCCTGCAAGGCCGGCACCAATTGCGGCTCCTGCATCCCGGAGATCCGGAAGATGCTGACGGCCGAGACTGCCCGCGCCGCATGATTCTTTGATATACGCCCGATCGAGAACAGATCGGCCCGTCCCACCACTCCCCTCATCAGGAGGCGCGGGCGCGAAGCGATCGCCTTGAAGGAGCCCTCCAGCGCTCGCGATGATCCCTGGAGCTCCCTTTGCGGCCGCGACGCGACACGCCGGATGAGGTTGTCTGGTGGGATGACCGGCACGATGTAGGCTCAGGACAGACCCGTGACCGATTCGCCCGTGCCCCTGCGCGCAGCCCGCGCCCCCCGCGAGACCCAATCCGCCGGCCTCGAGCCGCTGGCGGTGCTGCCGGTATTTGTGCCCCTGCGCGGCAAGCGTGTGGTGCTGGCGGGCTCCTCGGGCGGGGCGCCCTGGAAGGTGAAGCTCCTGGCCGCGGCCGGCGCTCATGTGGACGTCTACGCACCTGAACCCAGCGACGAGTTGCGCGCGGTGCCGGGCGAGATCGTTGACGGGCACGTCGACCTGCACGAGCGCGCCTGGACGCCGGACGACCTCTGGGGCGCGGCGTTCTGCATCGGCGCCATGGAAGACGAGACCGACTGCGTCGCCTTCGTGGCCGCCGCCCGGGGCGCCGGCGCCATTGTCAATGCGGTGGACCGGCCGCATCTCTGCGACGTGAAGTTCGGCGCCATCGTCAACCGCTCGCCGCTGGTGGTTGGCATCTCTACGGAGGGCGCCGCCCCGGTCTTCGGCCAGACCGTACGCGCCCGGATCGAGGCGATGCTGCCCCGCGGGTTCGCCCGCTGGGTCGGAGCCGCCCGCGATTGGCGGGACGGCGTCACCGCCCGGTTCCACGGGTTCAGTGAGCGGCGAAGCTTCTGGGAACGCTTCACCGACCGCGCCTTCGCGGAGCCTGACCGAGCGCCGACGCAGCAGGACCTGGCCGAGCTGCTCGGCGACACCGAGGCGGCGCCGAAGGGCGGCGCGGTGACCCTGGTCGGGGCGGGTCCGGGCGACGCGGAGCTGCTGACTCTCAAGGCCCTGCGGGCGCTGCGCAACGCCGACGTGATCCTGTACGACGATCTCGTCGCTCCCGAGATCCTGGACTATGCCCGCCGCGAGGCGCGGACCATGCTCGTTGGTAAGACCGGACATGGCCCGTCCTGCCGCCAGGATGACATCAACGCCCTGATGGTGCAGCTCGCCCGCACCGGCAAGCAGGTGGTGCGCCTGAAATCCGGCGACCCGCTGGTGTTCGGCCGGGCCGGCGAGGAGATCGACGCCTGCCGGGCCGCCGGCATCCCCGTAACCGTGGTGCCGGGGATCTCGGCCGCGCAGGGGGCGGCGGCGGCGCTGGGCCTGTCGCTGACCCACCGCGACGCCGCCCGCCGCCTGCAATTCGTCACCGGCCACGACCGCCGCGGCGCCCTGCCGGACGACCTCAACTGGGGGGCGCTCGCCGATCCGAGCGTGACCACGGTGGTCTACATGCCGAAGCGCACGTTGCGGGCGCTGCTCGCCCGGGCGGTGGAGGAGGGGCTGGCGCCCTCGACGCCGGCTTTGCTGGTCTTCAACGTCAGCCGCCCGAACCAAGCCTCACTGCGCGGCACCGCCGCCGACCTCGCCGACCGAGTCGAGGCAGCCGGATTCGACGGGCCGGCGCTGCTGATGGTGGGCGAGGCGTTCTCGGAAATGCGGGCCGCGGTACCGGCTGAGGCCGCGCCGACGCGGGTGGCGATCTGAGGGCTGTTTCGATCTCGCGCTCTCCCCTGCCTCAAGCGTGATCTGGATCTGGTCGATGATTCCAGTCCGTCATCGCGAGCGGAGCGAAGCAATGATGGGACAAGCCGCGACGATCTGCGCCAGCGCCCGCGCCTGGGAAACCGCCAAGCCAGCGCCAGAAAAGGGCTGCGGGGGCGAAAGACGCCCGCGGGAATTGGGAGGCGCTCCATGACAACCCGTTCTTGGCTCGGTGTCGCGGCCATGCTCGTCGCGGCTGGGCCGGCCCTTGCGGCCGATCACGACGCGCCCGGGATGGTGGTGAAGCCCGACGGGGCGTCGGTGGTCTACGGACCGGGGCCGGCGAACCTGCCGAAGGGCACGCAGATCAGCCAGGTCGCCGGCGATCCGGCCAAGCCCGGCCCGTTCGTGCTGCGGCTGAAGTTCCCGGCCAACACGGTGATCGCGCCGCATACGCATTCGAAGGCGGAGACGCTGACGATCCTGTCGGGCTCGATCTACCACGAGCACGGGGAGACGCTCGACAAGTCCAAGGGCGCGGCGCTGAAGGCCGGAGGCTTCGTCTTCCTGCCGGAGGACATGCCCCATTCCCTCTGGACCACCGATGAGCCTGTCGAGTTGCAGGTCAACGGCTCCGGCCCGTTCGGGCTGAACTACATCAACCCCGCCGACGACCCCAGCCGGCAGACGGGTGGGAAGGGCTAGAACAAGCGGACGCTCAGGTCTCACCCGCCACGAACGCCCGCATCAGGCAGTTGGCGATCGCCATCGGCGGCGGGGCCTGGATGCCTTCGGGATGGGTGCCGGCCAGCATGGCGGCGACGGCCGCGCGGTCGAACCAGCGGGCGTCCTCCAGCTCGGTCGGATCGGTCACGATGGCGCCGTCGAGGGCCTCGGCGGCGCAGCCCAGCATCAGGGAGGACGGGAACGGCCAGGGCTGCGAGGTCCGATAGGTGACGGCGCCGACCCGGATCCGGGTCTCCTCGAAAACCTCGCGGCGCACCGCGTCCTCGATGGTCTCGCCAGGCTCAAGGAAGCCGGCGAGGCACGAGTACATGTGCGGGCGGAAATGCGGCCCCCGGCCGAGCAGGCAGGTCTCGCCCCGGCGCACCAGCATGATCACCACCGGGTCGACCCGGGGGAAATGATGCGCATTGCAGGCCGGACATTCCCGCCGGAAGCCACCGGCCTTCGCCGCGGTGGCGGTTCCGCAATTGGCGCAGAAGCCGTGGCGGGCATGCCAGTCGAGCATGGATTTGGCCACGGCGAGCAGGCCCAGCTCCTCGGCCTCCACGGCGGACTCGGTGGCGATGCTGCGCAGATCGAGGGTGCGGATCTCGCCCGCGGCGAAGCCCTCTGCGGCCTCGGCCGGCGCCGAGGCGGCGAAGACCGGTTCTCCGTCCCGATGGCCGAGGAAGATCCGCGTCCCCAGCAACTCGGGCGCATCCGCGGTGGTGATCAGCGCGGTCGCCCCCCGCAGCACGATCCCGTCGCCGCAGATCAGGACGAGGCGCGCATCCGGCGCATCGAAGGCCGGCACCGCCTCCTCCGGCTGCTCGGCCGAGTGCCGGTCGAGGCGGTTGCGGACGAAGCCGAGCGTGTCGCGGGGATCGGTCATGGAAGGGTCAGGCCGCGGAGAACAGGGCGCCGGCGCGCTCGATCAGCTGGGCGCGGGCATGGAACGGGTAGGGCTTTCGCGTCTCGAAGCCCCAGACCGGCCCAGGCCAGGCCGGGTCGGAGCGGAAGCGGCCGACCACGTGGACATGGAGCTGCGCCACCACGTTGCCGAGCGCCCCGACATTGACCTTGTCGGGCTTCGACAGCGCCTGCATCACCCCGGTGGCGATGCGAATTTCCCGCCAGAGATCCGCGGCATCAGCCTCGGACAGATCGGTAATCTCCGAGACATCGGGCCGGCGCGGCACCAGGATCAGCCAGGGGAACCGGGCATCATCCATCAGCAGTACGCGGCACAGGGCGAGGTCGCCCACCTCGACGGTGTCGGCGGTGAGGCGCGGATCGAGGGCGAAGGCAGACTCGGTCATGGGAAAACGATGTAGCGCAGCTTACGCCGCGGCGCGCCTCTCGGATGCGCGGATCGGTGACGCGACATCAACCTGGGGCCCGCCGGTCAGAATGACGGCACGGCCCCTTGTCGGCCCACCGCGATCGTACCGACCGAGAGGGCGCCGTCCGGTCCAGACTGGGTGAACAAGGTGACGGCCGCGCCGGGCTCGAGCAGGGCCTTCTCGCCCGGTGCGATCGCAGTAATCGGAGTCCCAGGCGGCACCGTGAAGCTCGCTTGACCGCCGCCATAGCCCAAAGTCAGCTGAAGTGGGCGGCCGCGCTTCAGATCGGCGACCCAGCCCGCCGTGAAGGTTGCGCCCGGATCGGTATCCCAGGGCTGGGTCCCCGCTTCGAAGCCACGTTCCGAAGGCGAGTACAGCGTTACGGCCTTGGCCCGCAGGGGCTCGGCCCCAGGCCCGGCCAGTACGCTGACGTAGCTCTCGGGTTTGATGTTGCGTAGGGCCGCCTCGGTCACCGCGAAGACGCGGGTGCGCGGGTTCATCCGCAGGGTGAGGCTGCTTCCGCCAGGTCGGCGGATCTGGAGGCGGTCGGCCTCGGCCCATTCCACCGTGCCGCGGAACCGGGCGGTGGTGGGTTGCGCCTGTACGGCGGCCGCGGCAGCGACCATCAATAGGGAGGCGAGAAGGAGTCGGGTCACGGCTGTCGTCACGGGGATCCTGATCCGGCTGCGGTGGCCGAACGCCAGGGGCGCACGGCGGTTCCAGATCTGATCAATGTGCGAGCAGAACCGGCATGTCGGCATGGGCCAGCACATGGCTGGTGACACCGCCGAAAATCATCTGGCGCAGGCGGCTCTGGGTGTAGGCGCCCTTGATCAGGAGATCGCAGCCAAACGCCTTGGCTTCCGCCAAGAAGGTCTCGCCCGGCGCGCGGCGGCCGGCCGGGAGGGCCCGGTGCGAGGCTGCCACACCCTCACACGCAAGGGCCTGCGCGAGGTCCTGCGCACTCGGCCCCGGGACCATCCCGCCCTCGACACTGAGAACCAGCACCCGCTCGGCTCGGCGCAGGAACGGCATGGCGAAAGCCACCGCGCGAGCGGTCTCGGTGGAGCCGTTCCAGGCGATCAGAATGGCGTCGCCCAACGTCGTGGGGGCGACCGGAGGGGCCAGCAAGATCGGGCGGCCGCCCTCGAACAGGGCGGTCTCGAAGGTGGTCATGCGCGGGGCGTTGTCAGTGGTCCCGGGGCGGCCGACGACGGTGGCCGAGAACAGCCGGGCATATTGGCCGAGGAACGCGTCGCCAGTGGGCACGTCCTGCCGCCAGCGATAGCGCGGTCCGGCATCGGCCACCTTCTCGGGAATGCAGAGCCCGTCGCGGGCGTGCCGCGGAATGCCGGCGGCGTCCATGAAAGCGACGAAGCGGCCACCCGCCTCCTCGGCCTCGGCCCGATCGGCCTCCTCGTCGCGCAGCCAGGTCATGCCGCCGACCATGTCGACCGGAACGTACTCGGCGAGCGCCGGTCGCAGGGACACGCCCTCGATCAGGCTCCCGAAGCGCGACGCCGCGAGCCGGGTCGTCTCGAACACGGAGGTCAGGCCGTCATGCATCGCGACGGGAACGAGCAAGGTCTTCATCGCAGCATCCTCCTCCACCGCGTGAGGCTAATCCGCCCGGTGCCCGGGGGGAACCGGGACTGAGGCGGCGCGCACACGGTTTTGCGCTTCGCCGCGATCGAGACGCGCCCGCAGCGACCGGGTCAGGGGCCCCTCGACGTAGCGATGGACCAGCAGACCCGCCACGACGCTGAGGGCGAGCATCGCGACGAGGCTGCCCCAGGGATGCAGGGCCGGGGCTAGGCCGACCCTAAGCAACGCCTCGCGCCCGAGACGCAGAGCGAAGGGATGAACAAGGTAGAGGGCGTAGGAAGCGTCCCCGAGACGCACCAGCCCGCGCATCAGCACCGGCAGCGCCGCGACCTGAGCTGCCGACCGCTTCGGCCCGAGCGCGGCGGCCACCAGCAGACAAGCCGGCAGGCCGACAAGCAGCGGGCGCAGGACGCCGTCGGCGGCCCCGTCGCCGACGAGCAGGCGGGCGGCCAGGCTCAGCCCGAGGCATCCCAAGATCGCCAATCCGAGGCGCAGCGCACGTTTCGGCGCGAAGCCTTCGCGGTGGGCCAGGGCGAGCCCGGCGCCGAGCAAGAATTCCAGCACGATCGGACTCGCCCAGAACCGGACCGGCACCGGCAGTCTGGGCACCAGAACGCCTACGGCGACCAGCGCCACCAGGGCCAGGGCGAGCCAGGCCACGGCACCGCGCCGGCCGAAGCCGAGGCCGAGGGCGAACAACGCGTAGAAGAACGCCTCGTAATTGAGGGTCCAGCCGAGTCCGTAGAGGGGCTGGACGATGCCGTCCGGCCTGGCCGCCGGCCAGAACAGGAACCCGGCCAGGATCGTGCCGGGCACCCGCACCAGGGTCGCCGCATCCCCGAGGAGGTCGGGGCATGCCAGGGCGAGCGCCAGATAAAGCAGGCTCACCAGCCAGTAGAGCGGCACCACCCGGGCGACCCGGTGGGCCAGGAAACGGACCCGCCCGCCGGGCGCTCCGAAGAGTCTTCCGCTCGCATGCACGATGACGAGGCCCGAGATCACGAAGAACAAGTCGACCCCGCCCCACCACGGCAGAAGCGTACCGGGATCGAGGGCCGGCCCCGCGCCACGTGCGGCCATCAGCTCGGCCTCGTGCCGCGCGTGGTGCCAGACCACCATCAGGGCAGCGACCGCGCGCAGGATCTGAACTTCGATCAGGATCACGGAGCCGATTGCACCAGTAGAGTCTCCTTAATCCCCGGCCCTAAGCAAAAAACGGCAGGAACCATAGGCCGATAGCCCCGTTGTCGAACCAATTCGCGAACGTGTCGCCGCACGGTTTCGGCTGCGAGATCTTGGTCCTCGGATGAGGTCCAGGCTTCCGCCCCTGGCCCAGTGTGCCGGTTCGCGTCTCCACTCGAACTCGAGGTTCCCATGCTGAAGAACTACGCTGCTGCGTCCGCGCTCGTCCTGGCCTTGTCGACCCCGGCCTTCGCGCAGGGTGCCAACGATTTCCGTCTGCAGTCGATGCAGGCGAACGCCTTCGAGATCCAGTCCTCGCAGATCGCGCTGTCGAAGTCGCGCAATCCGAAGATCCGGTCCTACGCCCAAGAGGCGATCCGTGACCACCGCGCTGCCAACGTTGCCCTGGCCGGCGGCGAGAACAATTACATGGCGGCGCGCGACGAAGGCCTCGGCGGCCTCGTGACCGCCCCGCTTGCAGTGGCGGGCGGCGCTGTCGGTGCCGGCGTCGGCGCGGCGACTGGCGTGGTCGGCGGCACCCTGGCGGGCGGTCCTGTCGGCGGTCTCCAGGGCGCCGGTACCGGTGCAGCCAACGGTGCGCAGGCAGGCAGCCGCCTCGGCCGCGGCGATGCCATGGCGACCGGCGCGTCCACGGTTGTCCCGCCAAGCCCCGAGCAGCAGGCGATGCTCGCCGAGCTGTCGTCCACCCCGGCCGGCCCGCGTTTTGACCGTCTCTATGCGAACCAGCAGATCCAGGCGCATCAGATGACGATCGCCATGACCCAGGCCTATGCCCAGGGTGGCCCGAGCCCGGCCCTGCGCAACTACGCCCAGCAGGCACTCCCGACCCTGCAGATGCATTACGACAACGCCCAGCGTCTGCCGGGCGCCATGTAATTTGTTGGATCGCCCGGCCTCGGCCGGGCGGCACAGCGCGAGGCGGTGGGCGCAGGCCCGCCGCCTTTTTTGTCTGATCCCGAAGACGTTGATGAGTGCGTCGACGGGCCTCGAAAGGGCTCTCCAGGGATCGCCAAGATAACGGGAGCGTTCTTCGAGGCCGAGCGATCTACGATCGCCCAGCCCCACAGGAAGAGCAGGAGGCCTGGGGATCCCGCGCGCGGCTACGCCGCCCGACGGAGCCTTTACCGGTCAAACCGTCCTATGGGCCGGGCCCTTCCAAATCGCGATCGGGCCCGGCGCCTTGCCGTGACGCAGTTCTTCAATCGCAAGCGACTGCGGTTGGCAGAACCTTCCGGCCGGCTTGGTCCACCGCCGGATGGAAGTCCCCGGTCTCGGAATCACGCACCAGCAGCACACCGTTGGCCACGCCGAAATGCGCGCCGTGGATGTTGAGCCGCCCCCCCTCGACCCGCTCCTTGATGAACGGGAAGCTCAAGA
The DNA here is from genome assembly GCF_022829565.1 of Methylobacterium sp. J-001. Taxonomy (NCBI): domain Bacteria; kingdom Pseudomonadati; phylum Pseudomonadota; class Alphaproteobacteria; order Hyphomicrobiales; family Methylobacteriaceae; genus Methylobacterium; species Methylobacterium sp. J-001. Next base: position 135,883 of record NZ_JAKSYN010000115.1, read on the forward strand.
GGTTTTCCATGCTCTGGCTGACCATGGCGTGCTCCATCCGGGTCAGGTAGTCCGGTGCGCTCGAATCGCCTGCCTTCGCCTCGGCAGGCGCCACGAGCGAGACCCACTTGCCGATGAAGTTGCTGCTCGAGAGCGGCGCAGCCTTGTTGGCGAAGGCCTTGATGCCGCCGCAGGTGGCGTGGCCGAGCACGACGATGTGCTTCACCTCCAGAGCCTGGACCGCGAACTCGATGGCCGCCGAGGTGCCGTGATAGGCGCCGTCCGGCTCGTAGGTCGGCACGATGTTGGCTACGTTGCGGATCACGAACAGCTCGCCGGGGCCGGCGTCGAAGATAGCCTCGGGAGCCACGCGACTGTCGCAGCAGCTGATCACCAGGATCTGGGGCTCCTGGCTCTGGGCGAGCTGCGCGAAGCGTCGGCGCTCGGTCGGGAACCGGTCGGCCAGGAACGCGCGGTAGCCCTCGGTCAGGAATTCAGGGAACATGCAATCTCCATCGGGTTCGATGATCTCGCACATGCGAGATCGGGATCACTGATCGTGCCAAGTCAGAACGCGCGGCCGGGTCGGAATAGTCCCTGCGGCAAGATCGATCGCGAGATCGGCAAGACCCGCCGGCTCGACGCGCTCACTGCTGCCCCGCAACGCGGCGAGCGGCCACCAGCGGGTCCCGATCACCGGGTTGTCCTCGGTCTCGGCGAGACGGCTGGTATCGACCCGGTCGTCGGGCAGGCGGACCAGGAAGTAGCGCTCGCGGGCGTCCCGTGACTGGCGGAAGAGGTGAAACGGGCCGTCGCAAGCCGCGACCTGCGGGCCGATCGCGACATCGTCGCGGCCGATCTCCTCGCCCAGTTCCCGCCGACAGGCGGTGACGTGGTCCTCACCCGGTTCCAGCCCGCCCCCCGGCATGAACCAGAACTGCAGCGGCTCGCCGTCCGGCCCCTTCGCATGGACCGACGCGTAGGCGATCAGCAGGATCCGATCCTGCGGATCGAGAACGATCGCCCGGGCGACATGGCGGATCGGGAGGGGATGCGGGGCGCTCATGGGACTGAGCTAGAGCGCAACGGTCCGAACGCACACCGGTCGTCGGCGTGATCCAGCAGAATTCAGCGCCACGGCCCGGCTTCGAGGGGGTTCATCGGCACTCCCGCACGGCGGGTGCCCAGATCACCACGGGCAGGCCATACGCATCTCGCTCCGGCGAGTCCGGCAACGGCACAGCGCATCCATCGAGGATGTCCCGGGCCACCACCAGGGCGGCCAGGGCGTCGAGGTGGTCGTCGGCTGGCACCCCCTTCACCCGGGCGTCGAGGAGGGCAGCCGGAAGGCCGGCCGCGTCAAGCAGAGTCCGGCGCAGGGCCAAGCCCTCTCGAGCCCGAACACCCTTCTTCGGCAGACCAAGGGGGCGGCCGCCGTTGAGGGCGTGGAACGCGACTTCCGGATGGACCTCGTGGACCCGCGACAGCAGCTCTGGCCGCGCCCGCAGGAGCGTGTCCACGGCGCGAACGGAGCGGAAGATATTGTAGCCCTGGATCGAGGGCGCGAAGGGCGGCTCGCTGGCCGCCCGCGAGGCGGCCTTCGCGGAATCGTAATCGGGCGCGTAGACAGCCGTGCGGGGCGGCATCGGGAAGACCGAGGATCGGGCGGGTCCGAGCCGGGCCCGGGCGGCCCGGTCGGCGCCCCGGCCACCCCCAAGGATCCGGTCCGGCAGCCCGATCGGCATGTCGATGCCGACGATCAGCGGCTGCTCCGGCGCATCGAGCAGGCTCGCCACGTCGGCAAACAGGGCACAGCGGTGCCGCTCCGGATCGTCGAGGTCGAGGAGCGCCCCCGCCCAGGCCCCCCGGCAGCCGTCGAGCCCCGCGACCCAGCGCGCCATCCCGCCCCCGCAATCGATCGTGAACGCATCGTCTTGCCCCACGATGCGTTCTTGCCCGGGACGCGGCGGAAAGCTATCGGCGATCTGGAGGGTGTTCCGCCGGCCCGGGAGAAGCGTGATGAGCGAGATCCGTCCCCGCCGCAGCGTGCTGGCCATGCCCGGCTCGAATGCCCGTGCCCTCGAGAAGGCGCGCACGCTCCCCGACGACGTGATTCTGATCGACTTGGAGGACGGCGTCGCCCCGGAGCGTAAGGAAGCGGCCCGCGCCGCGGTGGCTGCCGTAGTCTCGGCACGGGGCTTCGGCCCGCGCGAGGTCGTGGTGCGGATCAACCCGCCCGAAACCGAGGCCGGCGAGGCCGACCTCGCGGCTTTGGCCGGGGCCGGGGCCGACGCGATCCTGGTGCCGAAGGTGCGCAGCTCCGACGCGCTGATCGCCGTAGGCTCACGCCTGCGCCGGCTAGAGGCTCCCCCTGCGACCCGCATCTGGGCGATGATCGAGACCCCGATGGCGGTGGTCAACGCCGCCGAGATCGCCGGCGCCGCCCGGGACGTCGATGGACGGCTCGCGGCCCTGGTGATTGGCCCCAACGACCTCGTGACCGCGGCCCGGATCCGCCCCCCGGGGCGGGCAGCCCTGCGCCCCTGGCTGATGCAGGTCCTGGCCGCAGCCCGGGCCTACGAGATCGAGGCGATCGACGGCGTCTTCACCGACCTGCGGGATGGTGCCGGTTTCGAGGCGGAATGCGCCGAAGGTCGCGATCTCGGTTTTGATGGCAAGATGCTGATCCATCCGAGCCAGATCGGCCCGGCCAACGCCGCCTTTGGACCGGACGAGGCGGACATTGCCGAAGCGCGCCGGGTGGTGGCGGCCTTCGACGCGCCGGAGAATCAGGCCCAGGGCGTCATCGCGTTGGACGGGCGCATGGTCGAGCGCCTGCATGTCGAAGCCGCCCGGCGCATCTTGACCGTGGCCGAGGTGATCGCGCGGTTCGGCGCGTGAGCCTGCTGCCGGAAGTCGGCCTGCGCATCCTCGACCCACGGCTGCGGGGCTGGGGGTTTCCGCGCTGGGGCTCGGCGGCTGCCGCCGGCCTCGACCTGCATGCCTGCCTGGACGAGCCACTGGTCCTGTCGCCCGGGAGCGCGCCGGCCCTGATCCCGGCCGGCTTCAGCGTGCTGATCCGCAACCCCGACTGGTGCGGCCTGATCTTCCCCCGCTCCGGCCGCGGCCATCGCGACGGCCTCGTGCTCGGCAACGGGACCGGCGTGATCGATGCGGATTACGAAGGCCCTCTGATGGTCTCGGCCTGGAACCGTGACGCCGCGAATCCGATCCGGGTCGAGCCCGGGGACCGGATCGCGCAGCTGGTTTTTACACGCGTGACCCGGCCGGTCTTGACCATGCTGGAAGACGAGCCCGGGTCTGGCTCCGGCCGGGGTGCGGGCGGGTTTGGATCGAGCGGGCGGTAGGCCCCGCGCAGCAGCGCCGGATATCCAAATCCCCGCCGCCCTCCGCAATACCCGGCGAGTCCATACAACAACGTCATTCTGAAGCGCCCGCGAAGCGGACCTCGAAGGGATTTCTCCAGGACCCGTGCAGCCGGGTGCAGGGATCCTTCGAGAGCTACGCTGCGCTCCGACAACCTTGGACAAAGCAAAAGATTGGATATCAACGCTTTTAAGGCAACGCATATTGAAAATTCACGGCATCAACAAATCTATACCACAGAGTTATGAAAAATATTCAAATAGTATCTTTGTTCGACAAATTACAATCGATAAAATCTAGGTTTAATTTCTTGATCCAACATCTTGCCACTGCTAGCGGCGATCTGTTGGTGCAATGTTGATTCCCACTCCGGTCCGCTGTTCGGACAGAGGAATCGATCGCCGACATGGTTTCGCGACTGGATCGGCGCTCGCTTTTTCATGCCCAGCATATACATCCGCCATATTGCACCCCTGGCAACGCTTCTCCTCACGGCGAACCACGCCGCGACGGCGCAGGAAAACTCGATCCACCCTGAAATAACCTCGGTCCAACTCGAAACGCTCTCGGTCGAATCGCACAATCCGACAGCGGGCCGGGTGGGGCAGGGGGAGGCGGGCGGCCTGCCGAAGGCTTTTCCCGGTGGCCAGGTCGCCCGCGGCAGCCGGCTCGGGATCCTCGGCAACCGGGATTACATGCAGACGCCGTTCAGCACGGCGAGCTACACCGAGAAGACGATCCGCGACCTCCAAGCGGTCAGCGTCGGCGATGTCCTGACGCGCACGGATCCATCGGTTCGTGCCTCGATCGGCAGCGGCAACCGCTACGACGCGCTGACGATCCGCGGCTTCCGAGTCGACAACCGCGAGTTCGCCCTGAACGGCCTGTACGGCCTCGTGCCGGATTACCGGATCAATCCGGCCCCTCTCGAACGGATCGAGGTGCTCAAGGGTCCGGCGGCGTTCCTGTTCGGGGCCTCAATCTTCGGCAGCGTCGCCGGCACGGTGAACGTCGTCACCAAGCGCGCGGGCGACGAGCCGCTCAATCGGGCGACCGTCGATTACGCCTCCACGACGCGGGGCGGCGCAGAGATCGACGTGGCGCGGCGCTACGGCGACACGAAGCAGATCGGCGTGCGGATCAACGGCGCAGGTTTGGGCGGCGCCACGCCGATCGACCGCACCGCCCAGCGCAACGGCGTCGGCTCGCTGGCCCTCGACTATGACGGCGACCGCCTCCGCCTGTTCCTCGACGTCATCTATCAGCACGACGCCTATGACGCCCAGACCCGCGGCGGCAATCCGGTGCCGGGCCTGCGTATCCCCCGGGCGCCCGACCCGCGCCGGAACATGTCCCAGAACTTCGATTTCTCCCGTTCCGACAGCCTCACCACTCTGGGGCGGGCGGAATTCGACCTGACCTCGGACATCACGCTGTTCGCGGCGCTCGGCGGCAACCGGTTCATCTACGACAAGCAAGAGAATCCTGCCTTCACCCTCCTGGACTGGACCGGGCGGACCAAAGTGAACTCGATTTTCCAGACCGGCGACACGTCGACGCTGTCGGGCGAGGCGGGGGCCCGGGCGCGCTTCGAGACGGGTTGGATCAAGCACGAGGCCGTGTTCACCGCGACGTATCTCGACCAGGATCTGACGCTCGGTCAGATCACCTACCCGGACTATGACTCCAACCTCTACGCGCCTGTCCGCCTGGCCTGGCCGGGGCAACCGAAATCTGCATTCCCCCGGGGCCGGGCGAGCTACGACCGGATGACGAGCTACGCCGTGGCCGACACGATGTGGTGGCCGACGGGCTGGTCGAGCTGATGGTGGGCGCCCGCCGGCAGGAGATTGAGCTCGGCACCTACGCCCCGGTCACGGGCCTCCTGAGCAACACCTACGACAAGAGCGCGACGACCCCGGCCTTCGGCCTGGTGGTACGGCCCACCGAGGTGCTGTCGGTCTACGCCAACGCGGTTCAGGGCCTGACGGCGCTGAAGGCGCCCGGCTCCGCGATCAACTCCACGCAGACCTTCCCGCCGGCCCGGTCGCGGCAATACGAGATCGGCGCGAAGCTCGACTTCAAGACTTTTGGGGCGACGCTGGCCGCCTTCCAGATCACCCAGCCGGCCGGGAACGTCGATCCCGTGACCAATGTCTTCGGCGTCGGCGGCACGCAGCGGAATCGCGGCTTCGAGGGGACGATCTTCGGCGAGATCGTGCCCGACCTGCGCGTCATCGTCGGCGCGACCCTGCTCGACGCCCGCTGGCGCCGGACCCGGGGCGGCCTCTACGACGGCAATCCCGCAACCGGCGCACCGCGCTTCCAGGCCACCACGGGCCTCGAATGGGACACGCCGGTCCTGCGTGGCCTCACGGCGATCGCCACAGTGGTCTATACCGGCGCGTCCTATGCCGGCACGACGTTCACCAACCTGCCCTTCTCGAAGATCCCAGACTGGACGACCCTGGATCTCGGCCTGCGCTACGCGACGCTCGTGCAGGACAAGCCGGTCACGCTGCGCGCGACGATGAGCAACGTCACCGACAACCACTACTGGATCGCCAACCCGAACGGCGCCCTCATCCTGGGCGCCCCGCGCACTCTGTGGCTGTCGGCTTCCATCGACTTTTGAGATGCCAAGCCGTCATCGCGAGCGGAGCGGAGCGACCCAGCGCAGCGCGCGATCCCAGGAGGGTGCGTAGCCCTGGGTTGCTTCGCTCCGCTAGCAATGACGGGGGCGAGCGCGGGCCGGATGCTTCAGGCGCCGGAGCGTCTCAATCCAGCACCTTCCCCATCCGCCCGGCGAGATCCTGGATGAACTGGAAGGCGGTGCGGCCGGAGCGGGAGCCGCGGGTGGTGGCCCATTCCAGCGCCTCGGCGCGCAGGCGCTCGGGCGGCAGGTCGAGGCTGTAGCGCTCCGCATAGGCGCGGATCATCGCCAGAAACTCGTCCTGGCTGCATTTGTGGAAGCCGAGCCAGAGACCGAACCGGTCCGAGAGGGAGACCTTCTCCTCCACGGCCTCGCCGGGATTGATCGCCGTGGAGCGCTCGTTCTCGACCATGTCGCGGGCAAGCAGGTGCCGGCGGTTGGAGGTGGCGTAGAACAGGACGTTGCCCGGCCGGCCCTCGATGCCGCCGTCCAGCGCGGTTTTGAGCGACTTGTACGAGGTGTCGTCGCCGTCGAAGGACAGGTCGTCGCAATAGACCAGCCAGCGATGCGGATCGGGCCGCAGCAGCGCCATCAGGTCGGGCAGGGCCTCGATATCCTCCCGGTGGATCTCCACCAGCTTCATCGGCAGCGCGCCCTCGGGCCGGCGGGCGTTGATTTCGGCATGGGCCGCCTTGACCAGCGAGGACTTGCCCATGCCGCGGGCGCCCCAGAGCAGGGCGTTGTTGGCCGGCAGGCCGCGGGCGAAGCGCTCGGTGTTCTCGATCAGGGTGTCGCGGGCCCGATCGATGCCGGTGAGCAGGCCGATCTCCACCCGGGCCACCTGGGGCACCGGGGTGAGCCGCCGCTCGGGTCCCCACAGGAAGGCGTCGGCGGCGTTCGGGTCGAAGGCCGGCGGGGCGGGCGGGGCGGCCCGCTCCAGCGCGGTGGCGATCCGCTCCAGGAGCGGCATCAGGGTCTCGAGGCTCGTCATCGGATCGGGGGGGGTTGGCTGCCGGGTCGGAGGAGCAACCGTACTACGGCGTTCGGCTCCGAAAATCATCCGGCCGACGATTGCATCGGCCCGGGGCCGAACACGCCTCGTGATCGAGCGTTGGCTCCTTCAAGAAGCCGGGGAGGGCGCCGATGGAAGCGGGACCGACGATCCGGATCACCCAGGTCGGCGCTTACGTCTTTACGGTCGATTTCGGCGCCGCCCTGCCCGGCCTCCTCACCGACGAGGCGCCCCCGATCGGCGGCGGCACCGGTCCGGTCCCGGAGCAAATGCTGATCGCCGGGGTGGCGAACTGCCTGTGCGCCAGCCTGGTCTTCGCCCTGGGCAAGTTCCGGCAGGACGCCCAGGGCGTCGCTGCAGAGGCCGCCTGCCGGGTCACGCGCAATCCGGAAGGCCGGCTGCGGATCACCGGGATCGACGTGCGCATCCTTCTTGGCGCGGAATCCGACGCGATGCCGCGGATCGACCGGGTGCTCGACCAGTTCCAGCGCTTCTGCACGGTCTCGGAGAGCGTGAAGGCCGGGATCCCGGTCGCCGTCTCGGTGGAGGATGGCGGCGGGCGGCGACTCGCATGACCGGCCCCAGGCCGGATCCCGAATGTCCCGCGGGCGAAGACCGCCGCGCCTCGTTTCTGCGGACGGGATGATCCGCCCTTCGCCCCGAAACCGTTACCCCCCTAGCCTTCACAGGAGCGACGCATGGCCCAAGACAACCGGGACGCTGCAACCGAGCCGGCGGCGCTGGCCGAACTCTTCAACCAACGCGCCAATGCCGGCGATGTCGAGGGGCTGGTGGCGCTCTACGAGCCGGGGGCGGTGCTGGCGGTCGGGCGTGTGGTCGCCACCGGGCATGACGAAATCCGGGCCTTCTACGCCAACCTGCTCGGGCGCAAATCCGAGTTCCCGGCTCCCGAGACGCTGGAGCCCGTGTGCAACGGCGATCTCGCCCTCACCTTCGCCCGGTTGCCCAACGGCGCGCTCTCGGTGGAGGTCGCCCGGGCGCAGCCGGACGGGACCTGGCTCTGGGCGATCGACCAGTTGAAGATCGCGCCGCCGAGGGAGTAGCCGTGCCGCGCTTGTCCCACCGGACGCGATGCGGCAAAGCGGGGGCCGCGCGCCCCGAGCCTGCGCGCCGATCCGAGCCGACACGATGCACGACATCCGAGCCATCCGGGACAACCCGGACGCCTTCGACCGCGACCTCGCCCGCCGTGGCCTCGCGCCGCTCTCGGCCGAGCTGATCGCCCTCGACGAGGCGCGGAAATCGTCCGTCTCGGCGGCCCAGGCCAACCAGGAGCGGCGCAACGCGCTGGCCAAGGAGATCGGCGGCGCCAAGAAGGCCAAGGACGAGGCCCGCGCCGCGGCCCTGATGGCGGAGGTCGCCGCCCTCAAGGCCGCCGAGCCGGCCCTAAAGGCGGCGGAAGGTGAGGCCGACAGGGCACTAGCCGATAAGCTCGCCGCGATCCCGAATCGCCCGAAGCCTGACGTGCCGGACGGCGCCGACGAGCACGGCAACGTCCTCTACCGCAGCCACGCCTCGACCCGGGAGCGCCTGACCGAGGGGAAGGAGCATTTCGAGCTCGGCGAGGCCTGCGGGCTGATGGATTTCGACTCCGCCGCCAAGCTCTCCGGCTCGCGCTTCGTGGTGCTGAAGGGCCAGCTCGCCCGGCTGGAGCGGGCGCTCGGCCAGTTCATGCTCGACCTGCACACGCAGGAGCACGGGTATCTGGAGGTCGCGCCGCCGGTGCTGGTGCGGGATGCGGCCATGTTCGGCACGGCGCAGCTGCCGAAGTTCGAGGACGATCAATTCTCGGTCTTCAAGGGCTTGGATTACGTCAAGGCGCTGCAGCGCCAGTCGGATCAGACCGCAGAAGACGCCGCACCGGTCAGCGACGAGCATTTCTGGCTTGTCCCGACCGCGGAGGTACCGCTGACCAACCTCGTGCGCGAATCCATCCTGCGCGAAGAAGAACTGCCCCTGCGCTTCACCGCGCTCACGCCCTGCTTCCGGGCCGAGGCCGGGGCGGCGGGGCGGGATACGCGGGGCATGCTGCGCCAGCACCAGTTCAACAAGGTCGAGATGGTCTCGATCACCACGCCGGACGAGTCCGACAACGAGCACGAGCGCATGCTCACCTGCGCGGAGGCGGTCCTCAAGAAACTCGATCTGCCCTACCGGGTGATGACGCTCTGCACCGGCGACATGGGCTTCGCCTCTCAGAAAACCTACGACATCGAGGTCTGGGTGCCGGGCCAGCGCACCCACCGAGAGATTTCTTCGTGTTCCGTCTGCGGTGAGTTCCAGGCCCGACGGATGAACGCGCGCTACCGGGGCAAGGACGGCAAGCCGGCCTATGTCCATACGCTGAATGGCTCAGGCGTCGCGGTCGGCCGCGCCCTGATCGCCGTGATGGAGAACTATCAGAACCCGGACGGGAGCATCACGATCCCGTCGGTGCTCCACCCCTATATGGGCGGGCTCAACCGGATCGAAGGGGCCCGCTGATGCGCATCCTAGTCACCAACGACGACGGCATCCACGCGCCGGGGCTCGCCACCCTGGAGGAGATTGCCCGGGAGCTGTCGGACGACGTGTGGGTCGTGGCGCCGGAGAGCGACCAATCCGGCGTCTCGCACTCGCTCTCGCTCAACGACCCGCTGCGCCTGCGGCAGGTCTCGGAGCAGCGCTTCGCGGTGAAGGGCACGCCCTCCGATTGCGTGATCCTGGGCGTGCGCCACATCCTGGGCGATCACGGGCCGGACCTGATCCTGTCGGGGGTCAACCGCGGCCAGAACGTCGCCGAGGACGTGACCTATTCGGGCACGATCGCGGCCGCCATGGAAGGCACGATCCTCGGCATCCGCTCGATCGCCCTGAGCCAGGCCTACGGGGCCGGCGGCCGCAGCGCGCTCAAATGGGATTGCGCCCGCGAGCACGGCCCGAAGGTCGTCCGTAAGATCCTGGAGACCGGGATCGAGCCCGGCATCCTGATCAACGTGAACTTCCCGGATTGCGAGCCGGCGGAAGTGCAGGGCGTCGCGGTGGCGGCGCAGGGTTTCCGCAACCAGGCGCTGCTCTCGATCGACGCCCGGGTGGACGGGCGCGGCAATCCGTATTTCTGGCTGGCCTTCGCCAAGGCCCGATTCGAGCCGGGCCACGGCTCGGACCTCAAGGCGATCGCGGAGAAGCGGATTTCCGTGACGCCCCTGCGCCTCGACCTCACGGACGAGCCGACCCTGACCCGCTTCGCGCAGGCCTTCGCGGCGTGATCGACCTGGGCGGCCTTGAGGAGGCTGCCGGCAACGCGGCCTTCGTCATGGCGCTCCGGGGCCGGGGGATGCGGGACACCGCGATCCTGAGGGCCATGGAGCAGGTCCCGCGGGAACCCTTCGCCCCCGCGGCCCATCGCGCCCAGGCCCGGCGGGACATCGCCCTGCCGCTGCCCTGCGGCGCCTCGATGACCGCGCCGACCCTGGTGGCGCAGATGCTGGCGCTCCTGCGGGTCGAGCCTGGCCACCGGGTTTTGGAGATCGGCACCGGCTCGGGCTATACGACGGCGCTCCTAGCGAAGCTCGGGGCCGGCGCTGTCCTGAGCCTGGAGCGCTATGCGACGCTCGCCCGCGAGGCCGCTGTACGGCTCTCCGACCAATCCGAAATCCACGTGGTCCAGGCCAATGGCCTCGCCCCGGAGCTGCCGGATGGCGGCTTCGACCGGATCCTGGTCCACGGCAGCGTCGAGGCCATCCCGCCGCACTGGCGCGCCGCCCTCGAACCGGGGGGCCGCCTGGTGACCGGCCTGAGCCCAGATGGCCGCTGCCGGATCGCGACCCTGTCGAGCCCGGAGGCCGAACCGGAACTCGGCCCGCCAACGCGTTTGGCGGCGCTGGTGCCCGGGTTGGCGCGGGTGCTGTGACGTTCCCGTTCTACGCCGTCATTGCGAGCGTAGCGAAGCAACCTAGGGCAGCGCGCGATCTCAGAACGGTAGCGTTTCCCTGGGTCGCTTCGCTGCGCTCGCAATGACGGTGAGGGTCGTTCGCTCGAAGGTGTTCACCCAATCCGTCGCGACGCCCGCCACAGCCGCCACAGCCTGCGCCAGCGCGGCAGGTCGATGATCGTGTTGAGCGGGTCGTAGCTCGCCCGCTCCATCGTCGCGAGGTAGGGCTCGACCAGGGCCACCGGCAGGAACGCCGTGCCTGCGAGCGGCGCGATAGTCGGGCGGGCAGCCTCGAAGGCCTTGAGATGGGTCCGGGCGAGGTCACGCAGGTCGGCGCAGGCCCGGCGCAGGCCGGGGCCGCCGCGGCCGCTGGTGATGTCCTCGCGGGTGACGCCGTAGCGGGCGAGCACATCGGCGGGCAGGTAAACCTGGCCGGAGCGGGCGTGCCAGGGCAGGGCGCGCAGCAGGCCGGTGAGGCCGTAGGCCACGCCGGCATGGCCGGCAGCGCCCGCGCCGCCGGGCTCGGTGCCGTTGCCGATCACCAGGCTCGCCAGCCGGAACAGGGCGGAGGCGGTCTCGCCGCAATAGCCCTCCAGGTCGTTCACCCGGGGCATCGGGTCCTCGTAGAGGTCGAACACCCGGGCGTCGATCAGGTCCACGAAGGGCTGGCGCAGGAGGCGGTTGACGCGGATCGCCTCTTCGAGGGCCGCGGCCACCGGGTTGGCTCGGACATCGCCCCTTGCCTCGCCCTGGAGCGCATCGCGCCACCATTGCAGGCGGATTTCGCCGGCCATCGGGTTCGAGGCGGCCTCGCGCACCCGCGCGATGGTCAGGCTGAAGGCATAGAGCGCGAAGAGGTGCGGCCGGGCGGCGGCCGGGGCGAACAGGGTCGCATAGTAGCGGTCGGGGTCGCCCTCCCGGGCCAATTGCTCGCAATGGGCCTGCGCGAAGGGCAGGCCGGTCTCGGCAGGCTTGTCGTCGACCTCCGGCATCAATCGACCACGATCAGGGCGGCCGCAACCTTGCGGTTCTCGGCCACCAGGATGTTGTAAGTGCGGGCCGCCGCCCCGGTCTGCATCACGTCGAGGCCAACGCCGGCATCCTTAAGCCAGCCGCGCAGGGACGGGTCGATGGCCGCGATGTCGAGGCCGGTGCCGACCAGAAGCAACTCGATCCCCGCCGCCTCGGCCTGGACCGGCCGCAACGCGGTCCGGTCGATCGCCTTCGGAGAGGTCACGTCCCAGGCGCGCACGCCCGAGGGCAGAAGCAGGAGCGAGCCGCGATGCGACATCCCGGCAAAGCGGAAGCCGCCATTGCCATAGGTGTCGATGATGTGGCGCCCCGGCACGAAGCCGGAGTCAAAGTTTTTCGGACTCGCCGGCTCGGCCATCGCGTCAAAAATTACTCGGCGGGTTGCGGGACGCCGGAGCGCTCGGCCGCCGCCCGGGCGCCCGAGAGCATCAGCCCCAGATAGATCAACACCGGAGTCGAGACGAAGATCGCCGAGTAGGTGCAGATCACGACGCCGCAGAGCATCACGATGGCAAAGCCCTTGATCGCCTCGCCGCCGAACAGGACCAGCGCCAGGAGCGACAGGCCCGACGAGATCGAGGTCATCACGGTGCGCGACATGGTCGAGTTGATCGACAGGTTCAGCAGGTCGACCGTGGGGATGGTCTTGTAGCGCCGCATCAGCTCGCGGGTCCGGTCGAACACCACGACGGTCTCGTTGAGCGAGTAGCCGACGATGGTCAGGATCGCGGCGATAGAGGTCATATTGAACTCGATGCGGGTGATGATGAACACGCCCACCGTCAGGACGATGTCGTGGAGCGTACCGACGATGGCGCCGAGCGCCAGCTCCCGCTCGAACCGGAACCAGAGGTAGAGCAGCACCGCGACCACCGACAGCACGACGCCGAGCGTGCCGGACTGGACCAGCTCGCCCGACACGCGCGGGCCGACGGTCTCGGTGCGGCGGAAATCGTAATCAGCGTCGAAGGCGGCATGCGCCTTGTTCATCACGGCGGTCTGGCCCTGCTCGCCGGGCTGGAGCGGTAGGCGCACCAGCACGGTGCCCTGGTTGCCAAGTTCCTGCACCTCCGGCTCGCCGAAGCCGAAGCCCACCGCGGTGTGCCGGATCGCGGCCACGTCGGCGGTGCCGGACTTGGCCTGCAGCTCGACCAGGGTGCCGCCCTTGAAGTCGATGCCGAAGTTCAGCCCGATGGTGAGGAACAGCACTACGGTGACGAGCGACAGAACCGCCGAGAGCGGAAAGGTCAGCCGCCGGAAGCGCATGAAGTCGAAATGCGATTCATCGGGCCAGAGGCGGAGCAGGCGCATTTTTTCGTCTCGGTTCGCGTATCGGGCGCGCGGGGGCGCCGGATGATCGACGCGGGTTCTTCCCGCTCGCTCCGTCATTCCGGGGCGCCGTAGGTGAGCCCGGAATCCAGACGCGCGGTGGCGGCAGGATCGGGCGCCGTTGGCGGCTCTGGATCCCAGGCTCCGCTGCGCGGCCCCGGGATGACAGGTCTGTGTCGGATCGCCCGGCCAACCTCCTCGGAAGATTTGAAGCCTCAGAACGGCAGGGCCTTCGGCCTGAACGTCTTATACCACACCGCGATCATCATCCGGGTCAGCGTCACGGCGGTGATGACGGTGGTCAGGATGCCAAGGATGAACACCACGGCAAACCCCTTCACCGGCCCGGAGCCAAGGAAGAACAGGATCAGCGCGGCGATCGCCATGGTCGAGTTCGAGTCGATGATCGTCGCGAAGGCGCGGTCGAAGCCGGCCTGGAGCGCGGAGATCAGCGAGCGGCCGGCATGGCTCTCCTCGCGCATGCGCTCGTAGATCAGCACGTTGGAATCCACCGCCGTGCCGATAGTGAGCACGATGCCGGCGATGCCCGGCAGGGTCATGGTCGCCTCGAGCACCGACATCAGGCCCAGGATCAGCCCGACATGGACCATCAGGGCGATGTTGGCGATGAACCCGAAGGTGCCGTAGGTGGCGAACATGAAGCAGACCACGAGGCCCGCCGCCACCAGGGTCGCGAGCTTGCCGGCCTGGATCGAGTCCCGGCCGAGGCCAGGGCCGACGACGCGGCGCTCGACCACGGTGAACTTCGCCGGCAAGGCGCCGGCCCGGAGCAGGACTGACAGGTCGTTGGCCTGCTGAACCGTGAAGTTGCCGGTGATCTGGCCCGAGCCGCCGGTGATCGCCGAGCGGATCACGGGAGCCGAGACCACCTCATTGTCGAGCACGATCGCCATGCGCCGGCCGACATTCTCCGAGGTCGCCTGGCCAAAGCGCTGGGCGCCGCGCAGGTTGAATTTGAAGCTGACCATCGGCTCGTGCGACTGCTGGTCGAAGGCCGGCTGGGCGTCGGTCAGCTCGCCGCCATCGGCCATGACCCGGCGCTCGACCGGGACCTTGGCGCCCTTCTCGTCCTTGGAGGGCAGCATGTCGACGTCGCCCGAGGGGCTGTCGGCGAGCATGCGGAACTCGAGCTTGGCGGTGGAGCCCAGCAGCTTCTCCAGCCGCTCCGGGTTCTGCTCGCCCGGGACCTGGATCAGGATCCGGTCGGCGCCCTGCTGCTGGATCGAGGGCTCGGTGGTGCCGGTGGAATCGAGCCGGCGCCGGATGACCTCGATGCCTTGGCTGACCGCCCGGCGGGTGCGGTCGGTGATGCCGGCGTCGGTGAGTGTCAGGCGGATCACGCCACCGGGCTGCTCAGTGATATCGAGGGTGCGGGCGGCGGTCTGGCCGATCGACGTGGTGATCGGCAGCGACAAGTCCTGCAGCTTCGGCAGGACCTTGGCTCGGGCCGCATCGTCCGCGACCTTCACTTGGACGCCGCGCTGAAGCAGGCCGATACCGCCGTCGGCGCGGACGTTCTCCTGTTGCAGCGTGCGGCGCACGTCGTCCCGCAGGGCCTTGGCCTGGGAGGCAATCAGCTCGTTCTGGTCGACCTCCAGCAGCAGCTGCGAGCCGCCCTGGAGGTCGAGGCCGAGTACGATGCCCCGGGTCGGGACGATCCAGGTCGGGAACCAGGACGGCAGGCTCGCCACGAAGCCCTTGCGCTGCTCGGGCGTGAAGAAGCTCGGCACCGCGAGCATCAAGCCGATCAGGATCGCCGCGAGGGTCGTGATGATCTTCGCACGGGAGAAGCGCAGCATCGGCCGGTGTTTTCTCTGTCAAGCCGGCGACTTACGCCGGCCGCTTCATGAAAGGTGTCAGGCGGCCTTGGCCGGTCCGCCCTTGGCGCGGACCTCGGAGATCATCGTCCGCACGACCCGGACGCGGACGTTCGGGGCGATCTCGACCTCGATCTCCGGCTGGTCGTCCACGGACTTCGTCACGCGACCGACGAGGCCGCCATTGGTGACGATCGTGTCGTCCCGGCGCACCGCCTTGATCAGCGCCTGGTGGTCCTTGACCCGTTTCTGCTGCGGTCGCAGGATCAGGAAATACATGATCACGAAGATCAGGACGAACGGGATCACCTGAAAGGCGATCTCCGCTCCGCCAGCGGCCGTAGCGGCCCCTTGCGCGAAGGCGGGGGTGATCAACGAGCGTCTCCTGCGATTGGCACGCAGGCCTGCCGCCGATTGCGGCGTCCGCAGACCTGTCTGAAAGCGCGCGGACTATAGCCAGGGGCTTCCCGAAAGCAACGCCCCCTGCTCAGGCCCTCACAGCAGGCCGAGCACAGCCTCCGCGAAGGTGTCCGGTGCCTCCTGGGGAAAGTTGTGTCCGACCCCCGAGACGACGGCGCGCCGGTAGGGCCCGGTGAAATGCGCCGCGTCGGTATCGGTCGCCGGCGGTGGGCCGACGCCGTCGTCGGCGCCGAGCAGGACCACCGACGGTACCGTGATCGGCGGCTGGCATGCCAGCCGGGCCTCGATCGCGACGAGCGTCGGATCGCCGGAGACCAGGCCGAAGCGATGGCGGTAGGAGTGGACCACCACGTCCACGAAATCCGGGTTCTCTTCGAAGGATCGGGCGGTCCGGGCGTACATCTCTTCGGTGAACCGCCAGGTCGGCGACCACAGCCGCCACAACAACGCGCAGAATTCCGAGCGGTTGGCTGCCAGGCCGGCGCGACCGCGCTCGCCGTGGAGATAATACTGGTACCACAACCTGTGCTCGACATCCGGCGCGGCCGGTTTGCCGGAGGCCTGGATATTCTGAATGTTGTAGCCCACGCCGCAGCTGACCAGCCCGGCGGCCCGATCCGGCCAGAGGGCCGCGACCACGCAGGCCGCCCGGCCGCCCCAATCGTAGCCGGCGAGCACCGCCCGCTCGATCCCGAGCGCGTCCAGGAAGGCCAGGAGGTCGGAACCGAGGGCCGCCTGCTCGCCGGAGCGTGGGGTGGCGGGATCACGGAACCGGGTCGGCCCGTAGCCCCGCAGATACGGGATCAGGCAGCGCACCCCGGATCCGGCCAGGCGCTCGGCCGCCGCGTCATAGGCGTGGATGTCGTACGGGAAGCCGTGGAGCAGCACCGCCGGCGTCCCGTCCGGAGGACCGACTTCCCGGTAGGCGACGTCGAGAACACCGGCCAGCACGCGTTTCACGGAACGCTCCCCCCCCTGCATCCGGCACCCTAACCGATTCCCCGCGCAATTTCCGCATGCGCTCTTGCCGCCGGGCCGATACGCCCGACCTTGGGCGCGGTGACGGAACCAGGAGACACGACGCGATGGGCCTGCTCGACGGTGTGAAGACCCTGATCGGCGACGTGGTCGCGGCAGCCGACCGGGCGGTCGTGAACGCCGGCAGCGGCAAGCTCGCGTTGGCGCTGGCGAAATTCTATCCCGGCGGACTGGTCGCCTTCCTGGATCGCCTGCGCGAGGCCGGCCACGGCGACGCTGTCGAGTCCTGGATCGGGTCCGGTGAGAACCGCCCCATCCCGGCCGCTGCCATTGCCGGCTGCCTGCCGGAGGCGGTCACCGAGCGGCTGGCCTACGACCTCAACCTGCCCGCCGGGCGGGTGCCGACGGCCCTCGCCGAGTTCCTGCCTGCGGCGGTCGCAGCCCAGAGCAAGGACGGCAAGCTGAAGCCCCAGCCGAATTTCAGCACGCAGGTGCGCTGAGGGCACTGAGCCTCGGTCGCGCGGCGCCAACAAAAACGGCGGCCCCTCTCGGGACCGCCGCCTAAGGTGTCGTCGCGCCGTCTCAGTTGCTGGCGAGCTGGGACATCGGGTCCACGGGCGAGCCGCCCTTGCGGATCTCGAAGTGCAGCTGCGGCGAGGTCACGTTGCCGGAGGCGCCGGACTTGGCGATGGTCTGGCCGCGCTTGACCTTGTCGCCGGGCTTCACGTCGATCTCGCCGTTATGGGCGTAGGCCGAGACGAAGCCGTTGGCGTGGCGCACCAGCACCAGCTTGCCGTACCCCTTCACGTCCGAGCCGGCATAGGCGACGGTGCCCTCCTCGGCGGCCTTCACCGGCGTGCCTTCCGGCACCGCGATGTTGATGCCCTCGTTGCCCGAGGTGCCGTAGCCCGAGATCACCCGGCCCTTGGCGGGCCAGCGGAAGCTCTCCGACGGGGTCGCATCGGCGACGGAACCGGTGGCGGCGGGCTCGGGCTTGGCCGGCGCGGCCGCGGCGACCGGCTTCGGCGCCTCCTTGGCGGCGACCTTCTCGGGCTTCTCCGCGGCGGCGGCCTTCTGGGCCGCTTCCTTGGCGGCCTTGGCCTCGGCGAGCTTCTGGGTGGCCTCGGCCTTCGCGGCCGCCTTGGCCTCGGCCTTGGCTTCCATCGCCTTCGCCTCGGCCTTGGCCTTCGCGTCCGCCTTCGGATCGGCCTTCTTCTCATCCGCCTTGGCGGCCTGGCCCGGGCGGACGTGCTTCTTCTTGTCGGCCTCCTTCAGGGGAGCCTCCTTCAGGGAAGCCTCCTTGCGGAATTTCTCATCCGCGACCTTGCGGGCAGCGGTATCCCGGGCGAGCGCCTCCTTGCGGTCCGCCTCCTTCTCGGCGGCGGCCCGCTTGGCGTCTTCGCGCTTGGCCTCTTCGCGCTTGGCCTCCTCACGCTTGGCCGCCTCCTTGGCGTCCTCGCGCTTGGAGGGAACCTTCGCTTCGATCTGCCGGGCGTCCTCACGCTTCTCCTCGACGGCCCGGGCCGGACGCGCGGTCATCGGGGCCGCGGCCGGGTTCATTCCGGAGGCGTTGTAGACCGGGATGACGATCTGCCGGCCGGGGGTGATCTGGCTGGCATTGGACAGGCCGTTGGCCGACAGGATCGCGGAGGCGGGGACCCCGAAGCGCGTCGACATCTGGTTCAGGCTGTCGTTCTTCGACACCGTGATCTGGGTGCCACCCTGTGCGCTCCAGCCGGGGGCGCCGGTGGAGGCGACGCGGGTGGCCGGCGCGGCCGCAGGGGTCGGGGCCGGGATCGCCGTGGCCGCCGGGCGCGGGGCCGCACCGGGGGCGCCGAGCGCCTCGGACTGGATCCGGCCGGTGCGGATCGCCGGCGCCGGCTTGAGGCTGCCCTCCGGCAGGCTGCCGGTGGCGGCAGGCTCCGACGAGAAGGGGTTGGAAAATGGGTTGCTCAGGCGCGATGCGTCCGAGGAACAGGCGGCGGCACCGCCACCAATGATGCCGATGAGGGCGACGCGTGACAGCGTCCGTAACCCTCGACCCGTACCGCGCACCCGCATCGACACACCCGTTTGCCTGACGCAACTTGATGCCGCAATGAAGACGGATTCAGGTTAAGCAACCGTTCCCGTCCAGCTTATCCGTGACCGCCCCGCGCTGTGCCACACGGATCGTCGAAGCCTGCGCGGGATGAAATCGGGGGGCACAACCGTGCCTTTTCCGGCACGGCCGGCACCCCACATCGCAGAGATGTTTACCATCCGCGCCACCCGCGACAGCCTCGCCGACCTGCCCGGGATCGAGACCGCCCGCCTGTCGATCGCGGCGCTGGGGCCCGACGATGCCCAGGATTTGCGCCGGATCACCGACGATCCGGCGATCACCGCGGCGGTCGATTTCCTGCCGGCCCCCTTCACGGTACGCGATGCCGAAGACCTGATCCGCAGCGGCACCCGCGGCCAGGACCGCTTCCTCGGGGCCTGGATGCGCCACACGGACGCGTCGGAGGCCCGTGAGGCGGCATCCCACGAGTCCGTCGGGCCGAACCTCGTCGGCGTGGTGGGCACCCATCTGCGCGGCCCCGGCGCGATCGAGATCGGCTACTGGGTCGGGGGCGCGGCACGCGGGCGCGGCTTCGCCTTCGAGGCGGTCTCGGCAATCGTCGCGCTGCTCGCACGGCGTTTCCCGGCGCGCATCATCGTTGCGGAATGCCGCCCCGGCAACGTCGCCTCCTGGGGCCTCCTGCAGAAGCTCGGTTTCCGCGACACCGGGGAGGAGGGGCATCGTCCCGGGCGACGCCTGCTCCAACGGGGCTGATCGGGACCGATCCCGATTCTCCGCGGCGCAGGACGGCCGCGACCGCCTTTGAGGCGCTGACCGTCCACGTCGATGACGGCACGGCGTCAGGGAGCGGGGGAATCAGAATCCGAGCGCTTGTCCCAAGCGCTACGCCCTGGGAACGAGCGCTAATTCAGCGCTTCGGCCAATTCGGCGGTCGCAGCCTCGGCCGTCTTGGCGACCCGGCGCTTCTTCTTGTGGCCCTCAACCTTGATGGTCCGCTCATCCTCGGAGACGCGCTCGACGAGGGCAAAACCGTGCAGCTCGGCCAGGCAGGACGGGTCCTGCGATTGTTCCTCGATCAAGGCATAGAAGGCTGCCCGCACGATATCTTTCTTGGACGCATCGGGATGCTTTTCCCGGACGGCGGCGCGCAACGCCTTCGGCGACATGCCGGGTGCGGCAACGCTCCGCAACGTGTCCGACAAAACCTTGATCACCGGCATTTCCAGATGTCCTCGACCTGCCCACGAACGACGGGCAAAGAACAATACGTGATACGAGGCCGGAGGCGCAAGTTTTTCATGTCACGAGTCACATATTTGATACTACAAAATACGATAGAAAAAATCCCACCTATGCCGATATAGGGAGCTTATATATTAAATTTCATGGATCATGACGATAGAAAACAAATCCTCCGCGATGAATACGGCTTTTCCGCGCGCACGAAAAAACCCCCGGGCTCACGCCCGAGGGTTGTTGGAAGAGCCGGCCCGAGGGCCGGCCTGGAGAATCGGCTCAGAAGGTGATGCCGGTCTCGACCATGTAGCGGTCCTGCGAGGTGCGGTTGCCGGTGCGGCCGAAGCCGGTACCCAGCGTGCCCTCGGCCAGATTCCCGCGGGTGATGCCGCCGAGCTCAACGTGGGCGTATTCGACCCGGAAGAAGTAGCGGTCGAACGTGAAGGTCGGCGTGACGGTGACCGAGAAGGCGTTGCTGCCGGCGCCGAAGCCGAGCAGGTTCGTCCCGCCGGAGCCCCGCACGCCGGTCTGCTCGGTGTATTCGACGCGGCCGGCCAGCGAGAAGTTGTCGGTGAAGGAGTAGGCCGCCAGCAGGGCGCCGCCATAGGTCGAGGCGGTGTTGCCGATCCCGACCCGCAGATCACGCTCGACGTTGGTGAACTGGAAGTACGGCGAGATGATCCACGGACCGTTCGCGTAAGTGTAGTTGATGTTGAAGATGCCGCTGTTCTGCTGCGCGTTCGGCGTGGCGAACTGGTAGCGCGCGCTGCGGTCGAGGGCATTGGTGCGCCCGACGTTGAGGCCGCCGTTGACGCCGATCGTGTTAAAGTCGTCGAGCTTGTAGGCGACGTTGCCGGTGAACCAGGTGATCTCGTTGGAGAAGAACCCGTCGGTGCCGGCGAGCGAGACCGAGAGCGGGCCGCTGCTGTAATTGACCTGCACACCTTGGTTGATGAAGTTCTCCTGCACGAACAGGAGGCCGCGGTTGATGTTCAGGTTCTGGTAGGTGAACAGCAGCTCGGTGCCGATCAGGGTGAACATCCGACCGCCCTGGATCGACCATTCATCGTTGATCTGGATCTTGCCGTAGGCGACGGGCACCGGTCCGAACAGCAGGTCGGTCTGTGTGAACGTCCCGAGGGTCGGGAAACCGAGCTGCGGGATCGAGTAGCCACCGGCCTGGATGTAGAACTGGAACGCGCCCTCGGGCTTCTGGATGATGCCCTGGAGGTTCGAGAAGTCGACCCGCGCAGCCCGATCCCGGTCGTTGGGGGCGGCCGGCGTCGAGAACGAGGCGAACGGGTTGGTCTGGGTGTAGGCGTAGCCGGTGACGGCACCGCCGACATAGAGGTCACCCAGCGGACCGGCCGAGAAGCAGGTCGGGTTCGGGTTGGCCTTGATCACGCCGGCGTAGGCCGGGCCCAGCAGCGTGGCCTTGCAGGGCTCGGCCGGAGGCGCGACGGGAACCGGTGCCGGGGCTGCAAGATCGGCCGCGAGAATGCTGGTCGAGGTGAGCAGCACGGTGGCCAAGCCGGCCAGGGTGGATCGCTTCAGCATGATTTCGCAGCTCGTTGGAATTGGTTCCCTGCCAAGCTGACACCGACGTGCCGGTGACACAAAAACAAACAAATGGCACTTGCCTAGTTTTTAGTCATTCTTGAGGGTAGCGCGTGGGTCTGCTGAGAAATGTGTCTTTGTCGCCACAACAGCGGCGGCCGCGCGGGCGCGAAATCTCTTAAAGAATTGCCGCGGCGGCGCTCACCCATCTCAATAGTGACGAATCAGCTTGCGGGGCCGATCGAATCACAGCGAAACCCACCGAACTCCTCCCGGGCCAGCCGCTGAGCTAGGGCCGGCAGGAACAACAACGCCTCTTCGGCGAGGCGCCAGGGCGGATTGACCACGATCAAGCCGCTTCCGCACAGCCGGGTCGGGTCGTCCGGCCGGTCGATCAAGAGATCCAGGCGCAGGGCCGGGCGGGGCAGGGCGGCGTCGAGGTCGCGGACCATGCGGTCGATCGCGGCCGCGTCCTTGATCGGGTACCAGGCCAGGAAGATCCCGGTCGGCCATTTCGCCACCGCGCGGGCGAGATGGCTGCCAAGGCGCTCGATCTCGCCCGGCACCTCGTAGGGCGGGTCGATCAGCACGAGGCCCCGGCGCTCCGGGGGTGGGATCTGGGCGTTGACGGCGGTCCAGCCGTCGAGGCTGAGCACCTTGGTGCGGCCGTCGCGCTCGTAGCGCCCCCGCAGGGTCGCGGCGTCCTCCGGGTGCAGCTCGACGAACACGCCCTTGTCGCCGGGCCGCAGGGCCTCGCGGATCACCGCGGGCGAGCCGGGATAGGCGCTGGCGCCGTAGCGGGCCTGGACCGCCGCGACGGCCTCCCGGTAGGGCGCGAGCAGCGCCTCGATGTCGGGCGCGAAGGGCGCCTCCATCCGGCCCCAGCCGTCCCGCCACTCGCCGGTGCGGGCGGCCTCGTCGGCGGTCAGGTCGTAGACGCCCAGGCCCGCGAAGGCGTCGAGCGCCCGGAACGGCTTGTCCTTGAGGCCGAGATGCGCGAGCACCCGCGCCAGGACGAGGTGCTTGAGTACGTCGGCATGGTTGCCGGCGTGGAAGGCGTGCCGATAGTTCATGGCTGCGCCCTGAAGCGGATCGCGCGACCCGGGTCCAGCCTCAAACCGCGACACCGGCCAAATAAATCAGCGGGCGGCGTCCAGCGTGATCTCCGGGGCGCGGCAATTGCCGCGGGCGACCTCGGGGCAGGGGGTGAAGCCGCGCAGGTCCTTGGAGAAGCAGATCCGCACCTCCTGGAGCAGCCCGCGGGTGCAGGTCACCGCCATCATGTCGGGGCGCAGGCCGCGGTTGGCGGCCACGAATTGGCGGGCGATCTCGATCGGCGCCAGGCTCTGCGGACCGCCGCCGCCCTTGAGACCGTCGGGGATCGTCACGGCGAGGCGCGCGTCGCGGGCGGCCTGGAAGTAACTGGCGGGATCGAGTCCGGAACAGGTGCCGTGGGCGCGCCACTCGTGCCGGGCGAGCCCCTCGCTCGGGTAGACCTGCCCGGCCACCTCGAGCGCCTGCCGGGTCGGCGCCCGCTCCACCGCGGAGCAGTTCTGCGGGTAGCCCCGCGTATATTGCGGCCAGAGCCCATGCACGACGAAGCCGAGGCCGCGGCCGGGGGTGCATTGCCCATCGTTCCGGCGCTCGCCGACGCCCGCGCAATAGGTCGGCGACCAGGACAGGGCCAGCACGTAGAAATCGAACGCGCCCGGCTCGCCCCGGCGGCTGAAGCCGCCGATGTCCTGGGCGGCGGCCGGCCCGGCGAGCAGCAGGCCGGCGAGGCAGGCGGCGCGGGCGCGCATCCTCAGGGCCGCGCCATCCGGCAGGCGGTGGCGTAGGCGTAGGCCAGGTCGCGGTCGAGGCCGTGCACGCAGAACTCGACGCCCCAGGTCGCCCCGATGATACCGAGGCTCTCGCGCACGGAGTAATCGACCTTGCGGCGCACGCCGTCCGAGGTGGTGACGGTGGCCGAGCAGAACCGGCGGGGATAGGTGTCCAGCCCCCAGGGCCGCCAGGCGGTGCGCTCGATCGTGTCGAACGACCGGATCGTCATCGACGAGTTCCAGTACTTCGCCTCCTTCTCGGCGAAGTTGGTCGAGACCTGCTCCAGGACGCTCGGGTCCTGGCAGCCGGGGATCTGCGCGTCGAACGGGAAGATCCGCTCCTCGGCGGGCTCGATATCCTCCCGGGCCGAGCGGGCCAGGGCCGGCTGCGCGACGGAGAGGAGGGCCAGCCCGAGGGCCAGGCTGTGAAGGATCGGGCGCATGGCGCGTGCCTCGACGGGGGTGCTGTCCTGCATGCGCGAGACGATGGCTCGGCGGGGGCGCCAGTCAAGTCGGCTCAGGGGTGAACCGACGGTTTACCGGGCGGTGCGGCGCAGGTGCCACGGTCCCGGTGCAGGGCGTACCGACCAGGGCTGCCCCCCTGAACGGTAGCGGATTGCCAGCCCGAATCGACGGCAGCGCGGCGTCAAGGCACGACGTCGGAGGCATCCAGATCCAGATATCGGCTGCGGATCCGGACGAGGTCGATACCGGTGGGCGTCGGCTGATAGAACAAGACGTAGTTTCCAACCGCGATGCTTCGCAGCGCGTCAGCCAATTCCGGTCTCGCGCGGCCGATCAGCGGACGATCGGCGACCAACACGAGCTTGGCCTGGATCTGATCGACCAGCCGGTCGGCTGCCCGCACGTCGTCCTGCGCGATGTAAGCCCAGATTTCCACAAGGTCTTTTTCGGCGCGCGGGCGCCGGACGATCCTAGTCACCGCGCCCGGAAGCGGATTGCACGGCAGCCAAGCGGCGACGCCCTTCGGCCTTGACGGCTTCGATATCCAAGTGCGCGGAGGGACCGCTGTCCAAGCCCTCACGGATATCCCGACGGAGGGCATCCAGCTTGGCGGTGCGACGCCGCTCGCGCTCCTCGACGAGGCGGAGCCCGTCGCGCATCACGTCGCTCACCGACGCGTAGCGCCCGGTCTCCACCATCTCGCGCACGAACCGCTCGTCCTGCTCGTCCAGGATATAGCTCGCCGGCATTGCCCCCTCCGCGGAAGCCGCGAGACTACCACCTTGCGATCGTCCCGCAATCCGGGGCCGCAGTTCAGTAGATCGGCCCCGTGCTCGACGGCGGCGCGCCGAGCTGCAGCGGCTCGTCGTCATCCTGCGCCGGTTCCTCGGGCGCCGCGGCGGCGACGCGGGGCGCGGGCCGGACCGGCGGCGCCGCGGTGTAGGCGGAGGGCGCGGCCGGCACGCGCGCCGGCGCGCGGGCCACCTGGGTCGGGCTCGCGGCCTTCGACATCGGCGAGACGCCGTAGGGATCATCCTCCTCGACGTCCACGGGCGCCTGCGGGGCGGCCGGCTGGCGCGCTGGCGGCAGCGGGCGCGACAGGGGCCGCTCGGTCCCGGTGCCGAGCTGGGGCGTGAACTTGATGAACGGCTGGCAGATCCGCTTCAGCCCGCGCGGGTCGTGCCGGGCGAGGTCGACATGGATGTGGTCGTAGTGGAACACGTTGGAGCCCGGGGCCAGCACGGTGGTGAAGCGCTGGCAGGCGCCCAGGAAGATCTCGCGCAGGAAGCCCTGCTCGGCTTCCGTGCCGCGCCAGCCACCCTTGACGGTGATGACGTGGCCGTCGGCGAGCTTGATCGACATCACGTCGATCGCGTTGCCGAAGCCGTGCTCGGAGAGCTTGGCGCCGGGCTGGTTGTTGCGCCCCCGGCAGGAATAGGAGCCGGCGTTGATCTCGGCCACAGGCACGCCGAAATACAGGTCCGCGGCTGGCTGGATCGTGTCGGCGAGCCAGGCCTCGGCCTCGGCGAGCGCCGGGCAGCCCAGCGTCATCCGCTGCTTCATCACCACCGTGCCGCCGGCCAGCCGCGTCACCCGGAAGGGCTGCTGCATGCCGCAGGGGCCCGGCCCGTCCATCGCCGCGATCGGCGTGATGAACTCGGTCTGCTCGACGAGCTTCTTGGCCAGGCAGACTTGCTCCGCCTGGTCGCGCCATGGGTCGCGCCGCTCGAACCGGTTGATCGAGCACGCGGTAAGCCCGGCGCCGAACAGCGCCAGGGCGGAGAATAGGGATACGCCACGCCACATGACCCAGACGATGCGCACGACCGCGTAAAGCGTTCGTCAACGCCGATTCGGGAATGGCCCGGCCTGTGGCCGATCGGTTGACAGCGAGCCGGCCCCGGGCCTGAATACAGTATGCTGTCACTCCTCGATCTCCGCGCCCGCATCGACGCCGGCACCCTGACGCCCTCGGGCGCGATCGACCTGTGCCGCGCGGCGATCGCGGCGCGGGAGCCCGAGCTGCGCACGCTGGTGACGCTGGACGACACGCCCGCGATCCCGGATTCCGGCCCGCTCGCCGGCATCGCGGTCGGCGTGAAGGACATCATCGACAGCGCCGGCCTGCCGACCCAGATGGGTTCCGCGCTCTACGCGGGCTGGCGGCCCCGGGGCGATGCCGCGGTGGTGGCGCGTCTGAAGGGCCTCGGCGCGGTGGCTTTGGCCAAGACCACCACCACGGCCTTCGCCAGCAGCGATCCGACCGAGACGGTCAATCCGCATGATCCCGGCCACACCCCGGGCGGGTCCTCGGCGGGCTCGGCCGCCGCTGTGGGGGCGGGGCTGCTGCCCCTGGCGCTCGGCACCCAGACCGCGGGCTCGGTGATCCGGCCGGCGAGCTATTGCGGCTGCGCGGCGGTGAAGCCATCCTTCCGGCTGATCCCGACGGTCGGGGTCAAGACCTATTCCTGGGCGCTCGACACCGTGGGCCTGTTCGCCGCCGGGGTCGCGGATGTCGCCCACGCCCTGGCGCTGGTGACCGGCCGCCCGGAGATCGCCCGGGCCGAGCCGGGCTCGGCCCCGCGCATCGGCCTCGTGCGGCAGGACTTTGCCGAGGCCCCGGAGCCGGAGGCCGAGGCCGCCCTGGCCCGCGCGCGGCAGGCCGCCGAGCGGGCGGGCGCGCAGGTGACCGACCTCGCGCTGCCGCCGGAGCTGGCGCTCGCCTTCGAGCGCCACCGGATCATCCAGAACTACGAGGGCCGGCTGGCGCTGGCCTGGGAGTACGATTCGCATCGCGACGCCCTGCCGCCGCGGGTCCGGGAGCATCTCGATGCCGGGGCCGCGATCGCGGCCGCGGAATATGACGACGCCCGCCGCCACGCCCACCGGGCCCGCCGGGTGCTCAAGGGCCTGTTCGCCGACTACGACGCGATCCTGACCTTCTCGGCCCCCGGCCCGGCCCCCGCGACCCTGGCCTCCACGGGCGACCCGCGCTTCAACCAGCTCTGGACCCTGATGGGCGTGCCCTGCGTGAACGTGCCGGTGCCGGGCGACCATCTGCCGGTGGGCGTGCAGGTGATCGGCCGCTTCGGCGACGACGGACGGGCGCTGGCGGTGGCCCGGATGATCGAGGCTGGCTTGCGCGGCTGACGGGTCGCCGGCTGGAGGCGCACGACAGGGGATTCAGGCGCGGCGGGCTTACACCGTCCGTGCGCCCAGCGCGGAGCGTAACCCGGAAGAGGACGCACGGGTGGTTCTCGACCTGAACCGTCCGCGGCTCTGGCTCCGAGGCTCGGCTGCGCGATGGCTGAATTCGGCACAACCCGGCCGCCTGGATCGACACGGGCGCGGCCCGAAAACAGCCGTTGGTCTGTCGTCGGGCAATTTCGGCTTGGCGTCGGAACCGGCGCCCCGCGGCGGGTACCAAGCGTCCGGATACGGACCATCAGGCATCGCAGGAAGTCGGAATCGAGAAGCCAACGGCTGCCAGGTTCCGAAAATCGGCACCCAAGAACGGCCTCATGAGCTTCGTCGGCGGCAAGACCTGCAAGACTTCGATGCGGCTTCTGACCGCCAAAGGCCTGAGCCCTCAGAGCTATCGCGCCTGCTAGAGCCTGCCGGTCGACTACCCGATGGTCGCTCCGAGCTACGCCGAGCAGGGCTCTGCCCTTGCCAAGGCGATCGGCCTAGGCCAGCCCGCCACCATGGCCGCGCGCAGTCGGAAGGGTCGCCAGGTCGCCGAAACTGACTTTTGTCGCTCCGTCCTTCGATCCGCTCACGGTTGGCAGGGTGTGCCCGTGTTCCGACGCGTCAAGGCTAAGCTTGGAACTGCGATACGAGTTTCCTGTTGCTACCTTAGGTCGTTTTAGTCCGGGTCGGCGCGACCTGCGGGGCAATAGATGTCACCTTCTCTGAAAGCCGCTCTCGAAGCATCAGGCTATATCGGCATCTGGGAGACAGATCTCACGACCCAAACCATCGAGCTAACGGGTGCGCTGCCGGACTTTCTCGGGCTCGACGAGAAGGATGCAGCAGCTGGTCTGCCGATGACATCTTTCTTGGGTGGAATACATCCCGACGATCAAGTACGCGTCGCTCATCTTGTTCAAGAAGCGCACCGCTCCGCTGGCCGTTTCGAGGCGGAGTTCAAGACACTCGATGGAAAAGGCTGCGTGCGCCGTGTGGTGGCGCGTGGCCGTGTCGAGATCGACGAGCATGGTCGCGGCCTACGCTGCATAGGCGTCGCGCTCGATCTGACCGATAGCTACTTTGAGACCCAAAAGTCCGCCGATCAGCAGATGGACACAATCGATCGTGTCGCAGATGCCCTGATCGCGGTTCGGCCGCTGATGAATCAGATCGGCTCGCCCATTCTGCGCAAGCTGATCGATGCAGCGCTCTTCGAGGTCGGACGGGTGCTGGCTCGACAATCCGATCGCCCAGAGCGGCGTTTTCATTGAGATGTTGGTCAAGCCGTCCTCTGACGTTTCAAGACCGACTGGACGAAATCGATGCAAGCTTTGCGATCGCTTGGATCGACGATCTGATCGAACGCGGCCAGCAGTTCAACGACTTCGTGTAAATCTTGCGGTTCGCTGCGTTCGGTGAAGAAATTCTCTACACCTGTTCCGAGCGCGTCCGCGATACACTGCTGGGTCCTGGTGCTCCTTGAGTGATCATGAGACATCGGCATGCTCCAGTCGAAAGACCAAGCTGCATGGACCGCATCCGGCTCAATGAATGGATCAAATGGTAGCAACCAGCCTAAAGTGCGAACAAGCGCAGGGATGCGCTGCTCGACATAGGGAAGTCAATCAGGTGACTGTAAAAACCGTTGCAACATAACTGATTTGCATGCGGGGTATTATCAGCAACGTGTTTGCTGGGGTCCTCGCTGAAGGCCGGCGCTCAGCCGCATGCCCTTCCAGATCCGAGCCCCGCTCCGCAGTCTTCAACGCGAAGCCCTCCGAGCCTGCGCCCTGTCCTCGCAGGGCATGCAGCGCGGGGCGCACGTGAGCGTCATGCTGCTGGTGCCAGACCTCGGACTGGCCAAGAAGCGGCAGATTCGCGGGACCGCCGGGCGGAAACCGTGATTCCTATTCCTGACCGGGTGGGCATTGCTGACTGAAGTCGTGATGGGCGAGCGGTGGGAGCCCTAGCCGGTCTCGGCTGCGAGCGCCTCGATCGGCAAGCTCAGTGCAGGCTCAGCCGATCCGGACTGATCGTTGGCTGTCCGCATACCAAGATGTGAAGCGTCGGCCTTCGCGGCGACGGCGTGCGCGAAGTTGAGAACCGTCCGGCGGGCTTGTGCCCCCTGCAGAGCATGCCACACCCGCAGCATCTCGCACGTCTCGTCGAGCTCACTCCATGCGCTCGCCTCGCCGAAGAGCGCCGCCTCGGGTTCGCCGAGGGCTGACGCTATGCGCCCAAGCATGCTCGCAGGTTGGATGACGCCGTTGCTGCCGTGATCGACTGCGTTTCCCGCCAAGGCGGCCTCCATCCTGTGCACTGGAAGCGCCTGCCGACGCCTCGTCGATATAGCCCTTAAGTGTGGTTTCGTACATACGAGTCCTGTGCGATGACGCGCCGGCGCTGCGATCGGATGGTTGCATGGTCACCGAGACGCCACCGGAAAGCGAGGCGAAGACGCCCGACGCGTTCGATGCGATGGCAGGCGCCTGCATCGACAACCACGAGGCAATTATGCGCCACGGCTCGCCCGAGATGCAGACGGCTTCGCGCATGTTGCTCTACGCCCTGGCCGAGGAGATCCGGCGCCAGTCAGACGGCATGATTGCGGGCCGCGAGGACTAGCCGACCTTCGGCTTGAACTTCCGGATCGGCGGCCCGACTGTCGTCCGGCCACGCTCTGGTCGATCGCGGTCCGCTTGGACACGACCGATCCACATCGACCGCCCCGCCCTTCCGAACGGCCAACCAGCAGCACGGTCGCTGAACCACCTGGGCGATCGGAGGTATGGTTCGAGCCGCTCTTCGATCGAGCGCACCGACTCCGCCTCTGCCCCACCGTGGCTATCACCAGCGCGGGGCCCGTGCCCGTCCACCTGAACCGTCCTGCCCGGGGCATCGTCGAGGTCACCCGATCGCTGCGATGACCGTTCTGCACCGACAGGGGGCTTCTGCTTATCCCAACGCCCGATCGGGAGCGGACAGGCGTCAATCGACCCGTGTCGGACATCATTTCGGTCAAGCCCACTCGCCTCAACCGTGAGCAGCGGGTTCCCCGTGCCGCGCCTCAGCTGCTCGCCGGCTCGTGCAGCGTGTCCTCCACGTAGAGCTGCTCCAGCAGGACCTTGATCACCGCCATCAGGGGCAGCGCCAGGGCGATGCCCCAGAGCCCGAAGATCACGCCCAGGATCAGCTGGCCGGCGAAGATCGTGGCCGGGGGGATGTCCAGCGCCCGCTTCTGGATGAACGGCGTCAGGCCGTAGCTCTCCAGGCACTGCACCGCCAGGTAGACGCCCACCGCGCCGATGACCGCCTTGAGGCCCGAGGCCAGGGCCGCCAGGATGATCACGATGCCCGCCACCAGCGGTCCCACCGTCGGCACGAAGGCCAGCAGCCCGGCCTGGAGGCCGAGGATCAGCGCGCCGCCGATCCCCAGGAAGGCCAGCCCAGCCCAGGTGCAGAGGAAGATCGCCGCCATGATGATCAGCTGGCCGAACAGCCAGTGCCGCAGGGTCTCGCCGGCGCCGTCGAGGACCTTGGCCGCGCGCGGGCGCTTCTGCGGCGGCACGAAGCGCAGCGCTCCGTCCCGGTAGGCCTTCGGGTCGGCCGCGAAGGCGAGCCCCAGGAAGGCGATCACCAGCAGGTTGCCCAGCGCATCGAACAGCCCGAGGATCACGGCCGCCGCCGGCCCGAGGACGCTGCCGGCGTCGGAGACGATCGAGCTGCTGCCCTTGAGGAGGCCGTTGGCGAGGCCGCCGAGGCCGCCTTCCTTCTGGTTGGACTCGGTCGAGCCGTCCTTGCCGCCGCCCTGCGGGGCGAGGCTCGGCACGTCGATGCCGCGCTCTGACAGCCAGCCCGAGACCGTGCCGGCCTGGTCCTTGATCGTGGTGCCGAGGTCGCGCCCCTGCTGGACGACGGTGGCGCCGCCATAGGTTCCGAAGCTGAGCACCGCGACGGCGACCGCCAGGCTGGCGATGGTCAGGCGCAGGCCCCGGGGCAGGGGCAGGACGTGGCCGAGCCCCCGGGTCAGGCCGTCGAGGAACACGCCGAGCAGCACGCCCGCGAAGATCAGCAGCAGCGTGCCCACCGACATCCACGCGAGCGCCAGCAGCGCCGTGAAGCACACGACGGCGATCCCCGAAGCCGCCAGCGGCAGGGCACCGCGCCAGGGCCCGACCGGGCCGTCCAGATCCTGAAGCTTACCGTCCGTCATCATCGCTCCCGTACCGCGGGCTCACGAACGCTCCGGGCCGGCCTGGGTCAAGTGCGGCGCCCGACCAAGCTTGTGTGCGGCGGCCCGCGACCAGACGGCGTTTCACGCGTTGTCGGCCCGCGTGACCGCTCTCGACGGGAGCCGGGCGCATCCGGGAGAAACCGCGTGAGCAGCAACGAGCCCCACACCCATTCCCTCGGCCCTGGCCGGACCGTGGATACGGGGGACCAGCTCAGCAGCGTGGTGATCCTCGGCCTCGCGATCGCCGGCGCGGTCGTGGCGGTGTTCCTCAACGCGATCCTGTAGGCCGGATCAGCGCCAGCGCTCGGCCGCCGCATCGTCATGGGCGGCGGCCTCGACCCAGCCGCCGGTGGTGCCGTCGGCCAGGTGCTCGCGCTTCCAGAACGGCGCGCGGGTCTTGAGATAGTCCATCAGGAAATCCGCCGCCTCGAAGGCCGCGACCCGGTGGCTGGAGGCGGTCACCACCAGCACGATGCCGTCGCCTGGTACGACGCGGCCGTGGCGGTGGATGACCCGCAGCGCCTGGAGCGGCCAGCGGGTGACGGCCGCCTCGGCGACCCGGAGGATCTCGGCCTCGGCCATGCCGGGATAATGTTCGAGCTCCAGGGCGGCGAGGCGCCCGTCCTCGTCCCGGCAGAGACCCGTGAAGGTGACGACCGCCCCGGCCCGGCCGCCGAGCGCGGCGCCGATCCGGGCGATCTCGGCGGCGGTGTCGAAGGGTTCGGCCTGGATGGCGACGCTCGGGGCGGGGGCGGTCATGGTCCGGTCCTACGATGCTCGTCCGGTGGTCTTCGGGCGGCGCGGGCTGCGCCGGCGCCTGTCACACTCGGCCGCGCCTCTATATGGCACAGCGAGCCGCCGTCGCCCCGGTCGCGGGCGCGGCGGCGCGATCGGCGGAGAAGGATGACCGTGTGACCCCCGACCTGATCCTGCCCTACGCGGGCGTTCTGCCGGATTTCGCGAGCCGCCCGGTCTGGTGCGGGCGCGGCAGCACGGTGATCGGCGCCGCCCGCATCGGCGCGCAGGCCTGGATCGGCGACGAGGCGGTGATCCGCGCCGACGGGCAGACCATCACCCTCGGGGACCGGTTCTGGCTCGGCCACCGCTCGACGGTGCATATCGCCACCCTCACCCACGGGACGCGGGTCGGCGACCGGGTCACGGTCGGGCGCAACAGCGTCGTGCATGCCTGCACGGTCGGCTCCGACGTGGTGATCGAGGACGACGTCGTGATCCTCGACGGGGCCGAGATCGGCGACAACGCCGTGATCGAGGCTGGCACGACCGTGTTCCCCCGCATGAAGCTCGACGGCGGCCACGCCTATGCCGGCAGCCCCGCGCGGCCAAGCCGGCCGGTCGGTCCCGACGAGGTCGCCGAACGCGCCGAGCGCCTGCGCGAGCGGATGGGCGAGAGCTCGGCCGCCGAGCCCGGGCTCCCCCCGGAGGTCGAGGACAGCGTGTTCGTGGCGCGCACCGCGCGCCTGCGCGGCCGGGTCAGTCTCGGGGCCGGCGCCAGCGTGCTGTTCTGCTGCGATCTGAACGCCGAGGTCGGGCCGATCGTGGTCGGGGCCGACACCAACATCCAGGACAACACCACGATCCGCACCCGGGGGGAGGGGGTGGTGATCGGGCGCGACACCACCATCGCCCACAACGTCCGGATCGCCGATTGCCGGATCGGCGCCCGGGCGCTGATCGGCATCGGCGCCAGCATCGCCCCCGGCACGCTGATCGCCGACGACGTCATGCTGGCGGCGGGGGCCACCACGGATCCGGGGCAGATCCTGGAGGCCGGCTATCTCTGGGGCGGCCGCCCGGCCCGGATCCTGTCGCCGCTGGACGCCGAGAAGCGCGCGATGATGATCCGCATCGTCGAGGGCTATTGCCAGCACGGGCGTGAGTATCGGGCGGCGCAGGCGGGGATCGTCTAGGTCCACCGACGCCGCTCAGCCTTCGGCCGGCCACGCGCAAGGAGAGGAGCCTCTATGACCAAGCGTAAGGCCGGCCCGATCAGCGATGACGAGGAGGCCCGGATCCAGGCCGCGATCGCGCGCGATCCGGACGCACCGGACGTCACCGACGAACAGGCTGCGCAGATGCGCCCGGCCTCCGAGGTCCTGGATCCGGCACTCTTCGCGAGGCTCACGCAGCGCGGCCGCCCGCGATCGGAGACCCGCAAGAAGCTGGTCACCCTGCGCCTGCCGCCGGACGTGATCGCGGGTTACCAAGCGACCGGCCCTGGATGGCAGATGCGGATGGGGGAGGTTCTCGCCGCCGGCCTCAAGCGGACGGCGTGACGCGGGCGGGTAGCGCCTTCGTCGCGCCGCGATGACGGAGAGCCCCCGACCAAGTCCCAGAAATCAGTGCTGCAGGATCTTCGACAAAAACGTCTGGGCGCGCTCGGAGCGGGGGCTGCCGAAGAAGTCCTCCTTCTTGGCGTCCTCGACGATCTCGCCGCGATCCATGAAGATCACCCGGTCGGCGACCTTGCGGGCGAAGCCCATCTCGTGGGTCACGACCATCATGGTCATGCCCTCCTTGGCGAGCTCGACCATCACGTCGAGCACCTCGCCGACCATCTCCGGGTCCAGCGCCGAGGTCGGCTCGTCGAACAGCATCACCACCGGGTTCATGGCGAGCGCCCGGGCGATCGCCACGCGCTGCTGCTGGCCGCCCGAGAGCTGCCCCGGGAATTTGTCCGCCTGGGCGCTCAAGCCTACGCGGGCCAGCAGGTCGAGGCCGCGCTTCTTGGCGTCCTCGGCGCCGCGCCCCAGGACCTTGCGCTGGGCGATGGTGAGGTTCTCGGTGATCGACAGGTGCGGGAACAGCTCGAAATGCTGGAACACCATGCCGACCCGGGAGCGGAGCTTGGGCAGGTTGGTCGTCTTGTCGACGACCTTGGTGCCGGCGACCGTGATCTGGCCCTTCTGGAACGGCTCGAGGGCGTTGACGCACTTGATCAGGGTCGACTTGCCCGAGCCCGAGGGGCCGCAGACCACCACGACCTCGCCCTTGGCGACCTTGGTGGTGCAGTTCGTCAGCACCTGGAAGTCGCCGTACCATTTGCTGATGTTGTCGATGGAGATCATCGTCTCGCCGGGCGCCGCCGCCGGCACGCCGGAGACGAGGCTTCCCGGCTGCAGCCCGGCATCCCGGGGGGCGTGGGCGGCGTCGGCGACGGGCTCCTTGACGGACGGGGCCGGCATCGGGGTCGAGGTCATGGCGCGGACTCCAGTGTCGGTCAGCGGATGATGGCAACGCGGCGCTGCAGGCGACGCACCAGGAACGAGGCCGTGAAGCAGATCACGAAGTAGACGATGGCGGCGAAGATATACATCTCGACCAGGCGGCCGTCGCGCTGCGCCACCTTCGAGGCCGCGCCCATGAAATCGGTGAGCGACAGCACGTAGACCAGAGAGGTGTCCTGGAACAACACGACGGTCTGGGTCAGCAGAAGCGGCAGCATGTTGCGGAAAGCCTGGGGCAGGACGACGTTCGCCATCGTCTGCCAGTAGTTCATCCCGAGCGCCAAGGCCGCGCCCGTCTGCCCCTTGGGGATCGACTGGATGCCCGCCCGCATGATCTCGGAAAAATAGGCCGCCTCGAAGGCCATGAAGGTGATCAGCGCCGACGGGAAGGCGCCGACCTGGATCGGGGTCGAGGCGCCGGTCACGTAAGCGCCGATATACGGCACCAGGAAGTAGAACCAGAAGATCACCAGCACCAGCGGCAGCGAGCGGCACAGCTCGACATAGCCCTTGGCCACGTGGCTGAGGCCCGGCACGCTCGAGAGCCGGGCCATCGCCAGCAGGGTCCCGATCACCACGCCGCCGACCGCCGCCATGGCGGTGAGGGTCACCGTGAAGACCATGCCCTGCCCGAACAGGTAGGGCAGGGAGGAGAGGATGACATTGAAATCGAAATTCGAGAGCATCGGGGCCTGTTCGCGGTGGCCGGGTGCCGGCGGAGCGGGGAAATCGAGGGGCGGGCCGGCGCCTCAGCGCTGGCCCGGGATCGCGACGGCGCGCTCCAGGTAGGTCGCTGCGGTGACCACCACGAGATTGATGATCACGTAGAGCAGGGTGGCGGCGGTGAACGCCTCGAACACCTGGAAGGAGAATTCCTGCATCGACCGGGCCCGGGCGGTCAGTTCGAGGAGGCCGATGGTCAGGGCCACGGAGGTGTTCTTGAGATTGTTCAGGAATTCCGAGGTCATCGGCGGCAGGATGATCCGGTAGGCGTTCGGCAGCAGCACGTACCGGTAGGTCTGGTAGACCGTAAAGCCCATGGCGGTGCCGGCCATGCCCTGGCCGCGCGGCAGCGACTGGATGCCGGCCCGGACCTGCTCGGCCACCCGCGAGGCGGTGAAGAAGCCGAGGCACACGACCGCGGTGTAGAACGGCGCGTCGGGCATCTGCTTGATCGCGTCGCCGAGCTGCGTCGGCACCACCTCGGGCAGCACGAAGTACCAGAGGAACATCTGTACGAGCAGCGGCACGTTGCGGAACAGCTCGACATAGGCCGTGCCGATCCCGTTGGCGGTCTTCGACGGAAGGGTCCGCAGCACCCCGATCAGGGAGCCGAGGAAGAACGCGATGAACCACGAGCACAGGGCGGTCGCGATCGTCCACATGAGCCCGGAGAGCAGCATGTCGAGATAGGTGCCGTTGCCTTCCGGCGAGGCGTCGAAGAAGATCCGCCAGTTCCAATTGTAGTTCATCGTGCCGCTTCTACCCTGACCTTAAAAGACGCACCGCGGGCGCGAACCCGCGGTGCGCAGCATCCTCGGCGAACGTTCAGTAGGCTGCCGGATCGGGGCTGGCGATCGGCGTCGTGAACTGCTTCTTCATCTCCGCGCTCATTGGCAGGTTCAGGTTGATGTTGCGCGGCGGGATCGGCTTGGTGAACCACTTGTCGTAGAGGGCTTTACCCTCGGGGCTTGTGTAGAGCTTGGCGGTCGCCTCGTCGGCGACCTTCTTGAAGGCCGGATCGTCCTTGCGCAGCATGATGCCGTAGGGCTCGGGCTTCGACAGGGCCTCGGTGGAGATCTCGTAGGCCGACGGATCCTTGGCGGAGGCGGCCAGCGACGCGAGCAGCACGTCATCCATCACGAAGGCCACGGCGCGGCCGGTCTCGACCATCAGGAACGCCTCGGCATGGTCCTTGGCCGGCAGGATCGTCAGGCCGAGCTTCCGCTCGGTGTTGGCCTCGTTGATCTGCTTGATGTTCGTGGTGCCCGAGGTCGACACGACGGTCTTGCCCTTCAGGTCCTCGATCGTGTGCAGGTTGGCCGACTTCTTCGAGACGTAGCGGGTCGCGGTCAGGAAGTGCGAGTTGGTGAAGTTCACCTGCTTCTCGCGCTCGGCGTTGTTCGTGGTCGAGCCGCATTCGAGGTCGATCGTGCCGTTCGCCATCAGCGGGATGCGGGTGGCGGAGGTGACCGGGTTGAGCTTCACCTCGAGGTTCGGCAGGCCGAGATTGGCCTTCACGGCGTCGGCGATCTTGAAGCAGATGTCGAGGGCGTAGCCGACCGGCTTCTGGTCGCCGCCGAGATAGGAGAACGGCACGGAGGCGTCGCGGTA
This sequence comes from Methylobacterium sp. J-001, assembly GCF_022829565.1. NCBI lineage: Bacteria > Pseudomonadati > Pseudomonadota > Alphaproteobacteria > Hyphomicrobiales > Methylobacteriaceae > Methylobacterium > Methylobacterium sp. J-001. The sequence goes on from NZ_JAKSYN010000115.1 coordinate 172,596, forward strand.
GCCGATGACGATGGCTCCGCTATCCTTCACCTTCTTGAGGGTACCGGTGAGTTCCTCGGCCCGCAGGCTGAGGGGGGCCAGGGCGAGGCTCAGGCCGAGCGCCGCGGCAAGGCCGCGGCGAGCGATATCAGACTGCATCGGTACGGAACTCCTGGATCAGGCCGAACGGGATCGGCTGGCGGCTCGGCGCTCGGGCTCGCCCGTTCGGGCGACGCCTTTGCAATGATGGTGCCGGGAGGCTGGCAGCGGCGCCACACGGGACCGCGGCGGACGACGGAAGAACAAGCGCCACCGTCGCGCGAGCGTCCACGGTCGGCTGTTCCGCTCCCGTCATCCGGCCTCCTCCGGCACGTCGAGTCGCCGACCCGCTCGCGCCGACGGCATCATGCACAATTCTTGAGCGTACGCACGGGGTGGCGCGGTTGTGACGGCGATTAAGGCTGACGATTCCACGGCTTCCGATACGGCGACGCCGCCCCGCACGGTCGCGCGGGGCGGCGTCGGTCCGGAAGAGGGTGCGTCTTACTTGGTCAGTTCGTTACCGGTGTAATCGATCTTGCCGTCGGCGCCCTTCTTCCACTCGTACAGGACGTAGTCCGGCCGGGTGATGTCGCCCTTCTTATCGTAGGCGATCGGGCCGACCACGGTGTCGACCGGCTTGCCCTGGTGCAGCCACTCGGCGAGCTTCTTGCCGTCGCTGGAGCCGGTCTCGGCCATCGCCTTGGCCAGCACCTGGACCGCCGCGTAGGAATAGAGGGTGTAACCCTCGGGATCGATGTTCTTGGCCTTGAACGCGGCGAGCGCCGCCTTGGCGTTCGGGTTCTTGCGGGCATCCGGCGGGAAGGTGGTCAGGGTACCCTCGGCGGCCGGGCCGGCGATCGCCACCAGCTCGCGGTCGACCATGCCGTCGCCGCCCATCACCGGAGCCTTCAGGCCCTGGTCGCGCATCTGGCGCAGGATCAGCCCGGCCTCGGTGTAGTAGCCGCCGAAATAGACGATATCGACGTTGGCCGATTTCAGCTTGGAGACCAGCGCCGAATAGTCCTTCTCACCCGGGTTGATGCCTTCGAACATCACCGGCTTCACGCCCTTGGCCTTGAGCACCATCAGCGTCTCGTCGGCCAGGCCCTTGCCGTAGGGGGTCTTGTCGTGGACGAAGGCGATCTTCTTGTCCTTGTAGTTCGCCACGAGATACGCGCCCGCCACCGCGCCCTGCTGGTCGTCGCGGCCGCAGGTGCGGAACGTGTTCCACATCCCGCGCTCGGTGAACTTCACGTTCGTGGAGGCCGGGGTGACCTGGATGATGCCGGCGTCGAGATAGACGTCGGAGGCCGGGATCGACACGCCGGAGTTATAGTCGCCGACCACCACCTTCACGCCGTCGCTGGCGAACTTGTTGGCCACCGAGACGCCCTGCTTGGGATCGGAGGCGTCGTCGCCGACCGTGACCGACAGGGTCGTGCCCTTCAGGGTGCCGGCCTTGTTGAGGTCCTCGACGGCCTGGCTGGCGCCGTTCTTGATCTGCGCCCCGATGGCGGCGCTGTTGCCGGTGATCGGCGCAGCGATGCCGAGCTTGACCTCCGCGGCCTGGGCCGCAGCGATCATCGTGCCGAGGGCAAGCCCGGCCAGCAGAATCGATCTCATCGCGAACATCCCCTTCGATCGTTGGTCCGGCCCGGTGGATCCGGCCGAACTTACCCGACCTCACCGGAGACGGGCGCCCGTTCGCGCCACGTCAGCGGAGAGGTCTTCTCGTAGAGCCAGCGGTACTGGCTCGTCATCTGGCGCGTGCGCGTGACCCGAAAGCCCACCGTGCCGATGATCATGACCACGATCGCGTCGACCGCATAGTAGTGCGGCGAGACCAGCGTCCCGGAAAACAGCGCGAAATGAATGAAGCGCACGGCTGCTGCCACGAGGAGCAAGGCCCCCAGGCATTGCCAGAACGGCCGCCAGCCCCGGGCGACCGCGCGGGCGGCCATCCAGCCGGCCCAGCCGCCCATCACCACGGTGACGAGCAGGAACAGCCAGGCCGATTCCTCCTCGTACAGAATTCCCTGCAGCATGCTCATGCGCCGACCGGGCCGGTATGGCCCCCCTCCAGATAGGCGGCCTTGACGTTCGGATCGTCGAGCAGCGCCCGCCCGGTGCCGCTCATCGTGACCCGGCCGTTGACCAGCACGTAGCCGCGATGGGCTAGCTTCAGAGCGTGATAGGCGTTCTGCTCGACCAGGAAGATCGTCATGCCGTCCGTGCGGTTCAGCTCGCGGATCGCGTCGAAGATGCCCTTCACCACCAGCGGCGCCAGGCCGAGCGACGGCTCGTCCAGCAGCAGCAGGCGCGGGCGGCTCATCAGGGCGCGGGCGATGGCGAGCATCTGCTGCTCGCCGCCCGACATCGTGCCGGCGCGCTGGTGCAGGCGCTCCTTCACCCGCGGGAACAGGGTGCAGACCTTCTCGAGATCCTCCTGGAAATAGCGCTCGCCGTGGAGCGAGGCGCCCATCTGGAGGTTCTCGAACACGCTCATGCGCGGGAAGACCCGGCGGCCCTCCGGCGACTGGGCGACGCCCAGCCGGGCGATGGCGTGAGTCGGCAGCCGGGTGATGTCGCGCCCGTCATAGGTGATCGTCCCCGTGCGCGCCTGGGGGCTGCCGAAGATCGTCATCATCAGGGTCGACTTGCCGGCCCCGTTGGCGCCGATCAGGGTGACGATCTCGCCCTCGGCCACGTCGATGTCGACGCCCCGGAGAGCGGCGACGCTGCCGTAATAGGTGGAGACGTCGCGCACCGCGAGGAGCGGGGGCTTGCCCCTCGCCTGGATCGCCCGGGTCTCCTCGACCAGGACGTTGATGCCGGCCACGCTCATACCGACGCCTCCGAATGCGTCACGTCTCCATGCGGCACGGTGATGCCGACCTCCGCCTCCACGGCTTCCACCTCGTCGTCCTCGACGCCCAGATAGGCGGCGATCACCTTTGGGTCCGCCCGCACCTCGGCCGGGGTGCCGTCGGCGATCTTCTGGCCGTAATCCAGCACGACCACGTGGTCCGAGATCTCCATCACCACCGACATGTCGTGCTCGATCAGCAGCACCGACGTGTCGTGCGCGTCTCGGATGTGGCGCAGGAGCGCGTTGAGCTCGGCGGATTCGCGCGGGTTGAGGCCCGCCGCCGGCTCATCGAGGCAGAGCAGCACCGGGTCGGTGCACATCGCCCGGGCAATCTCCAGCCGGCGCTGGGCGCCGTAGGGCAGGGCGCCCGCCGGGTCGTCGGCCCGGTCCATCAGGTCGATCCGGTCGAGCCAAGCCTTGGCTCGCTCGATCGCCTCCCCTTGCGCGTCCCGGTAGCCCTTGAGGCCGAGCAGCCCGAACAGGGTGTAGCCCGAGGCCCGCATCAGCGGCTTGTGCTGGGCGACCAGCAGGTTCTCCAGCACCGTCATGCCCTGGAACAGGCGGATGTTCTGGAAGGTCCGCGCCACCCGGGCGGTGCGGTTGACCGCGTGGTTCGGCAGCCGCTCCAGCAGGTGCGTGGTGCCGTCGGCGTGGCTCAACCGCAGCATGCCCTCGGTCGGCTTGTAGAAGCCGGTGATGCAGTTGAACACGGTGGTCTTGCCGGCCCCGTTCGGGCCGATCAGGGCGGTGATGTCGCCGCGCCTGGCCTCGAAGGACAGGTCGGAGACGGCGGTCAGGCCGCCGAACCGCATGGTCAGGTGCTCGACGGCGAGCACCGACGGGGCGGGGGCCTGCGCCGCCGCCCGGGGATCCGGTTGAAGCGCCATCAGCCGTGCCCCTCGCTCACATGCGCGCCCGAGACGGCGCGGCGCTCGCCCAGCGATACCGAGGGCAGGCGTTCCGAGATCAGCCCGCGCGGGCGCCAGACCATCATCGCCACCATGGCGAGGCCGAACAGCAGCAGGCGGTACTCGTTGGGATCGAAGCCCTCGCCGAACACGGCTTTGAGGAAGCCGAGATTGCGTAGCATCTCCGGGCCCCCGACCATGGCCACCGCCGCGATCGCGACGCCGACCTGGCTGCCCATGCCGCCCAGCACCACGATCGCCAGGATGATCGCGCTCTCCAGGAAGTTGAAGCTCTCCGGGCTGATGAAGCCCTGGCGCACCGCGAAGAACGAGCCGGCGATGCCGCCGAACGCCGCCCCGAGGGCGAAGGCCGTGAGCTTGGTGGCCGTCGTGTCGATGCCGAGCGACCGGCACGCGATCTCGTCCTCGCGCAAAGCCTCCCAGGCCCGCCCGATCGGTAGGCGGCGCAGGCGCAGGGTCACGAAGTTGGTGAACAGCGCCAGCCCGAGGATGAGGTAGTAGAGGAACACCAGCCGGTGCATCGAATCGTACGGGATGCCGAACCGGGCGGCGAAGCCGTCCTCCCCGGCGCTGAACGGGATGCCGAAGAAGGTCGCCCGCGGGATCGAGGAGATGCCGGCCCCGCCACCGGTCACGTCGGTCCAGTTGATCAGCACCAGGCGGATGATCTCGCCGAAGGCGAGCGTCACGATGGCGAGGTAGTCGCCGCGCAGGCGCAGCACGGGGAAGCCGAGCAGCATCCCCCACAGGCCGGCGAACACGCCCGCCAGCGGCAGGCAGATCCAGAACGAGAGGCCGAAGGTGGTCGACAGGAGCGCGTAGGAATAGGCGCCGACCGCGTAGAAGGCGACGTAGCCGAGGTCGAGGAGGCCCGCGAGACCGACCACGATGTTCAGGCCCCAGCCGAGCATCACATAGGTCAGGATCAGGATGCCGAGATCGATCCAGTACCGGGCCGAGGACAGGCCGCCGGTGGCTAGCGCTGCGAGGATCGGCAGGGTCAGGGCGATGCCGACGAACAGCCGGATGCCGATCTTGGAGCTTTTCTGGCCGGCAGCGGGCTCGCCATGGACCGCCTCGGTGGCCTGGGCCGGGGAGGGGGTCAGGGCACGGCGGGCGTCCCGGCGCAGGAGGATCAGGCGCTGCAGGAGGCGGACGACGAAGATCGCCGCGCAGAGGCACGCCACCAGGCCCCAGCGCGGGGTGAGCAGGAGGTCGCTGCCCGGGCCGGGATCGGTCCGGTACGCGATGATCGGCACGCAGAGGCCGAAGGCGACGAGCGCGTAGAGCGCGGCGTCGCGCAGGATGCCCGCCATCGCCGATTCGGGGATGGCGGCCTGGGTCGCGGGCTTGGAGTTCGCCATCAGACCTTCTCGACCTCCGGCCGGCCCAGGATGCCAGACGGCATGAAGATCAGCACGATGGCCAGGATCGAGAACGCGGCGACGTCCTTGTACTCGATGGAGAAGTAGGCCGACCAGAACGTCTCGATCAGCCCGATGATCAGCCCGCCGAGCACGGCGCCGGGGAGCGAGCCGATGCCGCCGAGCACCGCCGCGGTGAACGCCTTCACGCCGGGCACGAACCCGTCCGAGAAGGACACGACGCCGTAATACATGAGGTAGAGGACGCCCGCGACGGCCGCCAGCGCGGCGCCGAGCACGAAGGTCAGGGAGATCGTCCGGTCGACGTCGATGCCCAGCAGCGCCGCCATCTTGCGGTCCTGCTCGCAGGCGCGCTGCGCCCGGCCGAACGGGGTCCGCTGCACGAGATACCAGAAGCCGGTAAGCAGCACCGCCGTGACCGCCATGATCAGGATCTGCTTGTAGGCCAGGAACACCGCGTAGCCGTCGCGCTCGAACAGCGTGATGCCGCCCGAGAGCATCGGCGGCGTCGGCTTGTTGCGCGCGCCCTGCACCACCTGGACGAAGTTCGACAGGAAGATCGAGACGCCGATCGCCGAGATCAGCGGCGCGAGCCGGAACGAGCCGCGCAGGGGCCGGTACGCGATCCGCTCGATCGCCCAGCCCCACAGGGCGGTCAGCACCATGGCGACCACGAGGACGACCAGGAACGCCAGGGCGATCGAACTAACACCCAGCCAGGTCGTCAGAAGAAGGAAGGTTATCAATGCGATAAAACATGACACCATGAACACATCGCCGTGGGCGAAGTTCACCATTCCAATAATGCCGAACACCATCGTGTAACCGATCGCGATCAGACCGTAGATCGAGCCGAGCGTAAGCCCGTTTATCAGCTGTTGTACGAAGACGTCCATGTACTCTCGCGGGCGTAAGGTTTTCGTCCAGCCTGCAGAGACGGCAGGCGAGCCGGGAGAGCAAGTCCCGTACCGCAGCTGCGGCCGTCCGGCCACAGGTTTCAACCCCGGGCGAACGTCCCGGGAAAACAGTCGGGCGGCTCAGTAACACCCCGCGAATGGGGTTGCGTCTGGCGTAGTTCCTGCTTCACGTTAACGAAAATCAATGCTTGTCCATCCCGGGCGGCAACGAGGAGCAGTACCGATGTCGGGTTCACGGCTCACGACGTTGATTTTCATTGGCATGCTGCTCGGGATCGCGGTGGGCTACGCCTGCAGCATCACCTGGCCGGATCCGCAGACGGCCAAGGAAATCGCCGGATATATCGCCCTGGTCTCGGACATCTTCCTGCGATTGATCAAGATGATCATCGCCCCGCTGGTGTTCTCGACCCTTGTGGTCGGCATCGCGCATCTCGGGGACACCGCCGCGGTCGGGCGTGTCGGCGGCAAGGCGCTGCTCTGGTTCGTGGGCGCCTCGTTCTGCTCGCTGATGCTGGGCCTCGTCCTGGTCAACCTGATGCAGCCGGGCCACAACCTGAACCTGCCGCTGCCCGATGTCGGGGCCGGCACCGGCCTCAAGGCAGCGTCGCTGTCGCTGAAGGAATTCGTCACCCACCTGGTGCCCAAGAGCGCCGTGGAGGCGATGGCCAACAACGAGATCCTGCAGATCGTCGTGTTCTCGATCTTCTTCGGCGTGGCGCTCGCGGCGCTGGGCGAGAAAGGGCACTTCCTGGCCCAGGGCATCGAGGGCCTGGCCGACGTGATGCTCAAGGTCACCGGCTACGTGATGCTGTTCGCCCCCGTGGCGGTGTTCGCGGCGATCGCCGCGACGATCACCACGCAGGGGATCGGCGTCCTGATCACCTACGGCAAGTTCCTGGTCGAGTTCTATGCCGGGCTCGCGGTGCTCTGGGCGCTGCTGATGGGCGTCGGCTTCCTGATGCTCGGGGGCAACGGCATCATGCGGCTGTTCAACCTGATCAAGGAGCCGTTCGTCCTCGCCTTCTCGACCGCGTCGAGCGAGGCGGCCTACCCGAAGATGCTGACCAACCTCGAGCAGTTCGGCGTGCCCAACCGCATCACCTCGTTCGTGCTGCCGATGGGCTACTCGTTCAACCTCGACGGCTCGATGATGTACTGCACCTTCGCGGTGATGTTCATCGCCCAGGCCTACAACATCCCGCTGTCCTGGGGTCAGCAGCTCACGATGCTGTTCCTGCTGATGGTCACCTCGAAGGGCATGGCCGGCGTGCCGCGGGCCTCGCTGGTGGTGATCTCGGCGACGCTGGCCCAGTTCAACATCCCCGAAGCGGGCCTGCTGCTGATCATCGGCATCGACCAGTTCCTGGATATGGGCCGCTCGGCGACCAACGTGCTCGGCAACAGCATCGCCACCGTGGCGGTGGCCAAGTGGGAGGGCCAGCTCACGGAGAGCGACCAGCGCCTCGACCATGTCGGCACGGTTCCCTCGCCCGCCGAGTAAGGCAGCGCACGGCTCCTCGGAGAACACGGCATGTCGGCGATGCGGTTCGGCGCGGTCTTGGGGGCGGTGCTCGCGCTGGCGGGCGTCCCGCGCCCCGCCGCGGCCATCGAGGTGCTCACCGGCACCCTGAAGCGCGTGGCTGAGCGCGGCGAGATCGTGCTCGGCTACCGGGAGAGTTCGGTGCCGTTCTCCTTCGTGGAGGGCAAGCACCGGGACGGCAGCCCCCGGGCGATCGGCTACGCCATCGACCTCTGCGGCGAGATCGCCGACGACGTCCAGGCGGCGATCGGCCGTAAGGTGACGGTCCGCTACGAGCCGGTCACCGCCGAGACGCGCATTCCCGCGCTCACGTCGGGCAAGATCGACCTCGAATGCGGCTCGACCACCGCCAATGCCGAGCGGCGGCGGAGCGTCGCGTTCTCGCCGGTCGACTACATCAGCGCGACGCAGCTGCTGGTGAAGAAGGAGTCCGGCATCGCCTCCTACCGGGACCTCGCCGGCAAGAAAGTGGTGGTCACCGCCGGCACCACGAACGAGAAGGCGGTGCGCGACCTCCTGGCCAAGCTCAAGCTCCAGGCGGAGATCGTGACGGCCCCCGACCACGCGGCCTCCTACGCCCTGGTGAAGGCCGGGCAAGCGGATGCCTTCGCCACCGACGACGTGCTGCTCTACGGGCTGATCGCCACCGACGGTCAGGACGGGGCGAACTACACGGTCCTGCCCGACAAGCTCTCCTACGAGCCCTACGGCATCATGTACCGCAAGGACGACCCGGAACTCGCCGGGATCGTCGCCCAGACCTTCACCCGGCTCGCCGAATCGCGCGAACTGCGCTGGACCTACGAGCGCTGGTTCCTGAAGCGCCTGCCCAACGGCGAGCGCCTCGACATCCCGATGTCGAACGACCTGCGGACGAGCTTCCAGCTGATGGGCCTCGACGCGCAGGAGTGATCTTTTTGGAATGATCGGCGTGCCGCGGCGCCTCGCTTTCGCCCAACCAGGGGATGAGGAAGGGATCGCGTTTCCCTTGGTCTTCCGCTGCCGCGAGCGTGCCCCCGCCCCATGCCGATCGCCGCGCCTCTCCCCAAGACCGCCGCCCTGCTGCTGGCCGCCGGCCTCGCCTGCGCCGCCACGGCCGCGTCCGCCCATCCCCATGTCTGGGTCACCGCGAAGGCGCAGCTCGTCTATCAGGACGGCAAGCTCGTCGGCGTGCGCGATACCTGGAGCTTCGACCCGGAATACACCGCCTTCGTCACCCAGGGACTCGACGCCAACAAGGACGGCACGCTTTCGCCCGACGAGCTGGCCGGGCTCGCGTCGGAAAACACCGCGAACCTCGCCGAATTCGGCTACTTCACCAAGCTGAAGGTCGGCGGCAAGGATCAGGCCTTCGCCGACCCGAAGGAGCCGGCGATGCGCCTGGAGGGCAAGGCCCTGGAGCTGAGCTTCCTGCTGCCGCTCAAGACGCCGATCCAGCAGGGTAGGGGCGTCGCCGCCCTGGAAGTCTACGACCCGACCTACTTCGTCGCCTTCTCGTTCGCGGAGGGCTCGGACGCCGCGACCCTCGCGGGCGCGCCGCAGGGCTGCGCCGCGACCGTCACCCGGCCGAAGACCGAGCAGCCCAAGACCGCCGAGGCCGGCTCCCCGGGCATGACCGAGGCGTTCTTCGAGGCGCTCACGGCGGCCTCGTCCTACGGGGTGCAGTTCGCCAGCCGGGTCCTCGTCGCGTGTCCGTAGGGATCGGCATCGACGCGCCGCCCCGGTTCGGGCGGCTCGGGCTGCGCCTGGGGCTGATGGCCGGCGCCATCGTGCTGGCCGCCGGCGTGGCTGCCGGGCTGGCCTGGCTGATCGCCCCCGGGATCGCCGCGCCGCCGCCGCGCTCGCCCTTCGGCATCGGTTTTCGTGAAGCGGCCCCGGCTGCCACCGGTTTGGGTGGCGTGATCCTGGCGCTCCAGGCGAGCTTTTCCCGCAGCCTCAACGCCGCCGTTGCAGCACTCAAGGGCGGCGGCGACTGGTTGCCGCTGATCGGACTGGCCTTCGCGTATGGCGTGTTCCACGCCGCCGGCCCCGGCCACGGAAAGGCGGTGATCGCCGGCTACATCCTGGCCGGGGAGCGGGCCCTGCGCCGGGGTTGCACTTTGAGCTTCTGCGCGGCCCTGCTTCAAGCGCTGGTCGCCGGGGCGATCGTCGGGATCGGCACCGTGGTGCTCAACGCCACCGCGGCGAGCGTCACCCGGGCCGGAACCCTGATCGAGACCGTCAGCTTCGCCCTCGTCGCCCTGGTCGGGCTGGCCCTGACCTGGCGCAAGGCCGGCCAGCTCGCCCAGCTCGGGACGCCCTGCGGCCCCGGCTGCGCCCACCTGCCCGACGCCCGGACGCTCGACGCCCTCGACGGATGGCGTGCGCGCGCCGGCGTGGTCCTGGCGGCGGGATCGCGGCCCTGCGCCGGGGCCGTGCTGGTCCTGGTCTTCGCGGTCTCGCAGGGCGTGCCGGGGGCGGGAATCCTGGCGGTCCTGGCCATGGCGCTGGGCACCGCGCTGACCACCACGGCGCTGGCCTGCCTCGCGGTCTTCGCCAAGCGCGCGGCCCTGCGCCTGGCCGGCGGTCGCGGCCAGGGGGGCCTGCTGGCGATCGGCGGACTGGAACTCGTGGCCGCCGCCTTCGTGCTGGTGCTGGGCCTCGCGATGCTGTCCGGCCTCGCCCTGAACCTCGGCGGCTGAATCTCAGATTCAAAAGGTCGAGACCTTTTGCGGGTCCAGGGCGGAGCCCTGGCGTCTCGGAAGGCCAGACGCGAAATCGCGTCTCGCCAAAGGGACTTGGGCGTGTCACGCTGCATTCTTGAGGCGGAGGAGCGCGGATGCACGCCGACTTCCAGACGATCCTGAACTGGCGCCTGCTGGCCGGATCGCATCCCTTCCCGGGCCCCGATGGCGGGACCTGCATCAATGAGGCGGCGATCGTCGCCGCGGGGCTGCCCTACCGGACGATCCGCTCCAGCGCCGATTGTCCGCCCTGTTTCTCGCGACCGATCGCGGCCTATGCGCTGGGCCTCAACGACGCGATGCCGGACGAGGCTCGGGCCCAGCTGATCGCCTTCGTCCTGCGGCTCTCGGGCAGCGCCGACCGGCCGGAGGTCGAGGCTGCCCGCACCCGGCGCCTCGCCCTGGAGAGCATCCGACAGATCCTGGCCCCGCTCTGCACCCGCGCCGGCATGGCCGAGCATGCCGAGGCCTGCGCCGGGGCGCCGGACTTGACCCTGGCACTGGCCGCTGCTCTCGCGGCCGAGTGGCAGGGCGGCGCGCTCGCCCAGGAGGCGGCGCGGGCACGGCGCTGGCGGGACGGCGCGCTGCAATCCGCGGTCGCCCGCACGGCGACGGCGGCCCGGCGCGCCGCCGAGGATGCCCGGTGCGCCGCCGAGGTCGCCGAGGGCGCGGCCCCGTTCGTCCAGGATACCTGGGCGCGGGCTTGCGCGATCCTCGACGCCGTCCTGGCGATCGGCCGGCAGGCGCCGGAGATCGACCTCATCGGCGCCCGCGAACGCCTCGATGCCGCCCGGGCCAGGATCCCGGCCTGATCAGGCCAGGACGGGTTCGGCGGCGAGGTCCAGCTCGATGGTGGCGCAGTTCTCCAGGAACGTGCCGGTGAGGTGATAGAAGAACGTCCCGTGGCCGACCACCGCGATGGTCGACTCCGGGCGCGTCCGCAGCCACTCCCGGAAGCCGGAGACGCGAGCGTCGAACAGGTGGCGCGGCTCCACCGGGTAGCCGCCGACCTCGCAGCCGGGCTCGGCGTGCCACCAGATCTCGGGCAGGTGCCCGACATCGAGATGCGGGAACTCGGCGGCGATCTCGGAGGTCGCCCGGCCGACGTCGCAGCTGCTCTCCTGGCACTCCCGGTGCAGCACCTCGACCAGCACCCGCGGCTGGCTGGGGTGCGCGCCGAACACGATCGCGGCGGTCTCGATCGCCCGGGTCAGGGGCGAGACCACCACCAGCTCGAACGGGATGTCCGTCAGGCGCTGCCGGGCCTCCCGGGCCTGGGCCTGGCCCCGGGGGGTCAGCCGGGCATCGCGGTGGCCGGGATCGCCGCCGCCCAGCCGGTGGGCGGCATTGAAGGTCGATTCGCCGTGGCGGATGCAGATGATGCGGGTGGTCTCGGACATGAGGCTCGGATGTGTCGCGTGTCGGGAGGGCGGAACGCTCAGGCGAAGCGGCCGCCGCGCTGGATGACCTCGATCTTGTAGCCGTCCGGGTCGGTGGCGAAGAAGAAGCGCGCCAGCACGGTCTCGCCGTGCTTCAGCGTCTTCACGTCGGTGGCCGAAAAACCTTCGCGGCGGTGGCGGGCGTGCTCGGCCTCCACATCGTCGACCACGACGGCGATGTGGCCGTAGCCGTCGCCGAGATCGTAGGGCTTGTCGCGGCTCTTGTTCACCGTCAGCTCCAGCTCGAACGGCGAGGCCGGATCGCGCAGGTAGATCAGGGTGAAATCGTCGAAGTCGTAGCGGTCTGCGGCCTCGAAGCCGAAGGCGCGGGCGTAGTAATCCCGCGCGCGCTCTTCGTCGCGAACGCGGATCATGGCGTGGACGGGCTTGGACATTCCGGTTCCTGCGAAGAATTTTCGACGCGGCCTATGTGGCGCCGTCCCCACCCGGCGGGAAGGGCCGACATCCCGTCGCGGCGCCTCGCGATCGTGGGACGGCCGCCGAGCTTCGCCCAAAACATTGCCATTTGGCATTTCAACTTGAACGATAGATGTATTCCGACGCGACCCGATCCGGCGCCGCCGCATTTCATGCATTCGAAGGACATTCCTAACGGAACCCCGCTCCGTCAGGCCCGCATGATACTATCGAAAACTCATATCTCGCATCGAGATCAAAAAGGTTATTTTCAAATAAGAAACGACATAGATTTTAGCGCAAGCTTAACCGAAACGTGGCATCATCTTTCCAGACCAGGCCCGCGATTCGCGAACCATCTTCCTGCCGGAGCCGAACAGACATGCTGCGCCTGTCGAATCTCAAGATCATTACGAAGCTGCTGACGATCGTTTCCCTGATCGCCGTCATCGTCGGCGGCTGCGTCTGGTACGCCCAGTCGCGGATGAACCAGATCGACGATGCCTACAGCGCCTTCATCAGCAACGAAGCCGTCGCCGTGGCCGACGGCCGGCGCGTCAGCCGCGTGATCTTCGAGCTCAACTATTACGTCTATCGGATCATCGCGGAGACCGACGCGGCGCAGATCAAGGCCGCCAATGCCGGGTTCGAGGCAGCCGCGCCGACCCTGAAGGCGGCGCTCGGGTCGCTGCGCGATCATGCGCCCAAATTCGCGAGCCGGATCGACCAGCTGCAGACGCGCGTCGACCGATTCCTGCAGGATGTGACCGAGGTGCGCCGGCTCGGTACCAGCAACCAGAACGACCAGGCGATCGCGCAGGTCCATGCGGCGATCGACCCGACCTTCGCCAGCCTGGTTGTGGACGGCAACGCGCTCTCGGACGACATCAACGCCTACATGCAGCGTGGGTCCGACGACCTCACGGACCAGACCAACGCCACGCGCACGCGGCTGATGACCTTCAGCGGCCTGGGGATGCTCGCAGGCATGGTGGCGGCGGTGTTGATCTCGGTGCTCGGCATCACGCGCCCGCTCGACCGCCTCGTCTCCGTCCTGCAGCGGATGGCCCAGGGCGAGATCGATGCCGAGATCAGGGAGGCGGCCCGCAGGGACGAGATCGGCGCCGTCGGCAGGGCGGTCGAGGGTATCAAGGCGATGGTCGCCCGGAAGGCCGCCGAGGAGGCCGAGGTCCGGCGCGTCGCCGAGGAAGCCTCCGCGGCCGCGCGCAGGCGGACCATGCTGGAGCTGGCCGACGGGTTCGAGCGCGCCGTGGGCGGCATCGTCGGCCTGGTCTCGGCCTCGGCGACGGAGTTGCAGGCGACCGCCCAGACCATGACGGCGAGCGCCACGCAGACCGCCAGCCAATCGACCACGGTGGCCGCCGCCGCCGAGGAGGCCGCCACCAATGTCGAGACCGTGGCGGCCGCCGCCGAGGAGCTGGGCTCCTCCGTGCAGGAGATCGGCCGGCAGGTCCTCGGCTCGGCCAGCCTCGCCCAGACGGCGGTCGGCGAGGCGGACCAGACCCATCATCTGGTGCAGGCCCTGAGCCAGGCGGCCACCCGCATCGGCGACATGGTCGGGCTGATCTCGACCATCGCCGGCCAGACCAACCTGCTGGCCTTGAATGCCACGATCGAGGCGGCCCGGGCCGGGGAGGCGGGCCGCGGCTTCGCCGTGGTCGCGTCCGAGGTGAAGGAGCTGGCGGCCCAGACCGCCCGGGCGACCGAGGAGATCAGCCAGCAGATAGGCCAGATCCAGGGCGTGACCGGCCAGGCCGTCACGGCGATCGAAGGGATCACGGCGCGCATCCGGGAGATCGACTCGGTGGCGACCTCGATCGCAGCGGCCGTCGAGGAGCAGGGCGCCGCGACCCAGGAGATCGTCCGCAATGTCGCCCAGGCAGCCACCGGCACGAACGAAGTGACCAGCAACATCGCCGGCGTCGCCCAGGCCTCCGAGCAGACCGGCTCCGCCGCGAGCCAGGTGCTCGACGCGGCCGGCGAGCTGTCGCGCCAGTCGGAGCATCTCGGCGCCGAGGTCTCGCGCTTCCTCGCCACCGTGCGGGCGGCGTAAGCCGCGCCGCCTTTACGGAACCCCGAGCGGGCTTGCAGAGTCACACATCACGTTCGGCGGCAAGCGCTTGAAAGATAGCGCCTTTTCCCCTCCCCCTTGCGGGGAGGGGGCAGGGGTGGGGGTGGTGCAGGATTGCGCGCAACGGTGCCTTCTGAACCACCCCCACCTCCGGCTCCTCCCCGCAAGGGGGAGGAGAGAGCGCTGCACCGCTCGCCGTGCGATGTCTGGAGATCGTAGCCCGACTGGGTGGAAGCGACGCCGAAGGTCACCTCCCTACGCCGGCAGGACGACCACCTTCGTCTTGACCGGCGTGCGCGCGTAGAGGTGGATCATGTCCTGGCTGAGCAGGCCGACACAGCCGCTCGTGATCCCCGAGCCGATCGTCTCGGGATCGCTGCTGGCGTAGATCGTGTAGAGCGTATAGGCGCCGTTCTGGTAGAGATGGAGGGTGCGGGCGCCGAGCGGGTTGTCGAGGCCGCCCGGCATGCCGCGGGCGTATTTGGCCGCCTCGGGCTGGCGCTTGATCATCTCCCTCGGCGGCGTCCAGGTCGCCCATTCGGACTTGCGACCGACATAGGCGTCGCCGCTCCACAGGAACCCGTCGCGGCCGACATTGGCGCCGTACCGGGTGGCGGATCCATCGCCCTCGACCCGGTAGACGTAGTAATTGCCGGGATCGACGATGATCGTGCCGGCGGCTTCCTTGGTCTCGTAGCGAACCGTCCGACGATAGTATTTCGGATTGACCTTGCTGATGTCGACCGCCGGGATCGGGAATTTCTCGTCCGGCATCGGCCCGTACACCGTCGCCGCCTCGGCGAGGAGCAGGCCGTCGGTTGTCGCGCAACCGGCGAGGCCGAGCGCGCCGAGACCCGCGACCGAACCGCCCAGAAACGCCCGGCGGCTGAGAAGCCCCGCCCGGTGCCCGCGCAGAGCGACGTCACGCCTGTCGCCGACATCGGCGTCCCAACCGTCCCTGATCATAATCCCGGACTTCCTATGACTCGCGGCCCAATGCGGTAACGCCCCGGCCTCTATGCAATCGCGCGTACGGCTAAGCTGAGATTGGCAAGACCGCCCGTCCCTGGCAAGCTCGGCTTTTACGTCGAGAGTGTGGCCGAACCTGTTCGGGGTCCGGGTCAGGCGACGGATCCGAGCGCGGCCCCGCACAGTCCAGATACCGGCAAGCTTTGCCTTCAAGGCGTCGCCCGGTCCATGGAGAGGCCATGATCCGCCTCATCCCCAGCCTGCCCGCTGTCTACGTCATCGCGCGGGGGGTGTGGCCGCTGCCATGGCCAGTCGCGCTCAAGCTCGGCGTGGCCGGCGTTCTGCTGGTCGCATCCCAGTTCCACCTGTGGAGCCGCCTCTCCTCCGGCTCGGTCTTCGCACCCGAGTTCCCCCGCCCGGTGGTGATCCTGTTCAACGGGGCCTTCGGCGCGATCGCGCTGGCCGCTGTCATGCTGCTCGCCCTCGACATGGCGGCGCTGGCCTCCCTGATCCTGCCCGGGGGCGGTTGGGCAATCCACCCCACCTGGCGCTACGCGGTGGCCCTCGCGGCCGCGCTCCTGGCGGCGATCGCCGTGTGGCGGGCCGTGCGCGTGCCGCCGTTGAAGGACCTCAGCGTCGCGATCCCGGGCCTGCCCCCCGGCTTCGACGGCTACACGATCCTGCACCTCACCGACCTGCATATCAGCCGCCTGTTCCCGGCCGCCTGGGCGCAGGCCGTCGTCGCGCGGGCCAACGACCTCGGCACCGACCTGATCGCGGTGACGGGCGACTTCATCGACGGTTCGCTCGCGTCCCGACGGAACGATGTCGAGCCGCTGCGCGCCTTGCGGGCGCGGGACGGCGTCTGGGCGGTGCCGGGCAACCACGAGTACTTCTTCGATCACGATGCCTGGATGCGCCACCTGGCGGGGCTGGGGATCCACATCCTCGCCAACGCCCACACGGTCCTGAGGCGCGACGGCGGCGCGCTGGTGCTGGCGGGCGTCACCGACCGCTCGGCGCCCGCCACCGGGCATCCGGGCCCCGATCTCGAGGCCGCCCTGGCGGGTGCCCCGGCGGGCGCGCCGATCGTGCTGCTGGATCACCAGCCGGCGCAGGCCGCCCGAGCCGCGTCGCGCGGTGTGGCGCTGCAGCTCTCCGGCCATACCCACGGCGGCATGATCCGCGGCCTGGACCGGCTGGTGGCGCGCGGCAATGCGGGGTTCGTCTCCGGCGCGTATCGGGTCGGCGCCATGCTGCTCTACGTCAGCAACGGCACTGCGCTGTGGCCCGGCTTCGCCCTTCGCCTCGGTCGCCCGTCCGAGCTGACGCGGATCACCCTGCGGCGCGGGTCGTGACGCGGATCGGATTGTGAGGGGCGGCCGATATCCCGCCCCCCGTCACCCCCCGATCCGCAGCACCTCGGTCCGGTCGCCCGCCTGTTCGAAGGCGGCCGGGTCGGCGCCGGTCATCCAGACCTGGCCGGGCAGGGCGTCGAGGGCTTCGAACAGGCCGGCCCGGCGGCGGGGGTCGAGATGCGCCGCGACCTCGTCGAGGAGGATCATCGGGGCGATGCCGCTCATCGCCCGAACCAAGCGGGCATGGGCCAGGACCAGACCGATCAGCAGGGCCTTCTGCTCGCCCGTGGAGGCGGTTCCGGCCGGGACGTCCTTGGGGCCGTGGCGAACGACGAGATCGGTGGTCTGCGGCCCCGTGAGGGTGCGGCCCGCCGCCCGGTCGCGGTTGCGGCCGTTGCGCAGGGCCAGGCGGAAGCGGTCCTCCGCCTCGATCGCCGGCCAGACCGCCACGAGGTCGTCGAGGTCGCCCTCCAGCCGGATCGACGCCCAGGGGAAAGGCTGCGCGTCGTCCCGGGTCTCGGCGATCAGCCGGTCGAGGCGCTCGGCGGTCTCGCGGCGGGCGAGCGCCACGGCGACGCCGAGCTCGGCCACCTCCCGCTCCACGGCGTCGAGCCAGCGGCCGTCATCGGGCCGATCCTCCAGCAGCCGGTTGCGCGAGCGCAGGGCGCGCTCCATGGCCGAGACCCGCGCCCCGTGGCCGGCATCCACCGCCAGGACCAGCCGGTCGAGGAACCGGCGCCGGTCGCCGGCGGCACCGCGGAACAGCCCGTCGAGATCCGGGGTCAGCCAGACCACCCGGACGAACTCGCTGAACGCCACCGGCGAGGAGGCGGGGGCGCCGTCGATCCGGCAGAGCCGGCTCGTGCGCCCGTCCGGCCCCGGGGGCTCCAGCCCGGTGCCGAGGCGATGCTCGGCGCCGTCCCGGTCGAGGGTGAGCGAGACCGCAAAGCCCCCCGGGCCGTCCACGCGCGCCATGGCAGCGAACTCGGCCCGGCGCAGGCCCCGCCCCGGCACGAACAGGGAGATCGCCTCCAGCAGGTTGGTCTTGCCGGCGCCGTTCTCGCCGACCAGGGCCACGAAGCGGGCGCCGGGGTTCAGTTCGAGATCGATGTGATTGCGGAAGTCGCGGGCGATCAACCGGGTGAGGCGTGTGGATCCAGCCGTGTCGAGTTCACTCATAAGGCGGCACGGTGGAGCGGTCGCGAGCCGCGTGCAGCACGCGATCGATCGAAATGCAGTCGTCGAGGATGCGATGGAGGATCAGGTAAGATCGGAATATGAGGATCCGTACGGTGAGAGCAATCTCCGGCGCGGGCCTGCCCATCATCGGCTGACGACCGAGCGCCTGACATCGGGTGCGCAGCTCAGAGACGAAGCTGCGGGCCCGCGTCGGATTGTCAGCCGCGATGAAGTCACCGATCTCGCGCAGATCGGCTCGGGCTTGTCGCGACAAGACGACAGGCTTCAAGAGGCGGCCTTTTCCATGGCGGCATAGCGCGCCTCCAAGGCATCCAGCGTGGCGTCGAGCGGTTCGTAATCTCCACTCTCGACGCCCTCCCGCCAAGCCTCGCGCATCGTCCCAAGGCGATCCTCGTGCTGGAGCAGCAACGCGACACCGGCGGCGACCGCCTCCTCCGGCGAACCGTAGCGCCCTGCCGCGATCAGACGATCGAGCGAGGCTTCCTGAACCGGATCGAGGATGACGGCTTTCGGCATGGCAGCCTGATCCTACACCCGCATCGGCATCAGCACGTACAGGGCCGGCGCGCCCTCGCGATCCTGGATCAGGGTCGGCGAGCCCGGGTCGGCGAGCTTGAACAGGGCGGTGTCGCCCTCGAGCTGGGCGGTGATGTCGAGCAGGTAGCGGGCGTTGAAGCCGATATCGAGGCCGGCCGCCTCGTAATCGACGTCGAGCTCTTCCGTGGCGCTGCCCGAATCCGGGTTGTTGACCGAAAGCGCCAGACGCCCCTCGGTGAGGCCGAGCTTCACGGCGCGGCCGCGCTCGGACGAGATCGTCGAGACCCGGTCCACCGCCTTGGCGAAGACGTCGCGCTCGACGGTGAGGCGCTTGTCGTTGTTGGCCGGGATCACCCGCTGGTAGTCCGGGAAGGTGCCGTCGATCAGCTTCGAGATCAGCGTCAGGCCGCCGGCGAAGCGCAGGCGGATCTTGGCGGGCGAGAGATCGACCGCAACGGTCTCGCCGCCGTCGTCCAGGAGCTTCTGGATCTCGGCGACCGCCTTGCGGGGCACGATCACGCCGGGCATGCCGACGCTGCCCTGCGGAGCCGGGATCTCGACCCGGGCGAGGCGGTGGCCGTCGGTGGCGACCGCGCGCATGACGGGGCCGCTCTCGGTCTCCAGCGTGTGCAGGTAGATGCCGTTGAGGTAGTAGCGCGTCTCCTCGGTGGAGATCGCGAACTGCGTCTTGTCGATCAGGCGCTTGAGGTCGGCGCTCGCGATCTCGAAGCCGTGCGGCATCTCGCCGGCGGCGAGGTCAGGGAAGTCGCCCTCCGGCAGGGCGCCGAGCGCGAAGCGCGACCGGCCCGAGCGGATCGTCATCTGGCCGGATTCGCCGCCCGTCTCGAGGGAGACCTGGGCGCCGTCGGGCAGCTTGCGCACGATGTCGTAGATCACGTGCGCCGGGACCGTGGTGGCGCCGGGATCGGCCACGTCGGCCGGCACGCTCTCGGTGACCTCGATGTCGAGATCGGTCGCGCGCAGCTGCAGGCTCGAGCCGTCCGAACGCAGCAGCACGTTCGACAGGATCGGAATCGTGTTGCGGCGCTCGACGACCCGGTGCACGTGGCCGAGCGACCTGAGCAGGGCCGCGCGCTCGACGGTGACTCTCATCGCAGTACTCAAGTGATGGGGGAGGGCGCCGCGGCCGGCATCCCTCACAGAAACAGGCCGATCAGCTTGGCGAAGGGGGCGGGCGAACGCAAGGCCGCTGCGAAGCCCTCACACAGCTACGCCGCCCCTGGGCCGGATTCGGGGTTCCCGCGGGGGCCGGCCCGTGCGAAAGCGCCGCGCTCCACCTGAAGCGGCACCGTACCGCCCGAGTCCCACAGATCATGTTGCAAACCGTCGAGACCGCGGGCCCGCGGGGCGCCGCACCGAGTGCCAGCCCCGGCCGCATCCTGGCCGCGAGCTTCGTCGGCACCGCGATCGAGTTCTTCGATTTCTACATCTACGCCACCGCCACCGCCCTGGTGATCGGCCCGGTCTTCTTCCCGGCGGGCGCCCCCGGGGTGCAGCAGCTCAGCGCCTTCGCGACCTTCGCGATCGCGTTCATCGCGCGGCCGGTCGGGGCGGCCCTGTTCGGGCATTTCGGCGACCGGGTCGGCCGCAAGGCGACGCTGGTGGCGTCGCTGCTGATCATGGGCCTGTCCACCGTCCTGATCGGCTGCCTGCCGACCTACGCCACCGCCGGCTGGTGGGCGCCCGCCGCCCTGTGCGTCCTGCGCTGCGGCCAGGGCATCGGCTTCGGCGGCGAGTGGGGCGGGGCGGCCCTGCTGGCCGTGGAGAACGCGCCGCCGGGCAAGCGCGCCTGGTACGGCATCTTCCCGCAGCTCGGCGCACCGGTGGGCTTCATCCTGGCCAATCTCGGCTTCCTGGCCCTCAGCTTCGGCCTCTCGCCCGAGAGCTTCCAGGCCTGGGGCTGGCGCCTGCCGTTCCTGGCCTCGGCCGCCCTGGTCGGGGTCGGGCTCTACGTGCGCCTCAAGCTCACCGAGACGCCCGCCTTCAAGGCGGCGCTGACCGAGGCGAAGCCCGAGCGCGTGCCCTTCGCCACGATGCTGACCCATCACGGCCGCGCGGTCCTGATCGGCACCTTCGCCATGGTGGCCGTCTACGCCGTGTTCTACCTCTCGACGGTTTTCGCCCTGGGCTACGGCACCGGGACGCTGGGCTACACCCGGCCGACCTTCCTGCTCTTCGAGTGCATCGCGGTCTGCTTCATGGCCCTCGGGACCGTGATCTCCGGGGCGGCGGCCGACCGGTTCGGGCGCAAGCCCGTGCTGCTCTCCGGCATGGCCGCGGTGTTCGCGCTCGGCTTCCTGATGGGGCCGATGCTGGGGAACGCGGCCGCCGCCGGGACCTGGCCGCCGGTGCTGGGCTTCCTGTGCCTCAGCCTGCTGGCGATGGGCTGGGTGTTCGGCCCCATGGGCGCCGTGCTGCCCGAGCTGTTCCCGACCCGGGTCCGCTACACGGGCGCTTCGGTCACCTACAACCTCGCCGGGATCCTGGGCGCCTCGGGGGCGCCCTACATCGCCCAGGAGCTGGCATCCTATGGCGGCATCGGGTTCGTCGGATTCTATCTCGCGGCCGCGGCGGTGCTGAGCTTCGTCGCCGTGCTGGCCATGCGCGAGACCGTGCACGATTGAGGGGCTCGCCCCTCAGGCACGGTCGGGGGCCGCCGGCTCGTAGCGGCCGAGGAACCGGGTCCGGTCCCACAGCTCGATCGCCGCATCCGCGACCATGGCGCGGGTGCGGCGGCGCGCCTGCCTGTCGTCCGCGGCCGGAACGACCTCGGCCGAGAACACGCGGCCGGCCCGGTCGAGCTTGAATGCCCGGTAGGCGCGGCTGCGCTGAGCGGTCTGTGCGTCCAGGGTGAGCATCGGGTCCTCCTCGAGGCCCGAGCCTTCCGGCATCTGGTTAACCGTCCGTCAACGCCCGACGTCAGGTCCGCTTGTCGAGAGGCCGGCCCAGCAGACGCGCGAACTCGGCCTCGATCTCCTCCACCGAGAACGGGTTGCCGGCGGCCTTCGTCTCCGCACGCGGCGCGGGCGCCGGCTCAGCCGGGGGCGCAGGCGCGGGCACGGGCGCGACCGGCGTTGCAGGAGGCGGCGCGGGGGGCCGGGGGGCCGGAGGCTCGAGCGCCGGCGCGGCAACGGGTGGCGGCTCGGGCGGGGCAGGGGGAACCGGAGAGGGCGCAGGCGCAGCGGCCATCATCGCCGCCACCGGATCCACCGGCTCCGCCGTGGGGGCGGGCGGCGGCGCGGGCGTCACCGCCGAGGACGGGCGCGACAGGGCGGCCTGGAGCTGCCGGGCCATGTCGGAGAGCACCACCGGATCGACGGACCGGCGCTCGGACGGGACGGTCAGGCTCGGCGCCACCGGAACGGTCTCGTCGCGCTCGGGCGCAGGCTCCGGCTTGCGCTCCGAGGCAGGATTGGGCCGCGGGTCGGCCAGGGGCGGCGCGGTGCGGCTCAGGATCCGACGGGGCGAGAGCGTCTCCCGCAGCGGCGGGGCAGGGGCCGGCGCAGGCGGCGCGGCGCGGGGTTGCAGCACCGCAGGGGTCGAGACCTCCTGGCCGGGCTCGTCGCCGCCGAGCAGGCTGACGTCGAGGGGAAAACTCACCGGCGGCGCGGCGGCCGAGCGCGGGACCGGCGGCGGCACGACGACGGGCATCTCGAAGCCCGGATCGAACACCGGCTCCGAGCGGCGGCCGGCGATCTCGGCCAGCGCCCGGGGCGGCTCGGTCAGGCGTCCGCCCTGCGCCAGGGGATCCGGCAGCGGCTCGGCCATCGGCTCCGGCCCCGTATCGGCGCGCAGGGCGGCCTCGGGGAGGGGACGCTGCGTGCGCTGGATGTTGCGCTCGACCACGACGTCGTTCGGGCCGCCCACAAGCAGCAGGTGCTCGACATTGTCCCGGCGCAGCAGGATCAGCTGCCGGGCTCGGTCGAGCTCGTACACGTCCACGATGCCGAGCCGGGGCTGGCGCCCGCGGGCGGGCGTGCGCCCGGGTAGGGCCAGGCTGCGTCCGGTCAGGCGCCGCACCGTGAACACGATCGCGGCCAACGCCGTGAAGATGACGGCGAAGATCACGACATACTGGACGATGGGGGAGCCCTCAGAACCGAACACGGATTGCAGCCATGGCAAGATTACGCACTCGCACGTTTCGGCCGCCGCAGGGCCGCGCCCGGCACGAGCCTCGCTCATACCACGCCGGCGGCCCCGCAAGGCAAACGACGTTAAGACTTCGTTAACAGGCCCTTAAGTTTAGCGCCATCAAGACAAGAGGTTGTGAAGCACCGCCCGCCGCTGTCCCCAGGAACGTGACCCGCCCCGCGCGCGACGATGGTCCGGGCAGGGGCCGGCGGTGCCGGCACTTAACGGTGCGTTAACTATGCAGGCGGCAGATTTTGCCGAGCCCGCCCGATCCCGCGTGGCATCGCGAGACCGGAGGCGACCGTGGCCCTGACCGACCTGCCCATCCTGGGGATGCTGCGCACCCGGATGCAGTGGGCGCAGGCGCGCCAGGGCCTGATCGCCGAGAACGTCGCCAATGCCGACATGCCGGGCTTCAAGCCCCGTGACCTGGCGGAGCTGCGCTTCGACCGGGCCACCGGGAGCGCGGTCACCGCATCGCCCGGCCTGACGCTGACCAGTTCCGCCCATATCGCGCCCCCCGGGCAGTCCGAGGCCGGGGCCGATCCCAAGCGAGCCAAGGGCTTCGAGGTCCGCCCGAGCGGCAACGCGGTCAATCTCGAGGACGAGATGATGAAGGCCGGCGACAACCAGTCGGACTATCAGCTCGCCGCCTCGCTCTACCAGCACAGCCTGACCACCCTGAAGATCGCCATCGGCAAGAGCTGATTGTTTCGGACATCGATCGATCGGACGTGCCGGCGAAGCGCGCGGCGGAAAAGGGGCCCTGAGCCATGGAATTCAGCAAGTCGCTCACCGTGGCGGCCGCCGGCCTCAAGGCGCAGTCGGGCCGGATGCGGATCATCGCCGAGAATATCGCCAACGCGGATTCCGCCCCGGCCTCGGCCGGGGCCGAGCCGTACCGCCGCAAGATCCCGTCCTTCACCAGCCACATGGACCCGGAGACCGGGGCCAAGCTGGTGGAAGCCGGGCGGGTCGGGCGCGACTCGTCCCCGTTCCGGACCAAGTACGAGCCCGGAAACCCCGCCGCCAACGCCCGGGGCGAGGTGCAGATGCCCAACGTCAACGCGCTGATCGAGAACATGGACCTGCGCGAGGCCCAGCGCTCCTACGAGGCGAACCTCAACATGGTGACGTCCACGCGCAAGATGCTCGCGCAAACGCTGTCGATCCTCAAGTGAGCGCGAAGGAAGCCTAGTCGATGGCGACGAGCAATTTCGCAGCGGGCGCCTACGCGGCCGTCCAGGGCATGGCCAACGGCCGGCCCGCGCCCAAGGTCCAGTCGACCGGCGAGGCCGGCGGCAACTTCATGCAACTCCTCGGCAACGCCCTGGACAATGTCGGGGATGCCGGGCGGCGGGCCGACGGCCAGGCGATCTCGGCGGCCGCCGGGAAGGCCAACGTCGTCGACGTGGTCACGGCGGTGGCCGAGAGCGAGACCGCCCTGCAGACCATGGTGGCGGTGCGCGACCGCATGATCTCTGCCTACGAAGAGATCATGCGGATGCAGATCTGAGCATTTCTCGCAGGATTCCGGACTGCACCTGCCTACTCTTTGAGCAAGACGCGCCCCATGACCGGCCTCGCCATCCTCGACGTCGCCCGCGACGGCATCTTCGTCTTCCTCAAGGTCGCCGGGCCCCTGATGCTCGTCGCGCTCGCGGTCGGGTTGATCGTGTCGCTGATCCAGGCGCTGACGCAGGTCCAGGAGCAGACCCTGATCTACGTGCCCAAGATCGTGGCGGTGTTCGCCGCGCTCCTGCTGATGCTGCCGTTCATCGGCGACGCCATGGCCGGCTACATGACCCGCATCGCCGCCCGCATCGCCACGGGTGGGTGATGGCGGGCTCCTGCGCGACAGGCGCCGCGCGCCCGTGCCATAGGGGCGGCGATGAACCTGCTCCTGCCCGGCATCGCCTCGGCCTACCTGATCACCTTCGCCCGGGTCGGCACGCTGATCATGCTGATGCCCGGCGTCGGCGAGCAGATGGTGTCGCCGCGGATGCGGCTGGCCTTCGCGCTGCTGACGACGCTGGTGCTGTTCCCGTCCGTGCGCCCGCTGCTCGGCGGCACCGAGGGCCTGGCCGGACCCCGGCTGATCGGGCTCCTGTTCGCGGAGACGATCGTCGGGCTGGTTCTCGGCCTGTCGGTCCGGATGGTGCTGGCCGCCCTGCAGACCGCGGGGCTGATCATCTCGCAGCAGCTCGGCCTGGCCTACGCCATGACGGTGGACCCGAGCTACGGCGGGCAGCAGGCGGCGCTGGGCAACTTCCTGTCGCTGCTCGGCATCACGCTGATCTTCGCCGCCGACCTGCACCATCTCGCCATCGAGGGCCTGGCGCAGAGCTACGTGGTGCTGCCCCCGGACGGGGTCCCGGCCTTCTCGGACGCGCTGATGCTGGCGCTCAAGGCGCTGACCCGGGGCTTCACCCTGGCGGTACAGATCTCCGGGCCGTTCATCGCCTTCGGGCTGCTGTTCAACCTCGGGCTCGGGGTGCTGTCGCGGCTGATGCCGCAATTGCAGGTGTTCTTCCTGGCGGTCCCGGCCTCGGTGCTCATCGGCATGCTGATCCTGATGGGCTCGCTCGGCGTCATGATGGGCGTCTTCCTGGACGATCTCGGCCAGTATCTCGGCGAGTTCGTCGGCCGCTGATCCGCCTTCACGCGCACTGAGCTCGAGCGAACACCATGGCCGAGGGCGCAGAGCAGGAAGACAAGACCGAAGAGCCGACACAGCGGCGCCTCGACCAGGCGATCGAGCGCGGCGATGTCGCGACCAGCGCCGAGATCAACACCTTCGCGATCCTCGGCGCCTTCACGCTGGCCCTACTGATCGCGGCGCCCACCATCGCCCAGAACCTGACCCAGGGCCTCAAGGCCTTCCTCGCCAACGCCCACACCCTGCCGGACGACGCCACCAGCATGAAGCAGGCGGCGACCCGGGGCCTGTGGCTGTGGCTGGAGGCCGTGGCGGTGCCGGTCGGGATGGCGGCGGCGGCCGGCCTCGCCGCCGGCCTCCTTCAGCACCCGCTGGTGCTCACCACCGAAACCCTGATGCCGAAATTCGACCGCATCTCGCCGATGGCCGGGGTCAAGCGGCTGATGGGGATCGAGGCCCTGTTCCAGTTCGGCAAGGGGCTGGCCAAGATCGGCGCGGTCGGCATCGTCGGCGGCGTGCTGCTGTGGAACGACCGCGACCGGCTGGAGGTGTTCGCGCGGCTCGATCCGGCCGGGTGCCTGCCGGCAGTCTTCTCCCTCAGCCTGCATCTGCTCGCCGGCATGCTGTGCATGCACCTGGCGATCACGCTGGGCGACGCGCTCTACGCGCGCTTCCGCTGGCGCAAGCGCCACCGCATGTCGAAGGAGGAGATGAAGCAGGAGATGAAGGAGGCGGACGGCAACCCGGAGATCAAGGGTCGCATGAAGCAGATCCGCATGGCCCGGGCGAAGAAGCGGATGATGACCGCCGTGCCGACCGCCACCGTTGTGGTGACCAACCCGACCCACTACGCGGTGGCGCTCCGCTACGAGGCCGGCATGGCGGCGCCGATCTGCGTCGCCAAGGGCGTCGACGCCCTGGCCCTGCGCATCCGCACCGTGGCGGCCGAGCACGGCGTCGCGGTGATCGAGAACCCGCCGCTCGCCCGGGCCCTGCACGCCACCGTGGAGATCGACCGCGAGATCCCGGCCGAGCATTACCGGGCGGTGGCGGAAGTCATCGGGTTCGTCCTGCGCCTGCGCCGGAGGGCGGCGTAGGCGCGAGGGCTGGTATTCAGCACGCCGATCGCGTGGCAAAGCCTAGAAAAGCCACGCTTCCTCCACCTTTTTTTGCGAGGTTGCATCGAGGCTTGGCGCGACACGACCGGCGCGACGAGAGTGATGCCGTGCTGCCCGAGCCCTGCTATGGCCGGCGGGCCTAACCGGGTGATTGTTCTGGAATGATGCCGATGGCCGACGTCACTGGACCTCCGGCGCCCGCGACGGGCACGCAGATCTCAGGTTCTCAGGGGAACGGCGCGATCGACCGCTCGGAGCAGCCGGGCCGGGTCGGGCTGCTGCTCGTGCTCGCGGGCCTTCTGGTCGGAGCCGCGATCGGCCTGTCCTTCGTGGCCAACGAGCAGGCGCAATCGCTGATCGTCTGGCTGCTCGCTCTCTTGGCGATGGCCGGCGTGTTCTTTCTCTTCGCGCTTGCCATCGGGGCGCTCCAGCTCAGCGGCACCGCCACCCGGGACGACATCACCAAGGGCATCGTCGATGCCTCCCCCGACGGGGCTTTGGTGGTCGAGGATGGCGGCCGGCTGATCTACGCCAACGAGGCCTATCTGCGGGTGGCCGGCGGTGACGCCTTCTCGAACCTCGTGCCGGTGGAGCGCATCCTGGTCGGCTCGCCGGAGGTGTCGGAGGCGGTCTACCGCCTGTCGCAGGCCTCGCGCGACGGACGGGCGCATACCGAGGAGATCCGGATGTCGCCCCCGCTCGGGCCGCAGGCGCACGAGCGCGGCTTCGGCTGGTACCGGGTCTCGGTGCGTCCCTTAGCGCGCCCGCGGCGGGCCGCCTCGCTCTGGACGGTGGCCGACATCACCGCCGAGCGCGAGCGCCAGGAGAACGTCTTCCAGGAACTCCAGCACGCGATCGACTATCTCGACCACGCCCCGGCGGGTTTCCTGTCGATCGATCCGGCCGGCGCGATCGTCTACATGAACGCGACGCTGGCGGCGTGGCTCGGCTACGATCTGGCCAGCGTAGGCCCGGGCGGCCCGCACCTCACCGAGATCGCCCCGGAGGCCGACGTCCTGGTGCGCACCGCCGGCCTGCCCGGCGAGGTCCGCACCGACCGGTTCGACCTCGACCTGCGCCGCCGCAACGGCCACACCCTGCCGGTGCGGCTCTACCACCGGGTCGCCTTCGGCAAGGACGGCAAGCCCGGCTCATCGCGGACCTTCGTGATCAACCGTTCGGCCGGGGCCGAGACCGACGAGCCGCAGCGCGCCGCCGAAGTGCGGCTCGCGCGCTTCCTCAATAATTCCCCGATCGCCATCGCGACCCTCGACCGGTCGGGCCGGATCGCCCGGGCCAACACCTCCTTCACCCGCCTGTTCGGCACGGTGCCGCGCCAGGCCGACGAGGGCGGCCCCGAGGGGGAGGGCCATCAGGGCGCCGAGCCCAACGTCGCCGATTCGGTGGTGGACCGCGCCTCCCTGGAGGCGGGCCTTACCCGGGCCGCCAGCGGCCTGTCCGATCCGGAGCCGATCGAGGTCCAGCTCAGCGGCCCCGGCGGCCGCTCGGCGCGGCTCTGGCTCAGCCCGGCCGACAGCAGCGACGCGACCCAGAAGGCCGACGAGGCCGAGCGCGTCATCCTGTACGCCCTCGACACCACGGCCCAGCGCCAGCTGGAGCAGCAGGTCGCCCAGGCCCAGAAGATGAATGCGGTGGGCCAGCTCGCCGGCGGCATCGCGCACGACTTCAACAACGTCCTACAGGCGATCATCGGCTACTCGGACCTGCTGCTGGCGAGCCACCGGCCGACCGATCCGGCCTTCCAGGACATCATGCAGATCAAGCAGAACGCCAACCGGGCGGCGGGCCTCGTCCGCCAGCTCCTGGCGTTCTCCCGCCGCCAGACCCTGCGCCCGGAGGTGATGCATGTCGGGGAGGGGCTCTCGGAGCTGACCCTGCTGCTCAAGCGGCTGCTGGGCGAGCGCGTCGCCCTGGAGCTGAAGCACGGCCGCGACGTCTGGCCGGTGAAGGCCGACGTCAACCAGTTCGAGCAGGTGATCGTGAATCTCGCGGTCAACGCCCGCGACGCGATGCCGGACGGCGGCAAGCTGATGATCCGCACCGAGAACGTCACCGATCCGGGGCCCACGGCGGCCGTGGAGGGACGCGGCGGGGCGGCCGCGGGCGACCACGTGCTGATCGAGGTGCGCGACACCGGCCAGGGGATCCCGCCCGAGCTGATGGAGAAGATCTTCGAGCCGTTCTTCACCACCAAGGAGATCGGCAAGGGCACCGGCCTCGGCCTCTCGACGGTGTTCGGCATCGTCAAGCAATCCGGCGGCACCATCGACGTGCAGTCGAAGATCGGGGAGGGGACGGCCTTCCGCATCTACCTGCCCCGCCACATCCCGGTGGCGGAGCCGGAAGAAGCCGCGCCCGCGATCCCGGCCCTGCCCCGGGCCGACATGCCGGTGCCCGGCCAAGCGCCGGCCAAGTCGGCCGGGACGGGTGAGGCCGCCGAACGCAGCGGCACGTCGAAGGCATCCGCGAAGCCGGCCCCGCGCAAGCCCGCGGCCGACCATACCGGGCAGGGCACGATCCTGCTGGTCGAGGACGAGGATCCCGTCCGGGCGGTCAACAGTCGGGCGCTCTCGGCCCGCGGCTACACGGTGCTGGAGGCCGCCTCCGGCCTGGAGGCGCTCGCCATCGTGCGCGACGGCAGCCAGCCGATCGACCTCGTCGTCTCCGATGTGGTGATGCCCGAGATGGACGGCCCGACCCTGTTGCGCGAGGTGCGCAAGCACCAGCCGGACCTGAAGGTGATCTTCGTCTCGGGCTACGCCGAGGACGCGTTCCGCAAGAACCTGCCCGAGGGCGAGGCCTTCAACTTCCTGCCCAAGCCGTTCAGCCTCAAGCAGTTGGTAGAGACCGTGAAGAAGACGATGGCCGCCGACTGACCGCGCCGCCGATCATGCCGGTGGAGAACCTGCGCGCCGCCCCCTCGGGGCGGCGTTCTCATATCCGGCGCCCTTGTCAAAATAGAACAAAACAGGTACACAAACGGGGTGCTCACGCGCGTTGTGAACTGCGCACAACACCTTCATAAGGAGCCCGCCAGATGGCCCAGCCTGCATTGAAAGTGGTCGACATGCCCCCGGTGGACAAGGACAAGTCCAAGGCGATCGACGCCGCCCTGTCCCAGATCGAGCGCGCCTTCGGCAAGGGCTCGATCATGCGGCTGGGCAAGAACGACAAGGTGCAGGAGGTCGAGACGGTCTCCACCGGGTCGATCGGGCTCGACATCGCCCTCGGCGTCGGCGGCCTGCCCCGGGGCCGGGTCGTGGAGATCTACGGGCCCGAATCGTCCGGCAAGACCACGCTGGCCCTGCACACCATCGCCGAGGCCCAGAAGAAGGGCGGCGTCTGCGCCTTCGTGGATGCCGAGCACGCCCTCGATCCGATTTATGCCCGCAAGCTCGGGGTCAATCTCGACGATTTGCTGATCTCGCAGCCCGATACCGGCGAGCAGGCCCTGGAGATCACCGACACGTTGGTGCGCTCCGGCGCCATCGACGTGCTGGTGGTCGATTCGGTCGCCGCGCTGACCCCGCGGGCCGAGATCGAGGGCGAGATGGGCGAGAGCCAGCCCGGCCTTCAGGCCCGCCTGATGAGCCAGGCCCTGCGCAAGCTCACCGGTTCGATCTCGCGCTCGAACTGCATGGTGATCTTCATCAACCAGATCCGGATGAAGATCGGCGTGATGTACGGCAGCCCGGAGACCACCACGGGCGGCAACGCGCTGAAGTTCTACGCCTCGGTGCGCCTCGACATCCGCCGCATCTCGACCCTGAAGGACCGCGACGAGGCGATCGGCAACCAGGTCCGCGTCAAGGTCGTGAAGAACAAGGTCGCGCCGCCGTTCAAGCAGGTCGAGTTCGACATCATGTTCGGCGAGGGCGTGTCGAAGGTTGGCGAGCTGATCGACCTCGGCGTGAAGGCCGGCATCGTCGAGAAGTCCGGCGCCTGGTTCTCCTACAACAGCCAGCGCCTGGGCCAGGGCCGCGAGAACTCGAAGGGATTCCTGCGCGACAACCCCGAGATCGCCGGCAAGATCGAGGCCTCGATCCGCCAGAATTCCGGCCTCGTCGCCGAGAAGATCCTTGAGAACGCCAAGCCGACCGAGGACGACCTGGACGAGGGCGAGGCGTAAGCCGCCCGCGGCTCCAACCCTTGCCGCGCTTCCGCGCGCAGACGACAATCAACGGCCCCGGCGAGGCATTCGCCGGGGCCGTTCGTTATTGAGGATGCAGCAGGCTGTGACCGACCTTCTGGAAAAGGCCGTCGCAACAGTCCGGCGTATGGCGCCTAAGGCACAGGATGCCATCGCACAGGCCATGCTCGACATGGCGCAGGTTGGCGCGCCGAGCGAGATTGATCCCGACCATCTGAAGGATGTCCTGGAAGGCCTCGACGAGATCACTCACGGAGACATCGCGTCGCCCGAGGAGGTCGAGGCGGCCTTCCGCCGTTTCAGAGCGTGAAGCTGGTCTACGCGCGCCGTGCGGTCCGGCGTCTAACGGAGATCGCCGACTATATCCGGGGGCGAAATCCGGGCGCCGCTAACAAGATCGAGCGTGCGATCCGCGATACGACCGGGCTTCTCAGGCGCCAGCCTTTCGTGGGCCGAAGCGTCCGACCGGGGGTGCGCGTCTTCGCGGTGCCCCGACTGTCGTATCTGATCTACTATCAGGTCGACGAGCGGCGGGAGATCGTGACGATCATCACGCTCCGGCACGCCGCACAGGACCGATTGGCCTAACGGACGGACGCAGACATCTCCGCGGCCGTCGAGAGAAGACAGCTCAGGCGGCTTCGCCGGTCTCGGCGACCGCAGCAGCCTGGTCTTCGACCAGCTTCCAGGTCTTGGTCTTCGAGAAGGGGCGGCACTCCTCGATGAACACCGTCTGCCCGACCTTGGCGGCATTCGCCTCGTCGTGGGCATGGTAGTTCTTCGAGCGGCGCACGGTCTTCTTCATCACCGGGTGCGTGAAGCGACGCTCCACCTTCACCACGATGGTCTTCTCGCCCTTGTCGCTGACGACGGTGCCCTGCAGGACGCGCTTCGGCATGGTGTTCTCCTAAGCCCCTGTCAGCTCTTGGACGCCTGCAGCGTCTTCGAACGCTGCAGGGTGCGGACGCGGGCGATGTCGCGGCGGACCTCACGGACGCGGGCGACGTTCTCGAGCTGGCCGGTGGCCCCCTGGAAGCGCAGGTTGAACTGCTCCTTCTTGAGGTTCAGCAACTCGTCATTCAGCTGATCCGGCGACAACGCCTTCAGATCAGACACTCTCTGGGTCGACTTCACGATAGCCTCCGTTCAGTCGGCGATGCGTTGGACGACCCGCGTGCGGATCGGGAGCTTGGCGGCGCCGAGGCGCAGGGCCTCCTTGGCGATGTCCTCGGCGACGCCGTCGACCTCGAACATGATCCGGCCCGGATGGACGCGGGCAGCCCAGTAATCCGGGGCGCCCTTACCGGAGCCCATGCGGACTTCGGTCGGCTTCGAGGAGACCGGCACGTCCGGGAACACCCGGATCCAGACACGGCCCTGACGCTTCATCTCGCGGGTGATCGCGCGGCGGGCCGCCTCGATCTGCCGGGCGGTGACGCGCTCGGGCTCCACCGCCTTCAGGCCGAACTGGCCGAAGTTCAGCTCGAAGCCGCCCTTGGCCGCACCGTGGATGCGGCCCTTGAACTGCTTACGGAAGCGAGTCTTTTTCGGTTGCAGCATGGCTTCCTACCTTACGCGTGCTCGCGCTCGCGGCGTCCGCGCTCGCGGCCGCCCTCGCCATCGCGCTCACGGCGCCCGCCGGAGCGGCCGCCCTCTTCCTGGGCCTTCTTGTCCTGCGCCATCGGGTCGTGCTCGAGGATCTCGCCCTTGAACACCCAGACCTTGATGCCGCACGTGCCGTAGGTCGTGAATGCGGTCGCGGTTCCGTAATCCACATCCGCACGGAGGGTGTGCAGCGGGACGCGGCCCTCGCGGTACCATTCCTGGCGGGCGATCTCGGCCCCGCCGAGACGGCCCGAGCAATTGATGCGGATGCCCTCGGCACCCAGACGCATCGCCGACTGCACGGCGCGCTTCATGGCGCGACGGAAGGCGACGCGGCGCTCGAGCTGCTGGGCGATCGAGTCGGCCACCAGGGTGGCGTCGATCTCGGGCTTGCGCACCTCGACGATATTGATCGTCACGTCGGCCTTGGTCATCGTGCCGACGAGCTTGCGGAGCTTCTCGATATCCGCACCCTTCTTGCCGATCACCACGCCCGGGCGACCCGAGTGGATGGTGACGCGGCACTTCCGGTGCGGACGCTCGATGACGATCTTCGAGACGGCGGCCTGCTTCAGCTGCTTCATGAGAGCGGCGCGGATCGCGACGTCCTCGTGCATCAGCTTGGCATACTCGCCCTTGCCGGCGAACCAGCGGGAGTCCCAGGTCCGGTTGATACCGAGACGGAGACCGATCGGATTGACTTTCTGGCCCATGAGATCCTCCTTAAGCCGCTTCGGCCTGGCGGACTTCGCGAACCACGATGGTCAGGTTCGAGAAGGGCTTCAGGATGCGCGCACCACGGCCGCGGGCGCGGGCGTGGAAGCGCTTGAGCACGAGGGCCTTGCCCACGAACGCCTGAGAGACGACGAGATCGTCGACGTCCAGGTCGTGGTTGTTCTCGGCGTTGGCGATCGCGCTCTCGAGGCACTTCTTGACCTCGGTCGAGATGCGCTTGCGCGAGAACTGCAGGTCGGCCAACGCGGTGTCGACCTTCTTGCCGCGGATCATCTGCGCCACGAGGTTCAGCTTCTGCGGGCTGACGCGCAGCATGCGCGCGACCGCCTTGGCCTCGTTCTCGGGGAGCGCGCGGGGGGTGGCTTGCTTGCCCATCTCAGCGCCTCTTCGCCTTCTTGTCGGCCGCGTGCCCGTGGAAGGTGCGGGTCGGCGAGAACTCGCCGAACTTGTGCCCCACCATCTCCTCGGAGACGTAGACCGGGATGTGCTTCTGCCCGTTGTGCACACCGAAGGTGAGCCCGACGAACTGCGGGAGGATCGTGGAGCGGCGGCTCCAGATCTTGATGACCTCTGAGCGCGAGGAGCCCCGCGCCGCTTCGGCCTTCTTGAAGAGGTAGCCGTCGACGAACGGCCCCTTCCAGAGAGAGCGTGCCATAGCGATTACTTCTTGCGGTTGTGGCGGCTGGACAGGATGAACACGTCGGTCCGCTTGTTGGACCGGGTCTTCTTCCCCTTGGTGGGCACGCCCCACGGCGTGACCGGGTTGCGGCCGCCCGAGGTACGGCCCTCGCCGCCGCCGTGCGGGTGATCCACCGGGTTCATGGCCACGCCGCGGTTATGCGGGCGCTTGCCGAGCCACCGGTTGCGCCCGGCCTTGCCGAGCGAAATGTTCATGTGGTCCGGGTTCGACACCGCACCGACGGTCGCGAAGCACTGGCCGTGCACGAGGCGCTGCTCGCCCGAATTCAGGCGCAGCGTCACGTAGCCCTGGTCGCGCCCGACGATCTGGGCGTAGTTCCCGGCCGAGCGGGCGATCGCGCCGCCCTTGCCGATCTTCAGCTCGACGTTGTGGACGATCGTGCCCACCGGCATCGAGCCGACCGGACCGGCATTGCCCGGCTTGATGTCGACGCTCTCGCCGGTCACCACCTTGTCGCCCGGCTGCAGGCGCTGCGGAGCGAGGATGTAGCTCTGCTTCCCGTCGGGGAAGTTGATCAGGGCGATGAAGGCCGTGCGGTTCGGATCGTACTCGATCCGCTCGACGGTCGCGGCGACACCCGGCTGCTCGCGGCGCTTGAAGTCCACGTTGCGCAGCACGCGCTTGTGCCCACCGCCGCGGAAGCGGACCGTGATGCGACCCAGGTTGTTACGGCCGCCGGAGGAGCTCTTGCCCTCCGTCAGCGCCTTCACCGGCTTGCCCTTGTAGAGCTCACGGCGGTCGACGAGCACGAGCTGGCGCAGGCTCGGCGTGACCGGTTTGAATGTCTTCAAGGCCATCGGCTTGGATCCCTAAAACCCGTCCTCAGAGCCCGGTCGTGACGTCGATCGTGTGGCCCTCGGCCAGGGTGACGATCGCCTTCTTCACGTCGGAGCGCTGCCCGCGGAGACCGCGGAAAATCTTCTTCTTACCCTTGGTCACGATGGTGTTCACCGCCGTGACCTTGACGTCGAACAGCTTCTCGACCGCCTCCTTGATCTGAGGCTTGGTCGCCTTGGGGCCGACCCGGAAGACGACCTTGTTCTGCTCGGTCAGGTTCGTCGCCTTCTCGGTGATGACCGGGGAGACGATGATGTCGTAGTGGCGCGGATCGGCACTCATTTGAAACGCTCCTCCAGCGCGTCGACGGCGGCCTTGGTCAGGACGAGCGTGTCACGGCGCAGGATGTCGTAGACGTTGATGCCCTGAACGGGAAGCACGTCGATCTGCGGGATGGCACGCGCGGCGCGGCCGAAGTTCACGTCGACCTCGGCACCGCCGATGATCAGCGCGTTCGAGAGGCCCATCTTGCCGAAGCGCTCGATGAGACCCTTGGTCTTGTGGTCCTCGATCTTGATGTCGTCGACGACGATCAGGGTCGAGGCCTTGGCCTTGGCCGACAGGGCGTGGCGCAGGGCCAGCGCACGGACCTTCTTCGGAAGGTCGTGGCCGTGGTCGCGCACGACCGGCCCGAAGGCGCGTCCGCCACCGCGGAACTGCGGAGCCGAGGCGGCGCCGTGACGGGCGTTGCCGGTGCCCTTCTGCTTGTACAGCTTCTTGCGGGTCCGGTTCACGTCCGAGCGGTTCTTCACCGCGTGGGTGCCGGCGCGACGCTTGGCGAGCTGCCAGCGGACCATGCGCTGAAGGAGGTCGGCCCGCGGCTCAAGGCCGAAGATTTCCTCGTTCAGCTCGACCGAGCCGGCGCCGGCGCCGTCGAGAGTGGTGATATCGAGCTTCATCAGGCGGTCTCCTCAGCCGCAGGGGCCTCGGGGGCAGTCTGGGCGGACTCGGTGGACGCGCCGTTCTCGCGGAACTTGCCCGGCAGCGGCACGTCGGCGGGAAGCTTGCGCTTCACCGCATCGCGGATCTGGATCCAGCCGCCGGCGACGCCCGGAACCGCGCCCTCGACCAGGATCAGGCCGCGCTCGGGATCGGTGCGCACGACGCGCAGGTTCTGCGTGGTGACACGCTCGACACCGAGGTGACCCGGCATCTTCTTGTTCTTGAAGGTCTTGCCCGGGTCCTGACGGCCGCCGGTCGAACCGATCGAACGGTGCGAGATCGACACGCCGTGGGTGGCGCGCAGACCGCCGAAGTTCCAGCGCTTGATACCGCCGGCGAAGCCCTTACCCGTGGTGGTGCCCGTCACGTCGACGAACTGGCCCGGGATGAAGTGATCGGCCGTGATCTCGGCGCCGACCGGGATCAGCGCGTCCTCGGACACGCGGAACTCGGCGAGCTTCTTCTTCGGCTCGACCTTGGCGACCGCGAAGCGACCGCGCTCGGCCGCTGACACGTTCTTCACCTTGGCCTTGCCGACGCCGACCTGGAGGGCGACGTAGCCGTTCTTCTCAACGGTGCGGTGGGCCACCACCTGGCATTGATCGATCTTAAGCACTGTGACGGGGACATGCTCCCCCGCGTCTGTGAAGACGCGGGTCATGCCGACCTTCTGTGCGATGACGCCTGAGCGCATAGGTCTCTCCCTCGCGCGATGAAACGGTAAGCTCTAAATCCCGGCGGGACTTAGAGCTTGATCTCCACGTCCACGCCGGCGGCGAGGTCGAGCTTCATCAGCGCGTCCACGGTCTGCGGCGTCGGATCGACGATATCGAGCACTCGCTTGTGCGTGCGCATCTCGAACTGCTCGCGCGACTTCTTGTCGATGTGCGGCGAGCGGTTCACGGTGAACTTCGCGATATGCGTCGGCAGCGGGATCGGACCCCGGATGGTCGCGCCGGTGCGCTTGGCCGTGGAGACGATCTCCTTGGTCGACGCATCGAGGATGCGGTGATCGAACGCCTTGAGGCGGATGCGGATGTTCTGACCGTTCATAATCCTGAAACCTTGAGAGGGACGGCGGGGAGTGCGAGGACGGATCCCCGCCGCGCCCTGCTAAGGATGCTGTCCTGGCTTAGTCGTTGATGGCGGCGACGACGCCGGCACCGACGGTGCGGCCGCCCTCGCGGATGGCGAAGCGCAGCTTCTCCTCCATGGCCACCGGCACGATCAGCGTGACGTCCATGGTCACGTTGTCGCCCGGCATC